>JAAYIC010000077.1 GCA_012735195.1 Bacillota bacterium
ACGATATACAAAGAGGTACCTTCTTCAGGACGGAACAAAAAAAGAACAAGAAATACTTCTTGTCCTGTGACAAAGCTCTCCGGCATAATCTCAGATTAAAGCAGCGCTAAAGTTGATACCGTTTTATCTTTTCGGCAACCCAAAACGGGTCGGAAGCAATCACACTGGCGGCGAAGAGTTCCATCGCCCCGACGTCGGATTTCCGGAGAGCCGGATCCCCCCGGTCAACGATGCGGATTATTGCCGGAAATCCCCCCCAATCTTCAGCCGTTTTGTCTAAAGGGGGCAGCAGGAGAGCCAGGTTAAAACTCCAACTGGAGATGGCCCGGTATCCCTCAACCACCCGCGCGGCGGCTTCGTAAAGCTCTGGTCCGGGTTCTTCGGCAAGAAGAAAGACCTCCTTCTCCTTAACCGGCGTCAAATAAGCAAAACCCTTGACCGCTCCCAACCTCCAGGCCAAGCCGAGGGCCTCATGGACCCTGTACAAGTCTTCAAAATATCCGGACCGGTATTTTCCCCTGTAGGCAACCATCGCCCGGCGTAAAGCCTCCACCTTGGGGTAGTGCATTTCCCGGGCCACCGTCGCCTGGGCATGACCGTGAATTATGGAGGCGCCGCTCGTCCAAAGGCAGTTCCAGAGGAAAAAGTAATACTTCGCCGCCGGGTCCTCTTCCCGCACCAGATCCGCCCACCGGCGGGCGGTGACAAATGCATCGACCATCTCTTCCCTGGAAACCGCCAGGGGGTTGTGTTCAGCAAAAATAATGACCGCGTGGTACCCGTCGTATTTTGCAAGATTGCTCGCTGTCAGACAATACTTGCCGCGGACCCGCCCAAAAGTATCGGCCGGTGTTTGTTCCTCCGGGTGGCAAAAGGGATCGCCCTGGGTACGAACGATCTCTTCCCGGACCGGACCGGCGATTTTTCCTTCCACCGGGCGGGCGGCCCGGAGCCGGTTAAAAAGGGCGCCTTCCAGGGTTATCAGGTTGGTGACCCTGACAATCTCTTGGTTTTTGACCTGGTCCGCCGGTCCGAATCTTTTTTTTATCCACTCCTCCATTTCCGGCGGGGGATGAATCCGGCCGGCGCTAGTGTTTACTTGAAAAATCCTCCCGAAAAGCTCCCGGTCTTCCCCGGCCAGCCCCGCCACAAGCCGCGGCAGGGCCGTAATGGTCCTTTCCTCCGGCAAAAAAATCTCCCTTTCCTTTTTACCCGGTCCGGCAGTATACATTTCCTTCCGCGTATTCTGCGCTTTCTGTCCGGCGGTGTTTTGTTGCCCCGGATGTGCACCCGGGGCATCCGGTTGCATGGTACAGGAGAAAGCCATCGGCACGGCCCGGGCGCCTTTTCTATGACCCGGGAGTTACTGCCGCCCGCAAGACCCGGTAACCGCTTTTTAGCGCCACCAGTTCAACGGTGGCAAAGACCTTCTCCAACTCCCGGAAATAGCTCTTGGCCCCCTGGGCCGTCCGGATCACCGTCCAGAGGCTCCCGCCGGGACGGAGCCTTTCGGCCGCATCGTAAAACAAACCCAGGACAGTGGCTTTCCCCGCCCGGAGCGGTGGATTACAGGCGATCAAATCAAAGGTTTGGGAGGGCCACGGTACAAACCCCTCCCCTTCTTTGATGCAGACATTGGTCAACCCGTTACGGGCCGCGTTCGTAGCGGCCAGGGCCACCGCGCGCTTGTTGGGATCGCTCATGAAAACCCGGACTTCCGGCAGTTCGGCGGCGATGACCAGCCCGATGACGCCATAACCGCAACCCAGATCAAGAGGCGCCCTTACACCGGAGAGGACCAGGCTATCCAGTAATAACCTGGTCCCGGGGTCAACCCGCTCCCGGGAGAAAACCCCGGCCCCGGTTAAAAATGTAAATTCCCGGCCCCGTAGACGGGTGGTGAAGGAGCCGGGTTTAAAATCGGAATTGGGTTCAACTGTAAAATAATGCTCGCTCATGACGATAATACCCGCTCATAGCAGATGCTGGCCGTAGAAGACAATCAATTTCGCTTCGGAAAAATTAGCGACCAGCAGAAAGAGAAAACCGAAGATCAAGAGGTCCCTTTCATCCTGGACCAGGTCGGGCCAGGAGAAAAACCGTCCAACCTTTTTCCATCTATCCTTAAAGAGAGAGTCGGCCTTAACCCAGGTCCATTTAAGAGTGGCCACCGCCAGCAGTCCGTAAGCAAACCACTCAATAAGGGCAAAACGGAGAAAAAGAATGATCGTACCCCAGACCGCATCGCCCTGCGGCGGATAGGTGTAGGATTCCGTTCCCGCCGCTATCCCCAGCAAAATCGTGTAGACAAGGAAATAAAGGTATCCCAGGGGCAGGCGGCGAATGCGAAAACGGTTGAAAAGAAAGATGAAAGCGAATACCACCACCAAATGATGGAGGAAAATTTTCCCGGTCACCAGCAGGATATTCCCCCAATTGTCAAAGAGCTCCTCCGGGCTGAACTCCCGCCCAAATATCTTGGCGGTCTCACCCAGCCATTTTAACCCCCACTCTCCCGGCCGGGTCGAGCCCTGGACCCCAAAGAGTTTCTTTACAATCATAGTATTTTCCAGAACACCGTCGGGTAAACAAAAAAACGCCACTACCCAGGTGACGGCGATAATTACCAGCCCCCAAAGGAGAAAACCGGCCATTCTTTTGTAAACATCATCGGAAAACAGCAGGCTGTACCAGCGGGAAATCAACTGCCGGGGGTTCTTCCCGGGCCTGTCGGTTTTTCCTCCGGTAGCTGTCTGTTTAGTTGTGGCTTTTTCCAAAACACTTCCTCCTTTACGATGGGGTTTGCCGCAAAAGCCGGCCCGGCAAACGGATCCTGCCGTCTTTTCACTCTGCGTGACACCGGTTTCAGCACGGGCTTCGCGCGGCTTGTTTGCAGGCAAACCCCTTAACTGAATAAGTTCCTATATATAGCCTACTTCATTGCTTAACGAGATCTATATTCTTAATGTTCCCGGATTTCCCTGCCGCAACTTCTCCCGTGCCAATCCTTTCCGCCGGTAGAAACAGGCGTGCACGAAGCGCCTGTTCCGCTGCTCTGCCCTGCGCCTTTGGTTTACTCCGTTTTTAAAGTACGGTAAATGCTCTCCGCCAACCCCAATCCGGGGTGTTCTGCGATCCTGGCGGCCAGTTCCCGCAGGAAAAAGCTCTGGTAAAAGTCGCCTTGGAACCCCGCACCAAAAAGGCTGTTCCGGGGCTGGACTGCCTTTAACATCTGTTCAACCAGAACCGCTTCAAACTCCCGGGCCTTCTTTCTCAGGTCATCGCCGGGGGCTTCCCCGGCCCGGTTTATCGCTTCCCCGGCGGAAGCCGCCGGCCGGTTGAGGTCAATCCCGGGATTACGGTAACTGTTAATCTCCATTGTTCTTAACTCCTCTCCGCGCACGAAACTTCGCAATTTCTGTGGGATGGCTTTTCAGGTCCCGCCGCATTAAACTCCCCTATCTGCGGCGGCTTCGCGCCCGCCGGCTACTGGATCTCCAGGACGCCGTGGAGGGCGCCGGCCTGGTCGATGGCAATAAGGATTGCGGCAATATCATGGGGGTTTGCGCCAATCATATTTAAGACCTCTACGATCTCCTCGAGGTTTGCCCCTGCCGGTAAAGCGACCACCGGACCCCCTTGCTCTTCCACTGCAACCCTCTCCCGCGCCATGACCAACGCCTCGCCGGTTTCTTCCTCTTCTTCCCCGGAAAAACGGTAATAGGCCATGGCTTCCTCCGCGACCTTGACCGTAATCGAACCGTGCGTAACCGCCACCGGTGAGACCCGGACATTCTCATCAATAACTACGGTCCCTGTGCGTTCATTAATAATCACCCGAGCCACCTTGTCCGGTGTAACCGGCAAAGCCTCCAGGAGGGAAATAAACTCCACCGGACTCTCCCGGTAAGCCACAGGAACCGCCACTTCCACCAGGGATCCGTCTTTTGCCTCGGCAAGGCCGGGTTGGACCCGTTCGTTGATGACAGCCGCCAAACGGCCGGCGGTCGTAAAATCCGGGCGGTTCAAGACCAGGCGGACCTTCTCGCCATGGAGAAATTCCATGGGCACTTCCCGTTCAACCAGCGCCCCCCGGGGGATAGTCCCCATTGTCGGGTGATTCTTTACCTCCCGGAGTTCATTATTCCTGTAAACCGCATAACCGCCGATAATCAACGGCCCTTGGGCTACGGCATAAACTTTTCCGTCCGCACCGGTGAGCGGGGTCTGTAAAAGCGTACCCCCGGAGAGACTTCTGGCGTCGCCGATTGAGGAGACGTGGACATCAATCCGGTCGCCGCCGCGGGCAAACGGGGGAAGATCGGCGGAGACGGCCACTACGGCCACATTGCGCAGATTGGCCATGCGTTCTACCGGAACCCCGTACCGGGCCAGAAAGTTCAAGACCATCTCCATACTGGCTTGACTCCGGCTACTATCCCCGGTCCCGCGTAAACCTACAACCAGGCCCAGCCCGGTTAATTGGTTCTCGCGAACCCCTTCCAGGCGGGCAAGATCTTTCACTCTCAGCTGTATCGGCTCCTCGGCAAAGGCCGGGGCGGTTGAGAAGAACAAGATGACCGCTGAGAGGAGCAATACCAGCCCTGCATTTAACCTTCTCCTCATGAGAGACACCTCCTGTCACCCAAGACTAAAACAACCAGCTGAAGAAACGGGTAATGAGCCCCGGGCGGCTGTGGCCGGCGATGGCGCCCTTTCCTTTATATTCAATCTCGGCATCAGCCATATACGAAGAGAGAATGGTATTATCCGCCCTGACATCCTCGGGCCTGATCCGCCCCCGGACAACCAAATCCTGTTCCTCCTGGTTGATCCTGATCGTCTGCCTCCCTTCCACCAACAGGTTCCCGGTCCCCGGTTCAATGGCGACCACAGTCACGGTCAAACGGGCGTTCAACTGGGAACTGGTATTGGTGGATCCGCTGCCGCTGTATGAACTTCCGGCCCCTCCCCCCAGGTAAGGAAGGACATTGGTTAACAACCCCTCACCGGGTCCCACGTGAAAGTTGATATCTTCCTGTCCCTGGCTTTTATTCTGGGAAACGGCGGAGGACTGTTCAACTATGATCAAGGTCAACAAATCCCCCACCTGGTGTCTGGCGTTCTTAACAAAAACCGCACGGCTCTCATCACTCCAGAGGGAAGTCGCCCCCACCGGCAGTGAAAAAAGGAAAATCGTTGCGATGGCGAGAGCCGCCCATAATTCTCTTCTCATCATCATAACCCCACCTCCACTTCTCCTGATCCGGTGACGGTTGCCCGGATCACCTTTCCGCTCTCGATGTTTTTCACTGCAATCTCCTGGCCCAAACCACCGTCCTCCTGAGCCAAGCCGTCAACAGCCGCAAAAAAGGCCTTGCCACGGGCGATAATCCTGACCTTGCTCCCTTTGCAGATGACCGGGACCGGTTCCAAATCCCGGGCTTTCAGAATTCTTCCGGCCCGTATTGGTCTGGTGGTCCTGTAGGCGCCCGGAACCGGCGGGGTTAAGAGTTCATCCCCGGTCACCTCCCGGATCTCCCGGCGGTAATCCGCAGCCGTCAGGACGGTAAGCCTCTCCAGGTCCCTACCGGCGACAAAGACTTCGGCCTCAGCCCGCAGGCGGCAGGTAACCGGGAGCAAGCGGTAGCTTTCACCATTGACGAAAATCTCGAGACGTAAGAATAGGGAGCCGGGTGAGAACTCCCCCGGGTTGTTGATCTTTGGTTCCACCCGTACTTCACCCGGAGGGAGAAGAAGTTCGTCCGGGAGATGCAACCGCTCCAGCCGCCAGCTTTTCCATTCGGGCTTGGCCCGTTTTTCGAGAAATCCATAAACCGTCTCGGCCAGCGCCGTCCCGGTCAATTTTTGCGCGGCCCCGTATACCTTCACCTGGGACGGCATTTCCAGAGTATAAGACCGGGCGGCATAACCGGAACGCTGTAAAACCAATTCAAGATATGACCGGTATAACCAGCGGGAAGTCCCCGCATACGGCGGCCGGCCCAGCGACAACCCGGCCAGCCCGGAGCGGATCTCCGGTGAACCTCCCTGCAAAAGAGCGATATCCCCCAAGAAATACTCTTCTCCCGCCGCTTCAACTTCGGCAGGAACAACAATGCGAACAGGCTTTCCGGTTTCGCGGGAGAAGGCAGGCGCTGCCAAAAGCAGAACCAGGATGAAAATGAATAGACCCTTGCTGGTTCGCACTTTTTTTCCCCCTTTCCTTCTTCCGGAATCGCTGATCCCGGCATTACTTGCCTGTACTACCCGGCGCAGGCTTGGCCGCCGCTACCGGTTCCTACCTTTTCAGACTATTTGCCACCTGCAACATCTCATCCGCTGCTTTGATGGCGTTGGAATTGATCTCATACGCCCTCTGGGCGGTGATCATATTAACCATCTCTTCGATCGTCTTGACATTGGACATCTCCAGCATCCCCTGGGCGATGGAACCAAATCCGTCCAATCCCGGGGTACCAAATTGGGGACGGCCGGCGGCGGCTGTTGCCCGGAACAGGTTCTTACCGATATTCTCCAGCCCGCCGGGGTTGAGGAAACGGACCAATTCAAGCTGGCCGATCTCTTCCCAATAGTCCTCCCCTTCGAGCCTGATGCTGATTGTCCCGTCATTTCCGAAAACTATGGAGGTGGCGTTCTCCGGAATCGTGATCTCCGGTTGTAAAAGAAACCCGTCGGCAGTGGTAATTCTCCCTTCACCATCCAGTTTGAATGTGCCGTCCCGGGTATAAGCGGTTGTTCCGTCCGGCATCAGGATCTGGAAAAAACCGTCGCCTTCAATAACCAGGTCCAAAGCGTTGTTCGTCTGGACCAGGTCGCCTTGGGTAAAAACACGGCTGCTGGAGACGGCCCGGGCGCCATGGCCAACCTGAAGGCCGACGGGGATCATGGTGCCTTGCGCTGATACGGTTCCAGCCCCGCGCATCGTCTGGTACAAGAGATCCTGGAATTCAAGGCGGACCTTTTTGTACCCGGTGGTATTAACATTCGCCAGGTTGTTGGCGATAACGTCAATATTCATCTGCTGGGCGTTCATTCCTGACCCGGCGGTCCATAATGCTCTAATCATCCCTATCCCCTCCTCTGAAAATTTTGCCTCGGCAATTAATAAGCCACCCTTGCCAAGGACAGGGGTGGCTTTTCTTCGCGAGGATACATGCGTGCGCACGCCTCATCGGGTGATGCGGCCTTATATCCCCCGGCAGCGGTATCCTGCGAGAATACGCGCGCACCTCATCGCATGACTCTCTCATCAGTATGACGCAAACCAAAACTGGTAGTCCCGCATGCCACACGTTCCCGCGCGCTCTACGCCCGGTGTGCGCCCGTACTTTGTGTGCGCGCCGTTCTCCGGAGACGTACCCTCCGGGGGCGAATGAAGTCATCTCAGTCGGTCGATGACTTCTTGGGCTTCCGCTAAGCGGTCCGGCCCCTGTCCAACAGTTTTTCAGTTTTCACGGGTTCATGATTTTCACGGCCCGCCCCGCGCGTGCCGCTTTCCCTCTTAAACGCGGGCCAACTCGCTTGCTGCCCGCATTAGTTCGTCCATGACCAAAACAGCCCTTTGGTTGGTCTCGTATGCCCTGGTCACCTCGATCATCTTCACCATTTCCTGAATGGGGTTAACATTGGCCCTTTCCAGTTGGCCCTGGAGCACCAGGGTTTCTTCTTCCGCCGGCTGCCAGCCGCCTTGAAGCCGGAACCGGTTATGCCCCACCTTTTCCATGGCGGCGGGGTCTTCCGGTCTGACCGTCAGGATCTTTTCCACCGGCAGATCATCTACATATACCGTCCCGTCTTCAGAGATCACCACCTTCTCCCCGTGCAAGGGGATGATCCCGTATTCGCCCAGTACGTACTCGCCTTCAGCGGTCACCAGAAAACCTTCGGCATCCCTGGTAAAACTTCCGCTTCTGGTCAGGTAGGGACCTCCGGCCCCGTCAATCAGGAAAAACCCTTCCCCGGAAAGGGCCAAATCCAACGGGTTACCGGTCACCATGTAACTGCCGGGGCGAAGATCCGTATAGACCTCAGCCACCTGTACCCCGGGGGAGGTGTAACCGATCGGTGCAACCCCTTGCCGGTCAATGGCATAAACAAGTCTTTCCTGGAACGACAGGCCGATGGCTTCATCTTTTTTATAACCCGTGGTATCGATATTGGCCAAGTTGTTGGCGATCGCATCCTGCCGGTGCAGCTGCAAGTTCATGCCGCTAGCCGCGGTATACAACCCTCGGTACAAATTTTCACCCCCTTCCGGAAAAGAAAAAAGCCGGCGACGACCCGGCTTTTCCGTGTTCTCTTAAGAGCGCCTTTTTGTATAAAGACCGGCTACCCACAATCGTGTCGCGCGCGCTTAAACCCGATTATGGTGTTCCGGGACTTTCCCGGCGCCCGGGACAACACAGGACAAAGGGTCCTCTATTAGATGTATCGGTACGCCGGTCTCTTCACTTAATAGTTTTCTCGAAACCATCCGGTAAAGCACCGCCCCCGGTTAGAATATCCCCCACCCCTTCCGGAGAGATCTCCAGCTTCCCCCGGGTAAATTCTCACCGGAAAAGAAAAAAGCCGGTGACAAACCGGCTTTTTCTGTATTTTCATATAAAACCGCTTTTTTATAAAGACCGGCTGCCCACAATCAGGCAGCTCTTTAACCCCTCTCCGCTTTCCAGAACTTTCCCGGCGCCCAAGACAACACAGGATAAGGGGTCCTCCGCCAAATGTATCGGTATGCCGGTCTCTTCATTTAATAGCCTCGCGAAACCATCCAGTAAAGCACCGCCGCCAGTTAAGATGATTCCCTTCTCCACAATGTCGGAGCCCAGTTCCGGAGGGGTACGCTCCAAAACCGCGTTGATCCCGTCGATGATGGCGGTGATCGGGTCGGAGAGGGCGTGGAAAGATTCGGCTGAAGTAAAAGCGATAGTCCGCGGCAGTCCGGTAACTAAATCCAGCCCCCGAACTTCCTTGGTTTTACCCTCTCCCTCGGGATAGACCGAGCCGATCTCCAGTTTGAGCTCTTCTGCGGTCCTCTCGCCAATCTCCAGGTTGTACATTTTTTTTATGTATTTAATTATCGCCTCATCGAACTTGTCCCCACCGACCCTGAGCGACTCACTGACCACAATGCCGCCCAGGGAAATGACGGCAATGCCGGTGGTTCCTCCGCCCACATCCACAATCATATTGCCACTGGGCTCATAAACATTGATCCCCGCTCCGATGGCGGCGGCCATTGTCTCTTCAATTAAATAGGTATGTTTTGCCCCCGCCTGCATCGAGGCTTCCAAGACCGCCCGTTTTTCAACGCTGGTTACTCCGGAAGGGATAGAGACGACCACCTGTGGCCGGAAAAACCGGGGTTTGGGACTGACTTTTTCAATGAAGTGCCTGAGCATGACCTCGGTAATATCATAATCCGCAATTACCCCGTCTTTCAATGGCCGGATCACCGTTATATTCCCGGGTGTACGGCCAATCATCTTTCTCGCTTCCTCGCCTACAGTGAGGATCTTACCGGTCTTCATTTCCTGCGCCACTACGGAAGGTTCCCTGATCAGTATTCCTCTACCGCGCACGTAAACAAGGGTACTGGTTGTTCCCAAGTCAATCCCAATATCTGTACTTAAACTAAGCATGATCCTCTCTTCCCTCCCCTTCCGGAGTGAAACAGTAATTATTTAATGATGAATTCTACGTTTTAATGGAATATCCTCCTTTTTTTACGCGTCCTTCTAGCTTTGCCTGGTATTTTCGTCTTGTTGCCTCCCCCCCCCGGATATGCCTCTCGGCTTTGTTAATCTCCAAAACCCTTTTGACCTTTTTGGCCAAAACCTTATTGATCCCCGGCAATCTTTCGGTCACGTCTTTATGAACTGTACTCTTGCTAACCCCAAAATAGCCGGCAGCCTGTCGCACGGTGGCGTTTTTTTCTGTTATATAGTGACTGAGGTCCAAAACCCTCTTTTGGATATAATCTTTCATCATCCCCACCCTTTGCGCTTTATCAGTAAATTATATGGGCTGGGCAGGGGCAATATACCTTTTCCAAAAACTCGCCTTTCCGGCCGGTTTTTTCCGGCGGTCACCGGCGGATTGCTTTTCCCTTTTCCAGGCGAGCTTCCCAAGGATAAACGCAACCTTTCCCCTGGCCGTCCGGCTTTTCCCCGGGTGTGCCGGTCAATCGGCAAGACTGGGTATAACGGAAAGCGGATCTACCGGGTTCCCGTGGTGATAGAGACTGAAATGGATCCCCGGTTCCGGCCCGCAGGTACTGGCGGAGCTTTTCCCCAGTACCGTCCCTTTTTGCACCTGAAAACCGGGGGTGATCATCACCTCGCTAAGATGACCGTATAAACTGCTCCACCCGGCATTATGGTCTATTACCACCACCCAGCCAAGTAAAGGGTCGGTCCGGATCTCCCGCACTTTGCCGGGGGCAGCCGCCATCACATTTCGCCCGGCCGGAAGGGAAAGGTCGACCCCGGTATGGTAACGCCACTCATTTCCATATCTGTGCCAGCCGGTGCTGCGTAACAGCCGGCCTTGAACCGGCCGGCCAAATGCCGGGACGGCTGTTCCTTCCCAAGCGGCCTTTTCTTTCTCTTCCGCCAATTCTTTAACCCGGTGCCGGAGTTCAGTAATCTCCTCCTGCATCCGGAAGAGATCAACCGTGCCGCCCATGGATTTTTCTTCCGCCAAGTCCGCGCCCTCAGGAGCACGTGCGCGCCCGGGCGCGCGTTCGTCTTCGGACGCGCGTGACGGCATGTCCCCGGCGAAAATATCTTCGCTGTAAAGATCCTCTCTTTCCAAACGGAGGGGAACCGGTTTATTAACGGTTATCCGGCGTGAAAAGCCCCAGACCAGTACCGACAAAAGAAGCGCGCCGGCGAGAAAGAAGAGTACCAAACGCCGGAACGGCAACAGGTTGTCCCGGATCCTTGCTCCGGTTCTTACGGCGGCAAGCACCCATTTTTGCAGGGCAAGACGGAAAGATCGCCAAAAACTGCAGAGAAACCTCCAGTCCATGCTGAACACCTCCGGAAGATAGTCTTCCCAAAGGCGCCATTATTATCCACGAATCTGCAGCCGGACAACCTCCACCCCCCGGTAATAATATTTAAGAATTGAACGGAAATCCCAGCCCTGCCGGGCCAGGCCGTCCGCCCCGTACTGACACATCCCGACCCCATGCCCGTAGCCGGTGGTCGTCAAGAGAATACCATCGGCCAACAGGCGCCAGGAGAAACAGGAGGAATTGAGCCCCAACAGGCGGCGGAAAGTCTCCCCGGGCATCTTGCGGCCGTTAACCGTGAGCGTTCTTACCCGCCCGCCGGCGGTGTATTCCAGAATACGCAGATCGGGAGGGCTTGCCGCCGGTTCCATCCCCAGCTTCGCCCAGAACTCCGCATAAGAGAAGACCTTCTCCCCTTTGTATTTCGGAGAATGCCGGCCAAAGGAGCAGACCACGCTCTGCAGGTAAGGCAGGTCCGTACCCCAGATTTCCCCCGCATTCTCCGTCCGGGGCCCGCTGGTGGAATGGTAAACCGCATCGATCAACTCCCCTTTATAGGTTAAAACCAGCCCCGCTGTGCTTTTAACCGCTTCCGCAATCCGGGCCCGGTTCCGTAGATACCCCCAAAACCCCCACTTTTTTATCATTTCCCCCCGGGAAAGCCAGGCCTGACTCTCTCCGGGGTCGTCGCTGACATCGGCCCGGGGGTGGCAGGAAGACCCCCGGCCGCCAAATGCCCGCATCCGTTTGACCGTTACGGTACGGGCCGCCACCGCCTGGGCTTTTAATGCCTCCAGACCGAAAGAAGCCGGCATTTCACCGGCCAACACCCCAATAAGGTAATTTTCCAGTTCCAAACGGCGCAACCGGCCGCGTTCGTTCAGAAAGAGGTGGACCGTGAGCTTCTCAGCGGGCGGCCGCGGTGAACGGGTAAGCAAATAGGGGATGAGAATTAGAAAAACCACCAGAAAAAGAAAAAGACCGCTGAGGGCCTGTTTCATCTTTTCCCTCCACTGTCTCGCATCGATAGAATGATCAATCTACCATATGCGGCGGGGGGAAAGATTATGCTTTGCTAGTTAATGCTTTGTTTATTAATGCTTCATTGGTTAATCTTTCGTTAGATAGTTCTTTATCTAGATAATACTCCACTAGTTATGATGGGTTATGCTTGCCGCCGGGCCAGGTATTTTTGTAACCGGTTGAACCAAATAGAGGGAAGCTCGGCGTCAAGGTCCACCCCGGCCGGGAGATACTCCTCCTTGATAATCCGGCCTTTTTCATGGACCAACGCGAGCAGGTCACCTTCACTGTACGGCAGGAAAAACCGTCCCCGCTTAACCCTGCTGCTCAGGAGGTCAACGATCTTCGCCAGCAACAGGGGAAGTCCTTCGCCAGTCAGGGCGGAAATCGCCACTGCTTCCGGATAGGTCCGTTCCAACCGGGCGATGGTAAACTCGTTAGTAATTAAATCCTTTTTATTGAGAACCGTGATCCGCGGTTTATCCTCAATACCCAGCTGACGCAGGACCTCGATGACTGCGGCAAACTCTTCATCAACATTGGGGGCGGCCAGGTTAACCACGTGCAGGAGCAGATCGGCATGGGACGTCTCTTCCAGAGTCGCCCGGAAGGCCTCCACCAACTGGTGGGGGAGTTTTCTGATAAAACCGACGGTATCAACGAGAAAAACCTCCTGCCGGTTGGGGAGGACCACCCGGCGGAGGGCCGGGTCAAGAGTGGCAAAGAGCCGTTCCGATGTTTCCACCTGTGTACCGGTGATTGCCTTAAAAAGCGTGGACTTCCCGGCGCTCGTATATCCGACCAAAGCCAACAACGGCCAGGCCTTTTTTTCTCTGGGGGCCCGCTGCAGATACCGTTGGGCGCGGACCTTCTTTAATTTGCTGTTGACCACGCCCATCCTGCGCCGGAGCTTGCGCCGGTCGGTTTCGAGTTTTGTCTCGCCCGGGCCTCTGGTACCAATTCCCCCGCCCAAACGGGAAAGAATTTTCCCTTTTCCGGAGAGGCGGGGCAGGAGGTATTCCAATTGGGCCTTTTCCACCTGGAGTTTAGCCTCCCTGGTCTGCGCCCGCTGGGCAAAGATATCCAGGATTAAACCGGTCCGGTCGATAATTTTTGTCTCCAAAATCTCTTCCAAATTTCCGGCTTGGGCCGGAGTCAGCTCGTCATCAAAGAGCACCAGATCGGCCTGGTGTTCCCTAACCAACTGGCGTAACTCTTCAATTTTACCGGTGCCAAGAAAAAATGCCGGATCCGGCCGCCCGCTGCGGCGCAAAAGAACCGCCGCCACCTGGGCGCCTGCCGAAACCGCCAGCTCTTTAACCTCCTCCAACGCGGCCCCGGCCGTCTCTTCCCGTCCGTCACCGGCTGTAACGACCAGGACGGCTTTTTCGCCGTACCCGGTTTCTTTGGTCATTAATTTATTCCTCCTTTATATTAAGGTGATAAATAAATCTCAATCCTTCCAGGGTCAAGACGGGGTTGACAATCTGGATCATCTGCGACTCTTTGGCGATTATCCGGCAATAACCGCCGGTAGCCACCACCCGCGGCTGCCCGGCGTCCATCTCCGCAATCATGCGGCGAATCAACCCGTCCACCAGATCCGTGTAGCCATAGACCAGCCCCGATTGGATACTGGTCACGGGGTTTTTTCCAATGACCTGCGGCGGCTTTTGCAGTTCCACCCGGGGGAGTTTGGCGGCGTAATGAAAAAGGGCTTCTGCGGAGATCCCGATCCCGGGGGCGATTATTCCCCCCAGATACTCTGCTTCCGCATTAACTGCACAAAGCGTTGTTGCAGTGCCGAAATCAACAATGATCACCGGCGTTCCATAAAGGCGTACTGCAGCCACGGCATTGGCCACCCGGTCCGCCCCCACCTCCCGGGGATTTTCATAACGGATAAAGAGGCCGGTGCGAATCCCCGGCCCGACCACCAACGGTTCACAGTGGAAATATGCCCGGGCCATTTCGATCAGCGCAGAGGTGAGCGGCGGGACAACGCTCGCCAAAACCACCGCGTCAACCTTGTTGGCGGGAAGGTTCTTGTTGGCAAAAAAGTCCATTAACAACAGGCCGTACTCATCGGCTGTTCGTTGTCGCTCCGTTGTCAGCCGGCAGTCGGCAAGGAGTTTTTCCCCGTCATAAACCCCCAGGAGAATCTGGGTATTTCCCGCATCCAAGACAAGAATCATCAGTAATCCTCCTTTTCTGCTGCCAACTCTTTCAGACCCGGATAAACAAAACCAATGGAATAATCGGCGGTATAAAGATGGGAAAAAAATTCCACTTGACAATCGAAAGCCTTTAAGCGGTTTTGCAAAAGATAAGCCAGGTGTTTCATGCCCGGCTTGGCCATCAGGCTATGGCCCAAATCAATCAGGTTCACGCCATGGCGGGAGAAATAATTAATACTGTAACGGCTCATTTCCGAAGAGAGAACCAAATTACACCCGGCGGCCAGCCACTCTTCCCAGTCCTCCTTGTAAACAGGGAAAAATCCCGGACCGGCAACCACTGCCACTCTGGTGATCCGGGCGTTCAAGTCTCCGTTGTATGGAATGACGTTTACTTCCAGGACCCGTTGGCAACAGGTAAGCAATTCTTTTAAACTCAAATCCGTCATCCCAAAAACCGCATCACCCGCCGCCTCCAGATCCGAAAGGTTCAAAAGCCGGGCAAGGGTAATATTATTCCCTTCCGGCGCCCTATTCCAGGCGCTGTGCAGTTTATAGAGGCCCATCCCTTTTGCCGCCAGTTCCCCCGCGGCCTCCCCTTGCCAGGGATGGTGGGAAATCAGGAGTTCCACGCCCTTTCTGGCGGCGGAGAGAATATTGGGTTCCGTGGGATCAACACAGACCCCGATCTTTTCCACCTTCTCCCGGCCTTCCGGCCTTACCTGATAGCCCGGGAGGTCGTAAGGGTCGGCGCTTTTTGCCGGGGCCAATTCTTCCAAAATGGAATCAAGTCTTCCCAATTCAATCAACGGGATCACCCTCTTTGCCTCCGCACGTGCCTGGCCGACACGTGCAGACCCCCGGAACAGCCGGTCTTTTCCTTTTTATATTCTCATTCTCCCGCCGGTTCTCCTGCCGCCGCCCTATATTATACTCCTCCTTCCCCGGCGCCGGTAAAAAAAACCCCCGGAAGGATCGGTTATACCGCCGGGGGGTTAATTATACTGCCGGGAGGTTGTTTATACTACCGGAGGGTCAATCATGCGACCGGCGGGCAATTCTGTTCCCGGATGGGCCAGGTTGTTTCATGCTTACGCATGGTTTTAGCAAACAAAGATATCTGCACCGTCTGTCACGAATAGCACCGGGCGTGGCGGAATAATTTCCTACTATTCAGGCTCGACCACGACCACCTCGCCGAAATCTTCCAGGCTCCTGTCGAACAGGGACGCGTTACCCACCACCACAATGACTGCTTCTTCCGGGCGCAGGTAACGCAGGTAACCGGCGGCGTAAACCATAAGGTGTCCGATTGGATCAATTCGGGATAAGCCAATAGATTCTCCCACCCGCCGCGGAAAAGCTCATAATAGGCCATCTTGTCGGCCAAGTCTGAATTGGAGGCCAAGTCAAAGAGAAAAGCAGTCCGGATCTGGTTTTGTGCTTTCTTCAGTTCTTCTTCACTAACCAGTTCATTCTGCAAACGCTCGATCTCTTCATAAATGGCCTTTTCAAGCTCTTCTGTGGTATGTGGGTGCCGCGGCTTGGCATAAAGAACGAATAATGATGGATACCGCGTTCCGGGGTACCCGGTTAAGCCCTCTACCGTCAACGCTGTCCGGTCATCAACAACCAAGCGTTTATATAACCGTGAACTTTGTCCCTCGGTGAACAGGGCCTTAATCATATCCAACACATAAATATCACGGTCAGGGTAGACCGGCTGCCGCCAGCCGATCATTAACCGCGGTTCGGCGTTGTATTCCACCAAAACACGGCGTTCTTCTTCCTGTTCGGGTTCTTCGGGGATCAACGCAGGCGGCCGTTCACGGGGTTCGAGAACCCCGAAATACCGTTCGACCAACTCCCGGGTTCTTTCCGGATCAACATCGCCCATTATGACCAGAACAGCCCGGTTGGGATGGTAATGGGTCTCCCAGAATTCCCATGCGGTCCGCATCCGGTAATTTGCGATCTCCTCCATGCTCCCGATTAGCGGACGCCCGTACGGGTGTTTTTGGAAAGCGGCGGCCAGAAAGCGCTCCTTCAGATAACCAATGGGTTGATCCTCATTACGCTGCCGCCGTTCTTCCTTAATCACCTCCACTTCTTCATAGAAAAAGCGAAAGACCGCATCCAGCAAGACATCTGCTTGAATGCGTATCCAGGCTTCAATCCTGTTCGCCGGGAGTGAAACCACATATGATGTATGGTCATAAGAAGTATAGGCGTTGTATTCCACCGCCCCCTGGGCGTTCATCAGATCGCGAAGTATATTGGGCTGAGCCGCTAACTGCGCCTCTTCCCGCGCCCGGAGAAATTCTGCATGCCGCCGGTTAATCTCCTCCTGCGGGGCGCCGGACTGCAAAGCCTCAAAGTAGGCGTTGGCAGCCTCTTCCACCCGGGCCAGCAACTCGTGCTCGCGGAAAGGATCCAGGCTCCCCAGGATACTCGTGCCTTTAAAGGCCATATGTTCCACCATGTGGGCGATCCCACCCAATCCCGGGGGCTCATCAACACCGCCCGCATCAAACATGAGATGGCAGTGAACAACCGGCGCCCAAGGGCGTCTGACCAGCAGAACCCGTAACCCGTTTTCCAGTTCAAACCTGTAGGTCTGCTCCGCCAGGCCGCTGCCGGCAACAGGCAAACTGACTAGCAGGAGCGCTGGGATGAGGAAGAGCAGCATTTTTTTCTTTGCCATCAAGATCTCCTCCTTTCCGGGCACGCCGGGGAAGCGCACCCCACCTTTAAAACCCCCTCAACCCTTTCACTTATATATAGTCGTGATTTTTGCGAATTTGGTTCAATTTTTTCCAAACTGTATAATTTTTGCTAGCTCTTCAGTAAAAACAAAGGGCAGTTGAATAATTTCAAACTGCCCTGTTTTCCCGGAACAAACCATAAACTCCCGGGGAACACCAAGTTTAAACGCGCATATTGAAGCCTTTCATTCGATTCTTGAAGATGATTGCTCAGCAGGTATCAGTTTATCAGCTATGCGGAAGCTTATGAACAAATCTCGCTGTATATGGAATATTACAACCAGCCCGTCGCCATGGGAGCTTGAAGAACATGGTTCCAGAAAAATATTACCAGACTATTATCAGTAAATTCCATAAAACCTGAAATCTTGTGGCATAATCTCCGGTTTTAGGGGGTCAAGGCGCAGTGTTGTAGCTCAAATGGGCCGCGGCGAATTTGGTCCCCAGGTTGGTCACAGCACGGGCTTTGACGGAAATGCGGTACCATTTATTGGGGGAAAGAAGGATATTGGAGAGAACGAATGCTTTCCATGTACCGGACCCGTTGTCGTAGATCCGCCCGACTTTCGCGCCGTCCGCGGCGGTTGGGGAAGCGGCTGTTTCGCAGTATTCGTCAGCCGGGCTGTGGTTCATTGCCGCCCGCCACTTGGCGCCGACGTACAGGTAGTTTTGGCTGTTGGTCTTGTTGGGGTCGCCGTATAATCTTTGCAAGGAACAACGCTCAAAAGAACCATCTTCCTGAGTATAGAACGCTGTTTCTTTCGGGCTGCCGAAGGCCTCGTAATCCAAATACTCTACGGGGGCACCGGCGGCGTTTGTAATAACTTTTGTGCTGCCCAGATGGTCCAGGAGGTAGTAGTAAAGGGCGCCGTTGATAAAAGCCGCAAGCTTCATATTCCCCAAATAAACACCTAATTCCTGCCGGGCAGGGGTGCCCAGATTTGCCTGGTCGGCGGTGTTGAAGGTCTCTTCGTAGACGGGTTGGGAGTCATGGTAGACATAGATGGTGGTCTTGCCGTCCTCGATCTTTTTTACCCGCAAACCGGCTACCCATGAACCTGGTCATAAGTCATAAGCGGGCACGCATAGATTGCGGTCAAAAACCCGCCCAAGCAAGCTTGAGAACAATAAACCCCCTTTTGCTTCTTCCTTTGGTTTTGCCAACCAAAGAAACTGCAAAACGGGGGTGAGACCGTCTTTTGCTCAAACCCGGCCTGGCGGGCCTGGTGTTCAGGTGTTTATGAAATCATCTTCTTATTTATTTCAGGAAAATATGATTTCCGATCCGTACCGTTACCTCCAGCCCGGAAGAGGCAAAAAACCGTAAGCCTTCAAGAGAGGAAAGGTTAGGGTTGTAGAAATAAAGCGCGCCTTTGCTGGGATCCCTTCCTGCCAATGCCTCCCTGGCCGCTCTTATGGCCGATTCTGTCGGCACGGTCCGCGGCAGTTTTGGCAGGCTGGAAAACTGCCCTTTTTGGTAGATCACTTCCCGGATAGTATTGGGGAACTCCCGGCTTTTTACCCTGTTCATCACGACCGCGCCCACGGCTACCTGACCTTCGTAGGGTTCTCCCGCCGCCTCGGCCGTAATTAGCCTGGCCAGCAAATCCAGGTCATTCCCGTAGGTTCCGGGGCCAAAATTGTACTGTAAAGAAACCCCCAAATACGGCCGGAAAGAGCTTCTCTCTTCCCCGGTAACAGCGGCGGTTAACGCCGCGGGAAGCAATCCGATTTCCAATGCGGTGGAAAACCCGGGTAAAAACCGGTCTAAACGTAATTCCAAGCCGGCAATGACCTCCATCCGGTACTTAAAAGAGATCCCGGAAACGGCAAAAAGATCCCGCACACCCAGGCCGGCATAGGGGATAAGCCACAATCCCTCTCGAATCCGGTAAAGCAATCCGGCGGATGGATACTTATCCGCCAGGTTATAACCTCCTCTTAGTCCCCACCGCCCGCTGGACCACCACTGAACTCTGGCCCCGGCCAGAACAAACGCTTCTTCTTCCAACCTCCAGTCTGCTCCCAACTGGAAAGCGGCGGCCGGAGTCAACAGGCTAAAAACCCCTGCTATAACCAGAAAAATTAACAGCGGCTTCTTCACAGGTAACCCTCCCCCCTCTTCCTTTACCTAATTATCCATGCTGTTCCACAATTCCTGCTGAAAGAGGGGGAAGAAGATCTAAAAAATATAGGGAATCAACGGCGTTCCCAGAATAAGCTGAGTGACGTCTTCACCGGGGTCATAACAGTAGGCGAATTCCATGTTTACTCCGCCTCTTTCCAACCCGGGCTCCGGCTGGAAATAGGGGGAATGACCTTGCCACCTGCCGGAGGCCCCTGCCGGGCCGCCGGAGAGAACCTCCGCTTTCATCCTGGCAAAGATCTTCTCCGCCAATTCTCCGGCCTGGTCTTCACTGAGCCTCCCCGGGCGTTCCCCTCTTATGGCCAGTTTGAGCGGGAAATCTTCTTTTAGCGGAGCCAACGCCCGTTCCAGGCGACGAAGATAATGGCGTAAATCTGTGACCGGAACTGCAAACCCCATCAATCCGCAATGGGTCTCCCCGGTTCCATCCGCCTCTCTAACCGACTGCAAGGTCACTATAACCCGGCTGCCGTCGGGTAAGTGGCCGTCCAGGTTAACAAAGGTAAATGCCGGCTCCTCACCGCTGTAAGGCGGGAAATCCGTCTGCAGGCGCAGCCGCCGTTGCAAAGCTTTTGCTTTTTTTTGGAGATCGGAAAGGGGGGTGAACCGTTCATCGATTATACTCCAGCCTTCGATCTCCATTTCCCCACCGGCAAGACCCGCGGCTTTCCAACCGGCGATTAACGGATGCTCACCTACTGGCGCCGGGCTGATATAGTCAATGTGATTAAGGGAGAAGAGAAGGAGGAAGGAGAAAGAGAAAAAAAGCCGGTAAAAAAACCCCCTGAACATAGGGATCACCTCCCTGAAAAGATCAGTATTACTATTATTGCCATATTCAGGAAGGATTAAACCTAAGCGGTTCCGGCTCTTTTATCGTGTGATGATCCTGAAGACCAGTTGCAGGAGGCGGTAAAGGAAAAAAGCCAGGCTGCCGGAGAAGAATGGCGTCAGGATCCAGGTAAGAACGATCTCCCAAAGTAAGAGGGAATCCACGGCCTTTTTCCCCCTGCTTAAGCCGACACCGCCAACCGCCCCAACTATTGCGTGGGTGGTGGAAACCGGCAGTCCGGCGATGGTAAAGAAATGAACGACAACCGCGGCGACAAATTCCGCGGTCAGGGCGGTTACCGGGTTTAAACGGGTAATCTTCTTCCCTACGGTCATCATGACCTTTTCCCCCCAGACTAGGACACCGCAACCCATGATCATTCCCCCGGCAAAAGCCAGGAGAAGCGGCGGTACATCCAAGACCCCGGAAAGCACACCAGTGGCGTTGGCCACATCATTTGCCCCCCAACTGAAAGCCATATAGCACCCTGTGATGATCACCATCGCTTTGACTGTTTTTTCCGCCAGGTGGGAGTTGCCCGCCCGGAGCATGGTTTTTCCCAGCTTAAAAAAACGGCCAAAGCTAAAAAGGGCCATCGCCAGCAGAAAGGTGGCAACAGGCGTAAAAACCCACGCCAAGAAGATTCTCGTTGTTTCGCCCCAATTAATCAAAGAGTGCAGGCCTGCGGCTATTCCTCCTCCAATTAAGCCTCCGGTGACCGCATGGGAAGTGGAGACAGGCAGATGTAGGCCGGTGCAGATCAGAACCGTGAGGCCGGCCGCAGTCAAAGTGGAAAAAGCGATGGCATCTGCGTAAGCTCCCGGAAGGGAGGGGAGAGGAAGGATCCCTTCGCCCAAGGTTTTGACAACCCGGCCGCCCATGACTACCGTTCCCGCCAGCCCAAAAAGGGCGGCCAGGATCGCGCCCTGCCTGGGGGTACGCACTCCTGACCCCACAGCTGTTCCCAGGGAGTTGGCTGCATCATTTGCCCCGATGACCCAAGCCAGCAACAGCCCGGGTAAAATCAGAAGAACACCCGGCATCGTATCCCTCCGGCTCTCAATCTTCCTGCCGGTAAGAACCTTATGCTTTGCTGTTTTTTATTAGACTCAGATCCCGGCTGTCCTGATAAAACCCGGGGAAATGGGCATAATAGAATACGCCAAACTTCTTGTAAGAGAGAGACAACGACATGAAAAAAAAGAAAAAAAACCTCCATGTCCTTTTGGACCAGGAGGTTTATGAAAAATTAAGGCATGTCACATTTTACGAGCGTAATACCATTTCTGACGTTGTCCGCCGTTTGATCGTTGAATACCTGGAGGAAAAAGCCCTCGCCGAACCGGACTTTGTCGCCCCGCACCGCTTATGACTCGGGTTGACAGGCATCAGTGGGGCATACTTCCGCACAGGCCCCGCAATCCGTGCATTTTTCCGGATCGATCACATGCTTATCTTCTCCCTCGCTGATCGCCTCAACCGGGCATTCGGAGGCGCAAACTCCGCAGTTGATACAATCATCGGTGATATGATATGCCACCATTACACCTCCTCCCGTGCAAGGTGAAAACCGGTATTTTCTTCAGGGGCCAAGCCCCTGGACTTAAAAAGTCAATAAGTCCTCTATTTTAATTCTCGGCCGGCAAAGAAAATCCCCCTCGCTTAATTAAAATTTTACCAAACTTCAAAGCATTACAATGCAGGCGATCTTCCATGGCGCCGAAAAACCGGGGAAGGAGTATGAGACAATAGTTATCGGGGAAGGATTTACTCTTGACTTCCTGCCCGGATCCGGGTTAAAATATATGTGATACGTCAAGCGGGCGTGGCTCAGTGGTAGAGCATCGGCTTCCCAAGCCGAGGACCGCGGGTTCGAATCCCGTCGCCCGCTCCAATTTATTTCCCAAAATGATCACGCCGGCGTAGCTCAATTGGCAGAGCAGCGGTATCGTAAACCGCAGGTTGTCCGTTCGACTCGGATCGCCGGCTCCAGTCAAAATTAATCCCGGCGCTGAAAGCGCCGGGATCTTTTATTCCCCTTCCCCTAAATTGTCTTTGCTTGCCAATAAACATCTGAATTCAGGCCAGCAAGGCCCGGACCTTCTCCATCACACTGCTATGGATCTCATCCAGGTCCTTTTCGGTTTCAGCCTCAAACCTCAATACCAGTACCGGCTGGGTATTAGAGGCCCTGATCAGACCCCACCCGTTAGGGAAATTTACCCTCAGCCCGTCAATGGTAACCACCGGATATTTTCCTTCATACTCTTTGGCCAGCTCTTCCAGGACAAGCGCCTTCTTCTCTTCCGGACAGTCGATGCGGATCTCCGGTGTATTCACCGCGTGGGGGAGCCGGTCATATATGGTGG
Organism: Bacillota bacterium; assembly: GCA_012735195.1. Classification (GTDB taxonomy): domain Bacteria; phylum Bacillota; class UBA4882; order UBA10575; family UBA10575; genus JAAYGG01. Next base: position 22,351 of record JAAYIC010000077.1, read on the forward strand.
AAAGGCTCTCCGTACCCCCGGCCAAAATCTCAAGGAGCCGGGCGCCGGCGTAGATCGCATCATCATACCCGTAATACCGGTCAGCAAAAAAGAGATGCCCGCTCATCTCTCCGGCCATTACTGCATTTTCCTCCTTAAGCTTGGCCTTGATCAGGGAATGCCCGACTTTCCACATGATCGCTTCCCCGCCGGCTTTCGTAATCTCATCAAAGAGGTGCTGGGAGCATTTGACTTCGCCAATAAATTTAGCTCCCGGCCGGTCTTTGAGGATATCCCGGGCGAAGATGATCATTAGCTGATCACCCCAAAGGATCCGTCCCCGGTCATCGATGACGCCCAAACGGTCCCCGTCGCCGTCAAAAGCCAACCCCAGATCCGCACCGGTCGCAAAGACCTTTTCCCGCAGGGTTTCAATGCACTCCGGGATGGTCGGGTCCGGGTGGTGATTGGGGAACCGGCCGTCCGGGCGGGAATACAACTCAATAACCTGGTGTCCCATTCTGCGGTATAATGGTACCGCCAGCAGGTTGGCCACTCCGTTCCCGGCGTCCACCACCACCTTCAGCCGCCGTTCAGCCGGGAGTTTCAGGGTTTCCAGGACTTCTTCAATGTATTTGGTTTTTAATACCACCCGCCGTTTTTTCCCTTTCCCGGTCACATAGTCTTCTTTTTCAATGATCTTCCGGAGTTCCTGAATTTGCTCACCATAGATGGTACTTTGGCCCAAACAGATCTTAAAACCGTTTTCGTTCGGCGGATTATGGCTGCCGGTGACCATCACACCGCCGCCAACAGGCAAATGAAAAAGGGAAAAATAAAGGAAAGGCGTGGGGAACATCCCCAAATCATAGATATCGATCCCAGATGACATCAGCCCTTTGGCGAGCACCCGCTGAAATGACGGGGAACTGAGCCGCGCATCACGGCAAAGGGAAACGCATTTTACGCCATGACGGTGGTAAAAACTTCCTAGTGCTTTTCCTAAATGAAAGACCACCTGCTTGTCAAGGGTCCCGCCTGCACCTGCACGGGCGACAACTCCTCTGATATCATATTGACGAAAAATCTCCTTGGCAACCTGCATCTCTCACCCTCCTGTATTTATCCTATTTCTTTTACCAATTCCGATAATAGCGGCGGGGACGTAAAAGGAACCGGCGAACCACAAGAATACCGGCGACAAATCCTCCAACATGCGCCCACCAGGCGATCCCGCCGGCGGAGCCTACCCCGAGAAAAGCGGCGGTGCCTTGAATTAGTTGAAGCAGAAACCAACCGCCCAGGTAGAAAAAGGCGGGAATATGGATGAAAAGAGGAAAGAAAAAGACTGGGACCAGGGTGATTATTCTGGCGGTAGGATAGAGCAGAAAATAGGCGCCCATCACCCCGGCAACAGCCCCGGAAGCGCCAATGGCCGGCGCCGTTTCGAAGGGGTTGGTAAGAACATGGACCAACCCGGCGGCCACCCCGCCGACAAAATAAAAAAGGAGAAAACGGAAGGACCCCATTAGGTCTTCAATATTATCCCCAAAAAGCCAAAGCGCCCACATATTACTAAGCAGGTGTCCCCAGTTTCCGTGAAGAAACATGCTGGAAAAAAAGGAAATGAAAGGTATGCCTCTGGTAAAATCCAATGTCAATATCCGGGCGGGGACCAAGCCATACGTGGAGAAAAGCCTTTTTACCGCAACCGGCGGCAGGTTAACCGAATACAAAAACACCAATGTACAGGTGATAATCAAGCTGATGGTCATAAACGGCAGGCGCCGGCTGGGAATAGTATCTCTTAACGGGATCACTCCAAACCACCCCCTATTATCATATCCGCCCGTGCGGATTTTTCACGTTTCGCAGACACACAGGTCCTTCATCCCCCGCGGCTGCAGAAGAAAACTGCCTGGCGCAGCCTTTTTACCGAATCCGCCAGGACGGGGGGTATTCGTTTCGCACCAGGCGGCCCAGGCGTTTGGCCCAACCCAAAGGGAACCCGCTGGTTTTAATAAGTATCCACCCGTTGCCGGGCAGCCGTTGTTCATCCAGGAGCAAAGTTTCACCCCGTAAGTAACGGGCCAATTCCGGGCTGCCGGGGGGAAAATCCAGTTCCCTGGCGGCCGTCTGTCTTTCCAGTGCCAAGGCCAGTGCAGCGGCGGGTTTAAAATCCCCGCCCCGGTACTCACCTAAAAAAAGCCCGTTGCGGATTACCTTCAAACCACGCAAATCCGGGAGTCCGGAAGGCAGAAGGTAGAGTCTCCCCTCTTCTCCCTCATAAAACCGCCCCTCGAGCAACTCAGCCCACCGTTTGTCAGACGGCTTATCCGGCGACTGTACCCCGGGAGACGGTTCCCCGGGAAACTGCTCTCCAAAAGACCGCTCGCCGGGAGACCACCCTCCAGGCGGTTTAATCCCCACCTGAGCGCAGAAGTCATAGAAAGCGTCAATGGCTTTAGCTGAGGGTTTGTGCAAGTGTGCGCCGCTGTCGGCGTATGCGCCACGGTTCCGTGTGCCCGGGGTTTTACCGGTGCGCACGCCACGGTTCCATGTGCCCTCAGGTAAGTACGGGGTTTCACCGGCGTACGCACCTTCTTTCTCCCCTTCCCTGCGTAATACCGCGGTAAAATGTCCTTCCCCCCGGGCCAAATGGGGCCAGATCCGCACAGTGGCCGTGAGGTCCGGGCGCCCGGCCCATTCTCCCCGCCCGGGGGCTACCCCTGATAACTCCGGCAAAGCCGCCGGGTGGAAATCCGGGTGGGTCTCCAGGAACCACAAAACCTGCCTTTCGTTTTCTTCCGGGGAAAAGGTACAAGTGGAATAAACCAGCTTGCCGCCGGGAGCCACCATCTCGGCGGCTTCCTTTAAAAGCTCCCGTTGGATAGGAACACAATATTTTGGGTGGTAGTTTCGCCTCCAAGCCGTGGTCAGCCTGGGTTCCCGGCGGAACATCCCTTCTCCGGAACAAGGCGCGTCCACCAGCACCCGATCAAAATACCGGGGAAACCGGGCCGCCAACGTTTCCGGTTTTTCATTGAGAATTATAATGTTATGGATCCCAAAATTCTCAACATTCTTAAGTAAGGCAAGCAGACGCCGGGAGTTGAGGTCATTGGCAAAAAGCAACCCCCGGTTCTTCATGGCCGCCCCAATCTGCGTGGTTTTCCCTCCCGGCGCAGCACAAAGATCCAAAATCTTCTCTCCGGGTTGCGGGTCGAGCAGCACCCCCGGGAGGACGGCGCTGGGTTCTTGAAGATAATAGAGGCCGGCATGGTAATAAGGATGTTTGGAAGCCTTAAACCCTTTTGGCAGATAAAATGCCTGCCGGCACCAGGGTACCTGTTCCAACGGGTACGGAAAGATCCGCAGGAACTCCTCGACCGTTATTTTGGCGGTATTGACCCTTAGACAATGGGTGATGACCTTTTCCCGTAAGGCGCGGTAAAAAGCCTGGTATTCGTCATCCCCCAGCAGGTCCCGCATCTTTTCCGTAAACTCCGTCGGTAGCTTCATAACTCTTCTCCCATATAACTTTATGCGGTTTGCAGCGGTGTCTTTGTCCGGCCTACAAACGACAAGTCCGACAGTTCCCCAAAATGCTCGCAGAATATCCGGTAGTATAACAACTCTTCCTTGGTCCTTAACCTGGAACCATCCGGGAGCGTTCTTTCCTGCCGGAACTCAGCGTCACTGATCTTTTCTTCTGCATAACGGGCAAGTTTATCGGTAACCCCCGCCCCTTCCCAGAACTTCACTTTCGGCCGGTAAAGTACTTCTTCGGGGAGGATTCCCTCCATGGCCTTGCGGAGGATCCATTTTTCCACCGGCTGACCGTCCCCGCGGTAGAGTTTATACTCCGGAGGAATTCGTAAAGCCAGCGACACAACATCCGGGTCCAAAAAACTCACATATGCCACAAGCCCGTTGGCAGCCGCCGTGCCGTCCACCCTCTGCAAGGCGGTATTATGCAGGCGTCTGGTAATATCGATAAGTTCCTCCGGCAATTTTTCGGGGGGTAAATCTTTAATATACGAATAACCGGCAAAAAGTTCGTCACTACCTTCCCCGGTGAAAACCGCCGGCACATATTCTGCAGCCATCTTTGCCACCAGGTAATTGGTGAGGGACGACCGGATTAATAGGGCATCAAAGGATTCTAGATGGTAAATGACTTCCGGCAAAATCTTTATCAATTCGTCAAAACCCACGGTTACCTCATGATGTTCGCTTTGGATATAATCTGCTATTTGCCGGGCATAGCGAAGATCCGGTGCCCCCTTCAAGCCTGCGGCAAAGGTATGCAATTTTTCAAGGTACGGCCGGGCCAGTGCTGCCATGGTGCTGGAATCAAGTCCTCCGGAGAGCAAAGAACCTACTTCCCCCGTTTCCGCATCCTCCCTGATACTCTTTTTCAGACACGCCCGCAAACGCGCTGCCGCTTCCTCCGCCTCTATTGCCAAAGGCGGTACCGGCCGCAGGTCAAAAAATTTCATCAATCCTTTTTTCGGGTGGTACCAGTGTCCCGGTGGAAATTCTTCGATCTTCTCCGCCAGGCCGACCAAGGCCTTGATCTCGGAAGCAAAGGCCAAAACCCCGTCGATCTCGCCAAAGTATAAGGGGGCGATACCCAGCCCGTCCCGGAGCAGATGCAATCCCCGCCGGTCCACATAGGCTAAGGCCAAAGGGCTGTCCTTTTCCGCGCCGGCCAGATTACCGGAAAAACGTCCATCCCAAACCACAGACCGTTTCCGCATCCGGGAATAATCCTCGTCTTGTGCTTCCGGCCATACTACACCCAGAGTGGCGGCCTTTGTCCGTAGGATTTTCCGTCCGGCCGGGCCCCGGTGGGCGATGGCGTCCAGCATTTCTTCGACTAATTCTGTCCTTCCACCCTGCGCAATACCTACTATTCCCGCCATAACCAACTAAATCCTCCTTAATCGTTCACGCTTTTTTTATTTTAACATAAAGCCCCTCCGGTTTTGTTGCAGAGACGTAAACGCCAGGCGCTCCTGGCGAATGACTGGAAAAATTCTATTTTTTTTAACTGGTCCGGTATCTAGTTTTTTTTACACCTGCCGATTATCTATATACAACTATATTATGATAAAATATGTTTTACAAAAACCCAATAAAATCAGGAGGTGTTCCTATGGCCATCAAATGGTCGCCGGAGTATGCAATTGACGTTGAGATCATTGATAATCAGCATAAGGAATTGTTCAACGCAATAAATGATCTGCTTGAAGCCTGTAACCAGGGGAAAGGGAAGGAAGAGGCCGGAAAAATCTTAAAATTCCTTGAAAATTATGTGGTTGAGCACTTTCATACAGAAGAAGGGATCCAAAAAGAAAGCGGCTTTCCCGAATACGAGGCACACAAAAGAGCCCATGACGGTTTCATCCAATCCTTTAATGAACTAAAAAAAGCCTTTGACGAAGAGGGCGCCACTTTGAGTTTTGTGGTAAAAATAAACAGAATAGTGGTGGACTGGTTAATTCAACATGTAACCCAGGCCGACAAAAGACTGGGGGTCTTCTTAAAAAAAGGAACGCTATAAAACCGCCATCATCCCGCTCTATCTTCACTTAAGTTTTTTGAAAAGAAAAACCCTTCGTGTGTGCAAACGAAGGGTTTTTCTTTTCGTGCGCAACGTAACGGTCGCTCCTGACAGCGCACCCGCGGCGCATCTGTAACGGAGACAACAAACACAACGTGCACTCGTGCACTCAGAGTAGACACAAACCCAACCGGGTATACACGGTACGTCACATGTCCCTATCGCACCCCACTAGTGTCTACTGCTCAGTACCGCTTCAGCAATGTTGTTGCAGTGGTCGGCGATGCGCTCCAGGTTTTTCATCAGTTCCGTGAAGCAAACCGCGGATTTTGGATTGCAGATCCCATCATTCAGCCTCTCCATATGACTCTTCCGGCATTGCTCTTCCAATTTGTCCATATCTGCTTCCAATTCCAAAACACGTTCGGCGGCTTTAAAATCACTCTTCAACAAGGCCTGCAAGCTGTTGAACAGCATTTCGCTGGTGTGGCGGAAGACATTCCCCAATTCCTCTTTGGCCTGCGAAGAGAAGTTGACCCCTTCCTCCTTACTGTATAATGCTTCTTCCGCTATGTTGATACAGTGGTCACCGATACGCTCGATATCACTGGTAACATGGAGTAAATTGGTCAAAAGGTCGGATTGCCGGTCGGTTAAGGAGTTCCGGGAGACAATCATTGAAAGATAATGGATGATTGCGTCCTGCAGTTCATCAAGGATCTCCTCGCCCTCTTGCACCGCTCCCATTTTTGCCTGCAGCTGATTGTGGCCGTTAAACATCTTCTCCGCCTCTTGAAAGATCCCCCAGGCGATCTCCCCCATCCTGCCAATCTCTTTACCGGCGAGATCCAGGGCCATCTCGGCATTGCCCAAAATGTGATCATCAAGGTACTTGACGCCTCTTTCCAAATATTTATCCTCTCCAGGGATGAATCTTGTGGCAATGCTGGCCAACAAGCCGGTGAACGGCAACCACAAAAGGGCGTTAAGGACGTTAAAAAAAGTATGGGCGTTGGCGATCTGGCGTTTGATCACATGGACCTCAGTAATCCCCAAGGCCGGCTGCGGGCGGGGGGAAATTTGATAAACAAAGGCGACAAAAAGGGGGAAGACAAGAAGACAGACAACAGTTCCGAAGATATTAAAGAGGCTGTGGGAGAGGGCCGCGCGTTTGGCGGTCCGGTTGGAGCCGATACTGGCGAGGATCCCAGTGATGGTGGTGCCGATATTATCACCTAAAAGGACCGGCACGGCGGCGGTCAAAGGAATCAATGCCCGGACCGTCTCACCGTCCATCACCGCTTGCGAGGCCAGGCTCTGTAAAACACCAATGGTGGCGCTGCTACTCTGGACGACCATGGTCATGACCGTACCAATGAGCACCCCCAAAAAGCGGTTCTTCCCCAGTTGGGTCATCCAACGGATAAAGAGGGGATTATTCGCCAACGGTTTCAATACCTGCGACATGGTGTTCAGCCCGATGAAGAGGATTCCAAAGCCAAAAACCACCTGCCCCAAATATTTGAGTTGTTTTCGTCGTCCAAAAAAAAAGAGGATGAAGCCTGCTGCCGCAATAGGGTAAGCAATATCTCCGATTTTAAAAGCGATCAATTGTGCGGTTATGGTGGTGCCAATATTGGCGCCGATAATTATCCCGATAGCCTGGGTCAATGTCATCAGACGGGCATTAACAAAGCCAATGGTCATAACCATAGTGGCGCTGCTGCTCTGGATGATGGCGGTGGCCAGGGCGCCGACCCCTATCCCCATCAAAGGGTTTCTGGTGACCGACGCCAGTATGCTTCGCATACGGTCGCCGGCGGTTTTTTTCAGCCCTTCACCCATCAGGTTCATTCCGTAAATAAAAAGGGCTAGTCCGCCGGCAACCCCGAATATTATCTCTCGCATTCTACCCCAACCCCTGCTGTGTTTTAACTTTTCTTACCTGTTCCCCGGGGATATGGACAAAATATTCCTAGTTTCTTTTATTCGTTCCCGGGTCGGGGTAACCCTGCAAATGAGTGATTATAAAGAAAACGGCCACCTTTATAAGAAAAACAACAAAAATTAGAGAAAAAACAAGATTTTCACCTTATTGATTTTTATTTTTTAAAAAGATTTTAACTTGACATTAAATCGGATTTTACCACCGTTTCCCCGGTCATTTTTTACACCAATTCCGGCTGGGGCGCCCGTAACCCTATTCGCCGGCCGGGGCGGTTTTCTCCATACACTTCATGGAGATAACGGAGGAACCTTGGTGGTATCTGTTTGTAAAGGTGGTGGTACATCCCGGTAATCAACTGATCCGCTGCGGGCGCCTGCGTCCAAACCTCCTGCAGGCAACTGGTGCCAAGAAAAAGCTCCCGGCAATAGTCTTTTAGAGAAACCGCTATTTCCTGTACGCTTGTACCCTCCTGTCCGGTCTTTTCCCGTAACGCCAAAAGAGCTAGCCCGGCGTTTTCCTGGTGTTTCCTGACCCGGTCCAGACGGTTCTTTTGTTCCGCATTCAGCCAGCCCAAATTCTCCAGGGTTCTCTGTAAGTATTCACACCGGTACTCCAGGAATAAACGGGCTATTTCCGCCAAACCCTGGATGACCTCATCCCATTCCTCGGCAGTCAACTTCCAATCACCACGGGGCCGGAGGTTTTCCCGGCCGGAAAGTTCCTGGCAGATCATGTACAAGGCAGCCACCGGCCTTTTTTGCCGCGCCTCGTCCGGGCGCCACCCCCAGTTACAGGCCCTCTTCATCAACCGGCCCAGCAGCCGGTAACGCAGATCCGGCGCCAGCCGGGTGGGGTGGTACTCCACATCCCGCAACTCCCCGGCGGAAGCAGGCAACGTCAGGTCAAAACCGGCCTGGTCCATGAGGAAGTTGGTTACCAAGGAAAAATAGCGTCCCGGTTCCCAGAAGGCCAACGGCCAGTCCCGAAGGTAATCCTGGACCACGTCAACCCCGCCCACCTCCCCGCTGCCCAAAGGCGGGTAATGGCCGTCGGTCCGCAACACCGGCCGGATCTCCGGCGCCCAACTGATCTGGTCGAATTCTACAAAATAGAGGGTTTCTGCCCGTTTGCCGAGATATCCTTCGCGCTCCAGGTATTCCTGGGGTGTGGTAAAGAGGATCTTCCCTTTTTCTTCCCGGATAACCCGTTGCCACGCCTCCTCCATGATCTTAAACGCCGCATCGCCGAAGTCCATCAACTCCAAATCTTGAATATAAAGGAGAAGGCCTTTGTCGGGAGCCCTGTCCAGCTGGTCGAGGAGGATACGGGCGTATTCGGCCACCCCTTCCTCATGGGAAACGGGGAAACTTACCCGGGCTTCTCCGCGGTACTCTTCAGGGAAAACCGGGTAATCGCCCAGGAGATACCCTTGCGCCCGTAGCGGTTTGGGGTGCATCCGGGTCACCGGACGCCAAATCTCCTGAGAAATCGGGAAGTTCCTGGGCAAGCCCAGCAAGCCCCTGCCGGAAGGCGTCTCCCCGTTCCCAAGTCGGAACGGCCGGTAAACAACTTCGTCCGGACGGGACCCCGCCTCCTCCTGCCGGGGAGTCAATACCCGGTAACGGCATTTGTCCGGGTGGAGATGGGGAAAGACCAAATATTTAAGGCCAAAACTCCGGTAAGCCTCCAGTTTATGACTGTCCAGCGACCCTTCGGTGGGAAAGGCTCCTAAAACCGCCGGGAGCGCCACCCCCATCTCTTCCCGGTAAAACTCGGCGTTCAAACGGAGTTCATCATAGATCTCCTCTTCAGTCAAGAGTGTGATATGCGTGTGGTGGGCATGGCCCAGGATTGGATGGAGCGCCCCTTCGCGAAAGGCCGCCTTTAACTTGGAAAAAGTTTCGGGCGTAATCTGTTCCAACTGAAAAAGCAGTTCATTGCTGGCCTCCAAGCAAAGGGGGGTGTTCAACCTCCGGCCCATTTCCAAAAAGTCCAGGTAAAGATCGCGCCCTTCTTCTTTTCGCCGGCGCAAATAGTTTTCAGCGGTCACTCCGGACCGGATCTCTTCCCGGTCGGCCAACGCCTGTAACTGGCCGGGAAAATCCCATAATGGTTCGTGGGCGTGAAAACACAAGATCACATATACCTGCTTCATAAGGTCTTTGCGCCTCCAAAAGTCAACTCGTGAGCCACATCTTCATGGGTCCGCTGGTACTCCCGGATCAACCTCTCGGCATAGCCGCTCTCCCGCCACTGGCGCGCAGTCTCCCCAATCTCCGCCGCCAGCGCTTCCGCTTCTGCGATCTTTTCCGCACTGCCTGCACTCTTAATCGCCTCCAGCAGTTGACCGGCGCCTTTCTCAATCATCTCCACATTAAAATACTGCCGGCAACTGGCCCACCAATACTGGCAACTATGCAGGCCGCGGTCCAGATGGGACCGGGCCGGTTCTTCCTCTCCCGCTTCCTCCACAGCCTCCAGAGCCAGGTTGGTCAGGCGCCACTGCAGCTCATGGAGTTGGTTGCCGGGAAACTCCCACTGGGGATAAGGGATCCCTGCTTCCAACTCATCCTCCCAGGTGCTCCAGGAAGCGGCAACAGTCTCCACTTCCTCCCGGGCAGGGAAGAACTCCGGCAACTCCGAAATGGTACAGGTTCTAATCTCCGGGTGCCGGAAGGCTTCGGCCAAAAGGTTTTCCAACCCTTGATGATGATGGCCGTAGATCTCCCCGTCGGTACCGGTTAAGAGGTAAGTCTCCCGCCGGTGGTATCCGGGATCGAGATCCGCCAGGAATTCCTCGAGGTTCCGGTATTTGCCGTAGGTAAGGGCTGCACTGTATTTTCGCTCCTTGAAAAAGATCCCAAACTCATCCAGCCCCTTCACCGAATAAACCCGGCCGGGAGCGATCCGGGCCAGGCGCCCGTTGTAGCTGAGTTCATCCGCGATAATCCAGGAAAACCCCTCTTCTTTAACGATCTCCGCCAGCCGCCGATTATAGCACATTTCCGGCGGGAAAAACCCGCGGGGCTGAAAGGCTTCGCCCAGGTACTCCCTGTTGGCTTCCTGGTTGAGCCGGATCTGCCGGCGGACCTCCTTTTCAGGGATCAGAGGCAAAATCGGGTGGTACATGGCGCTGCCGGTAAATTCGATCCTGCCCTCCTCCGCCAGTTCCCGCAGGCCGTCAAGGATATCGTTCATACCGTAATGGTGGAACTGCTCTGTCAGGCTGCCGTTGATATTCAAGGTCAACCGGCCGCCGGGGTTTTCCCGTAAAATTTTCACCAGTTGGCGGTAGCATTCGTCCGCCACTTTTTCCACGATCCACCGCTCCTGGACCGGAGGCTGATAAAGATGGAGAAAATTGGCCCAGTACATTATCTCGCCCTTCCCTATAGATTAGTTGTCCGTACGTTAAGACTTCTGGTTTAGTATTTACCGGTTTACCGGTTCGGATAAGAAAAATATTGCGAAAAATTTGGGTTCTCAGTTAAGCCGGACCGGTACGATTTTTTCCTTTAAGACACAGATATTCATTCTCATTTAAATTTTGCTTAAAAGTACCCGCAAATCTTCGCAACCACCTTTGAAAAACCTAAATATAATGGTATATTAAGAGGTAGTATTATTATTTAAGAATGGTAAATTTTGGGAAGATTGACTGTTTTATTCTTCTATTTGACCTACACCATTTCACAACCCCAGAAAACTAGTCCTATAACAATCTGCAGTACTCTGCGGAAGATCACAACAGCAAAGTAAATGTTAAAGGAGAAGAAGAATGTTTAGGGCTTTGAAAGAAGCATTTACCGAAACATCCCAAGCGATCTTACCTGTTTCCCTGCTCATAATTATTTTACAGTTATTGCTTGGCGGGATACCTCTCATCTCGACCTTGCAATTTATTATCGGTATGATTATGGTCATAGCCGGTCTCTTTCTCTTTTTGACCGGCGTTAAAGTCGCCCTTTTACCCATGGGGGAAATGGTGGGCGCGCAGCTACCCAAGTTGAGGTCGCTGATCCTGGTTCTTATTTTCGCTTTTGTCTTGGGATTCGCCGTCACTGTCGCCGAACCGCACGTGCAGGTTTTGGGTTACCAAGTGGATATGGTCTCCGGTGGCCAGATCAACCCGCTTTTTCTCGTCCTTATGGTAGCAATTGGTGTTGGTTTTTTTATTGCCCTGGCCATGCTCCGCTTGGTACTTGGTTTTTCCTACAAAACATTACTGGCCATTAGTTATCTTTTGATCCTGATTCTTTCATTCATCGCCCCTCCGGCATATGTGCCCATAGCTTTTGACTCCGGCGGAATCATTACCGGACCCCTGTTAGTCCCATTTATCCTGGCTTTGGGCATTGGGACCGTCTCCGTGCTCGGTGGCCGTTCCTCCCTGGCCAACAGCTTCGGGTTGCTAGGTCTGGCCGCCGCCGGGCCGGTCATTGCCCTCATGCTAATGGGGGTGTTTGCGGGATGAACGAACTGGTTGTTTTCGAAGGTTTTGGCCGGGTTTTGCTTGAGGTTCTCCAAGCCCTTCTTCCCCTTTTGGTTTCTTTCTTTATTTTCCAAATCTTTTTCCTGAAACTGCCTGCCAGTTATATTAAGAATATTCTCAAAGGGGTTATCCTGGTTTTAACCGGGGCCGCCCTCTTTCTCCAAGGCGTACAAATTGGATTTTTACCCGCGGGGCAGGAGATTGGAGCGGTGCTTGGCGGTTCACCCTACCGCTGGCTGCTGATCCCCGCCGGTTTCTTGCTGGGCTTTACCACCATCATGGCGGAGCCGACCGTAAGGGTCCACAGTATTGAGGTGGAGAAGGCTTCGAGCGGCTATATTAAAAAGAACGTCATTATTTATACCATCGCTGCCGGTGTCTCGATAATTGTCGCCCTGGCCATGACGCGGATTGTTTATGGAATACCCCTTCAGTACCTGATTGTCCCCGGTTATCTCCTGGCGTTAGTGCTAATGAAATATACCGATCCTGCTTTTGTCGCGATCGCTTTTGATTCGGGAGCAGTGGCGACAGGGCCGATGACGGTCACCTTCGTAACGGCCATGTCGGTAGGTACCGCCACCGCTATGGAGGGAAGATCCGCGATCTTGGACGGTTTTGGCCTTGTTTCCTTAGTCTTTTTAGCCCCGATTCTCTCGGTTATGCTGTTGGGGTTGGCTTACCGCAGGAAGGGAAAAAAGGAGGATAAAAATGGATACTAAATACCAACTGATTGTCACCATTATTGATAAAGGCCGATCCGAAGAGATCATCAAAGCCTCCCGCGCTACCGGCGCAGAAGGGGGTACAGTTATTTACGGTCGCGGCATCGGCATCCACGAACGACAGATGTTTTTGGGCATCCCCATTGAACCCGAAAAGGAACTTATCTTAACAGTCATTCCCAGCCATCTGACGGAAAAGGTGCTGACCGCCATAGTCGAGGCGGGCGACCTGAACAAACCCGGTTCCGGAATCGCCTTTGTCCTGGATGTGGTGCAAGTAGCAGGCATCGCTCACTTGCTGCAAAAAACCGATAAAGAGCAGAATTAGAAAACCCGGTGGTCTTAAACCAACCGGGTCAGCAATTCGTCCCGTTCCCCGTAAAGAAAATCGATGACCGGGATCTCAAGCATAGTGTAACACCCGGGTTTCTGGCGGAGCCCGGCCCTGGCGGCGGCGACCATGATCTGTGCGGTCAAAGCCGGGTTATTCACCCGCATCTCGTAACGGAAGCGCTGATTATGGGTCTCTCCGGAAACCCCTTTTCTTTCCATCATCACCCCGTGTCCCGTATCGATTAGCTTCTCAACCCGGTTCACCGGGATAACCCTGGTTTCGTCTTGTCGGAAATAGGGATCCGCCTTAATCGCCTCCGCCACCCGCTGGAACTCTGCCTCCTCCTCCAATTCGACATAAACCATTCGCCGGTGGATGCCCGCACCAGCCGGTATCGTCATGGCAAGGGCATTTTTTACCCCGGGTATCGCTTTGGCCGCCACCGTATGTCCCATCGACATCCCCGGTCCGAAATTGGTATAAGTAAGGCCACAAGGAGCCATAAACTCAAAGATCCCCCGGATCATGGAGTCCGTTCCCGGATCCCAGCCGGCGGAGATCACGGAAACACAATTGTGCTCCCGGGCCACCGGGTCCAACTCTTTCTTCAGGCGAACCAATTCCCCATGGATATCGTAGCTGTCCACCGTATTTATTCCGGCGGCGAGGATTTCCCGGGCGTACTCCGGGACCACCCGGCTGGGCACGCAAAGCAAAGCCACATCGACTTTTCCCAGTTCGCTGATGGAACCTGCTACGGGATAATCTTGCAATTCCGCCGGGGTCTTGTCTAAGGAAGCGGTCCTCCTTACCACCCCGGCGAGAACGAAATCAGCCGCCGCCTCCACCGCCTCCAGGGCAAAACGGCCGATATTTCCATAACCGACAATCGCGATCCTATGTTTCAACAGGTACTCCCCCTCACAAAGATCATAACGGCTTCAACTCCACTACCGCATTTTATTATACCATTTGCCGCCCGGCCCGGACAACAACTTCCCGGGACAGAACCCTTCCCCCATCTAGTTGGCAATTACGGAACATAACAACGACTCTTTCAAACCATTACCGGCTTTTGGAGAGAAGAAACCGGCCGGTTGTTGAAAAATTACTCATGCCGTCGCCGGTATTTACCGATATTATATTATGAAACCAAAAAATATAGCTGAGCTTAATTATGCTTATATGCTTATATACTTATTTGTACTGTGGCAGCCAACAAAACCTGGCAGAAGCCGCAAGAAACGCAGATTACAACTGGGGGGTAAAAAATGAAGAGCTCCACTCGGCGTTTGGAAAAATACTGCTTTTTGTTAATACTTTTCGGTTGCTTTCTGGCCGTAACGGGCGGACGCATTACCGCTAGGGAACCGGTTTTGCCCGCTGATTTAAACTATGTTGATGTTGAACTCCAAGACATATTCCGGGATTTGGCCGAAACCGGCGGGTTCCGGGTGCTTTTTGCCCACCCGTTCCAGAAACGGGCGACCATGATTATTGCTTCCGGGTTACCCATAAAAAAAACTATTGCAGATATAGCCGCCAACCACGGGCTAAACTTAAAATGGATGGATACAGGCACCGCCGTGATTGGCAGCAATGACTCCCTGGCTGTGGCAAACACCTCCGACAGCAACCTGCATGTCCTCTCCTTACACTCCGTTTCCCCGGTGATGATGGCAGAGGTTTTGGAGACAGTGCTTCCCAGCCATAAGATCCGGTATGATTTTAAAGGCAATAATATTGCTGTCATGGCCAGTCCGCTGGAGATGGAGAATATAAAAGAATTAGTTAATAGATGGGATATGGAAAAGCCCATCATCTCAGTGGCGGTTGAGGTGGTCGAAGTAACCCTGGATTTCCTGCGGGAGTTGGGCATAAAGAACCCGGCTTCTCTACAGATGAAGATTTACCCGATACCGGAGAGGCTGGCGGCAACTGTTGCACAGGACACAGGGAAGAACTCCTTGGTCAGTTATGAAGTAATAAACCTGAATAACAATGAAGAGAGGCTATTCTTCGGCGACCGGATACCGGAGGTCCCGGAAGAAGAGATGGCCACGGCCGCCGGTAACCAAGCCGGTTATGTGGATGTGGGGACCACCGTTGATTACCGGTTTGAAGTTATCCGCCGCCAAAAGGACGAGTTGCTCCTGGAACTCCGGGCCAGGGTGGAGATGGTTACCGGCTCCGATCTTGAGCCCGGGCAGAGGGAACTATGGGCGACAGTCGGCTTGCTCCCGGGTCAAACTGCCATGCTAACGGGTGCTCTCAAACGCAGCGAGTACCTGCAGATGAAGGCGTCCTCCTATGAATTGCCCTTTTTAAGTTCTCTCTTCGCCGCGGCCGGCGCCGGCAATGATCTTCCTGTGGAGGAGACGGCCACTGTGATCTTCCTGACCCCGTCTTTTCAGGAAAAAGCGGAAAAAACGGCAGACCGGCAAGGTTCACGTCAGACGGAACCGGAACCTGAACTCCTAAAACCTGCAATATCACTAGTACCGGAAGTACCTGAAATACCTGCGGTACCCGAAGTGCCGGAAATGCCGGAAAGCACCGGAACGGAACAGGAAGATACACCCAAAACAACTACCACTGATATCCCGTATATCATAAAAAAATCTGAGACATTATACGGGATCGCCAGAAAGTTCGGGGTCAGCGCGCAACAGCTCATCGCAGCCAATCGCCTGAAAAACCCCGGGAAAATAAAAACCGGCGCCACACTGATCATTCCTGTTCCCAACGAATTCATCTATACGGTAAAGACCGACGAGACCCTTTGGCGCCTGGCGAGAAGATACGGGACAACGGTGGCGGTCTTAAAAGACCTGAACAGTCTTGCCGGCGATGAAATAAAAGTCGGGCAGAAACTGGTCCTACCCGTCCCTGCAGCCAACATCGTCAATCCACAGTTTTAAGCCTAATGCCAAACAGGCAAATAACCGAAACAGTATGTTCCAAAAGCGCGTATGCGTAGTGTATGCGTAAACTCGCATACCGAACCTGCATACGCGCTTCTGCATGCACGCGCGCTTCCATGTACACGCGCAAAGATTATCAGAACAGGATTGAGGCCTATAACTGCATCAAAATCCAATTATTCAGTTCCCGCCAGGAAGTTCTTGACCTCATATTTCTGGGTCAACTCCTGGATCCAGGAAGTATATTCCGTCTGCATTTTTTGGGCGAATAAAAGGTCCGCAATTTTTTCCTTGTTTTCTTTGTAATCCCCGTTTATCTCTTCCTTGTTCTCTTCGAAATACTCCTTTATCTCCTCTTCACTAACGGAAATCCGCGGTGTCAGCAGTTTTTTTACGGTAAGATCTTTAACCAGGTTCTTTTTGACTTCATCAATGGAATAGGGACTCGTCTCCAAAACCTGGGTAAATTCTTCTTTTCCGCCATAATACTCGTAGTAATCAGCCAATTCTTCCTCGATCTCTTCCTCCGAAACCACAATCTTCTCTTTCTTGGCTTCAAGGTCGATGAGTTTCTCAGCAATCAAAATGCTTAATCCTTGTTGTCCTGCTTGTTTTAGCAAAAGATCAGTCAACTGCTCCCTGGTGATTTTTTCTCCTTCCACCGTAGCCACCACATCCGGTACCCCGGTAGACCCGCCTTTATGGTTGACATTAGCATAAACAACCGCCAAACCGGAAACGACCAACAGGATAATTAAGCCGGTGGCAATACGCTGTTTCGTTCTTTTTTTTGCCGGGTTGAACTGCATTTTCCCAACCACACTCCTCTTTTTTATGTTAATTGTAATAATTTAATACGTCGGCGGTGTGTCAAAGCCGGTAGTAAATAATAACGGGTTTTGCAGATTTGACCGTGCATGACCCGTCACCGCAGCCCATTTTTTCTACGGATACGAAGCTGATACCCTAATCCCCGCAAGGTCTTCAGCTCCCCTTCAGAAGCCGGCCAGTCCCGCAAGGCCTTTCTGAGCCTTTTCACAGCCAAATCCACCGCCCGCTCACTCCCCTGATAATCAAGGCCCCAAACTTCTTCAATCAATTGCTTTCTGGTAAAGGTCTGATTGGGGTGACGGGCCAAAAAAAGCAATAAAGAGAGATCCCGGGGGATCAAGGGGAGTTCGACGCCATGCAGATAAACCGTTTGCGCTTGAAAATCGATTTTCAGGCTCCCATACTGCCTGGTCTCACCGGCAAAAATATGGACGGGACGCCTTAAAACCGCGTTGACCCGGGCTACCACCTCTTCGGCGGCAAACGGTTTGGCGATACAGTCGTCGGCGCCCTGATTCAGACTGGCCAACTTCTCTTCCATCTTTCCCGAAGGGGTCAACATAATCACCGGGCATGAACTCCGCTTCCGGATCTCTTTCAAAACCTGCCGGCCGTTTATTCCCGGCAGCGTCGCATCGAGGATCACCAGGGCCGGGTTGAGCGTTGGAAATTTCCCCAAGGCCTCCTCCCCGTCAAAAACCTGTTCCACCCGGTACCCGGCATTATTGAGGCAGGCCTTTAAAGCCTGGGAAACAGGAGTTTCGTCCTCAACCACCAGAATTGTCTTCTCCCGACTCATCGCTCCGCCTTAGCCTCCATTCCCCATCCCAGGCCCTGTGTTTACCTTGAGTAATGGGAGATCCTCTCTCTCCAAAAATAGGTTTGCCCGGAAAAACCGGAATATACCGGGGTTTGCGCACACAAAACCCATCCC
The DNA here is from genome assembly GCA_012735195.1 of Bacillota bacterium. Classification (GTDB taxonomy): domain Bacteria; phylum Bacillota; class UBA4882; order UBA10575; family UBA10575; genus JAAYGG01. The sequence continues at coordinate 40,087 of JAAYIC010000077.1, forward strand.
GGAAAATAAAAAAACCGGAGGGACTGCTGTTTCCAGCGGCAGCCCATCCGGCAGGTCAGATCCGGCATCCTTAATGGTTTCAATTCTTGCCGGCGTATAGAGCCGGGCCTTCTTTGAGGTATCTTTCTTCCTTTGCTGTTTGCGCCCGCGCCGTGTACCTCCCCGGCCATAAGGGGGATTCAGCGCCGGCCACTGACGGCAGGCAAAGATGCCAAAGCTCTTGAAAGCTTTGATCTTCGTTTTTAAGAACCGGCGCCAGTTTTTTACCATCGGTTTTTTTCAGTTCCACCTGCCTAAGGAAATGGCAGCGGGAACCATCGGAAAAGAGACCGGTATTCCGCTTCCTGTCATGCAACAGCCATTGTCTCTTCCCAAAACGCGCCTTATAATAAGGCGCAAGAAACGGGAGGATATTATAGTCCGGTTCCAATACCCCGTAATAGAGTCCGGACGGCAAACGGCGAAAACGCGTAATCTCCTGAAAACGCCGGATTTCTCTGGCGACACGGCCGGCCAGTTTCCGCACGGTCTGAATCCGCCGGTCGGCAAAAACCTCCCGGGCGGAAACGGGTTTTTTTAATAAAAGCAGGAGGTAATGGAGGATCAGATCCTCAATCCCCGGTTCTTCCGTGAAGAAAGCATAGAGCAGATCCCGCAGAGCATGGGCGGGTAATTTGGCGGCCAGGGTTGTCCATAGTTCAGCCGCGGTCCGGAAAGATGAAGGGATTATTCGGTGTTCCGGGAAAAGCCCGGACTGGCGGCAGTTTTCCCGAAGAATGGAAATGGCCGCCTGTTCGTCCCCTTCCCAGCAGCGGACTGCGGCAAAAAGGGCGCAAAGAAAACCGGTAAAAGTCTTGTCATAAAGATAGCAGATCATCGTAAGTCTCCCTCTTATCCCGCGTCTATGAGCGCATTGGTTACCGGTAGCGTATAAGTGAAAATCCCGTCTATTATAGCATAATAGAAACCCGATTTAAAGGCCGCCGGTGAAAAATCCTGCAGTGTAAAAAAACGGCAAGTTCTTAAAAACCAAATTCGATTACTCCCAAAGCGGCCAAAAGGGCCAGTAAAACCGGTTGGTGCAGGAGGTAAATAACCAGTGAATGCCGGCCTAAAAACATGACCCCGCGCAACAACGGAAACCTTGGGGAAGCAGGGAAGGGGAAACGGCGCTGTCCGGAAGGATAGAGAAGGCCGCCCAAGAAGATACCAAGAAGAAACAGGCCAAACCAGGGGAGAAGCGGGAAGTAATCAACGGTATAGAACTGTTTCGGAACGAAGCCCAACCAGAGTAACCAGGGAAAAGGAAAAGTGAAATTCTCCAGGTAATTCCCGGCAACAAGGCAAAGAACCCCCACAGGTAAAGCCCACAATTGCCGTTTTAGAAAGGGAAAGGCTAAAATAATCGAGATTCCGATGCAATGGAGAACACCAAAAATGACAAAATCTTCCGGGAGAAAAAACCAGGTGACGACAGTGATAACCATTCCCCAGGCAAAGATCTTTCCCCCTCTGCGAAAAATACGCCAAAAACTCCGGTCGTCCGCCCTGGCGTAACTCAGGGTCATGGCGATCCCCGCGATCAAGAAAAAAAGTCCTGCCGTGGTCTGCTGAAAATAGGACCAGAACCCGGCATCCAAAACGTACGGGTAGTCACCGAAAAACATCAAGTTAAAAAGGATGTGAAAAGTGATCATCATCATTACCGCAAGGCCGCGGAGGAGGTCAATCTCCCAAAAACGCTGTGAACTGTTTTTCCGCAAACGCCTTCCCCCCTTCTCCTTCTGTGCACAGTTGCCTGCTGTGCGTAGTTGCCATACATGTCTGATCCGTTCTTTTCTCTGTGTGTACCGGGCGCGCCCCTTATTACTTCTTCTATTCTTGATTAAAAAAGAGTTTCCTTTTTCCTACCGTCATTTGCGTGCATGCATGCGAAAAACATGAAGCGACACCTCGCACCTCAACGTATATAAAACATCGCCATCTACACGCCCACGTGCGAAAAACATGGTTATTCCCTATGTCCGGGTTCTTCGGCCGGGGTTCGCCATTTACGCGTGCCCTACGAAAAACATGAGTTTACGCCAAAGGGCTCCCTTCCGGCCTGGGCTGGTATATACGCGCGTGCGCGCGTAAGGAAAACAGAACATCGCTCTTGTTTTTCAATAAACCAAATGACGCCGCTGTTTACCGCACATAAGGAAAACACTGAAAGCGGCTACATCTTCATCTCGCGGTTTTGAGATGTTGCCATATGCGCGCGCAAGGAAAACAAGCCGGTTTGAGGGTGCAGGAACGCAGTAGTTTGGCGCTTTGCGCGCATGAAAGGAAAACAGGGGTTGCTTTTTCCCCGCACCCGGTCATATTATTAAAAGGTAACTAAAATATCAAGGAATTATAATGAGGGGTGTTCAAAATGAAAGATCCACGCCTGGCCAAACTGGCGGAGAATTTAATTACCTATTCTGTACAACTGCAACCGGGAGAAAAGATCCTTTTGGAAATAATCGGTGACGCACAGCCACTCGCGGCGGAATTGATAAAAACGGTTTACACTGCCGGAGGCTTGCCCTTTATCAAACTGGCCCATCCCAGTCTCAACCGGGAATTATTGAAGAAGGCCTCTGCCGGGCAATTGCAGGCCCTGGCGGAGTGGGACCGGTTGCAAATGAGCGCGATGCAGGCTTATATCGGGGTCCGCGCCGGAGAGAACACCAGTGAATTTGCGGACCTGCCCGGTGAGAAATTGTCGCTTTATCAAAAAGAGTATATCCTTCCGGTACATATGGAGGTCCGGGTGCCGTCCACCAAGTGGTGCATCCTTCGTTATCCCAATGCCTCCATGGCGCAGTTGGCCAATATGAGTATTGAAGGTTTTGAAGACTTCTACTTCAACGTCTGTAACCTGGACTATGCAAAATTCTCCAAAGCCATGGAGCCTCTGGTGGAGTTGATGGAAGCCACCGACCGGGTACGGATTACCGGTAAAGATACCGATCTTACCTTTTCCATCAAAGGGCTTCCCGCCATCAAATGCGACGGCCATAGGAATATCCCCGACGGAGAGGTCTTTACCGCCCCGGTCAGGGAGTCGGTGAACGGGGTGATCACCTTCAACACCCCCGCCCTCTACGAAGGTTTTACCTTTGAAGGGATCCGGCTGGAGTTCAGGGACGGGAGGATTGTGAAGGCCGCCGCCAACGACCAGAAGCGCCTCGAACGGATCCTCGATACGGACGAAGGCGCCCGGTATGTCGGCGAATTTGCCCTGGGCCTTAACCCGTATATCCTCAACCCGATGAAGGATACGCTTTTTGATGAAAAAATAAACGGCAGTTTCCACTTTACCCCCGGTTCCTGCTATGACGAATGCGATAACGGCAACAAATCGGCGATCCACTGGGACTTGGTCTTTATCCAACGACCTGAATTCGGAGGCGGGGAAATCTACTTCAACGACCGGTTAATCAGAAAAGACGGGCGTTTTGTCCTTCCGGCCCTTGAACCACTGAACCCGGAAAATCTGGTGTAATAATTTCCAAAAAATGGCGACAAAGAGAGCATGACGGCAAAGATCAATAAAATAATAACATAATTTTCGCTTCTCCGGTCTCCCGTCTCTTTTGCCAAGTCATTTTTTGCAATATAATAGATTATAATATCAACCAATAGTATTATATTAGACCAAGCATAGCGCAGGAATTACCAATGAATATCGTTGCAGTTGGGTGATGAAATGGAAAAAACAGTTGTTGCCGGAGAAAAAACGAATCTTAACGGGTTCGCGCCTGCCTTCCCGTTCCCATCCGAAGTTACAACAGGCGAAAAAGGGGCTTCCGCTCCCCTGAGCAACCTGCAGCAAATTCCGCCGATCGAAACCGGGAGGTACCTCACGTATATCAGAAACCGTCAGGTCGCCTCCTGGGAGGATATCCCCCGGACAGTAAGAAGAGAGGTCCTCCTCCGGGCCTGCCGGGAACGGGGGCGCAGTCACCCGCTGCTGATGACTTTTGAAGATTTTGCCCGCCCTTTCCGGTTTTTGAAGAACAAAACCCTGACCGGTTTTTATAACTTCTATAACAACCTATGCCGGGGTCCCCGCGGCATGGTTATTAGATATATCTGTGAGGATCTGAATATTGAGACCGCCATGGAAGACTGGATCGCTTATCTCACCGCCGGCGCCACCGTGCCTTCATGGCAGATCCTTCCGGAACAAGTTCTGAAAGACCTGCTGATCATGGCCGCCGCCGCCCTGGGCTACAGTAATCCCCGGATGATGTCAACGGAGGATCTGAAGACCGGGATCGACTTCTTGCAGGGTCTTTCCTTGTATAGTTTTATCATCCGTTATGCCGGCAATACCACCGCGGATCTCCGGGCCTTGGACCGCCTCTGCGACGAATATGGGATCCCGCCCCTTTCTTTTACGGAATGGCTCGTCCTTGCCGGGCGCCCCAATTTCCGCTGGCAACGGTTTCCCCCTCCGTATTTACACCGTTTGTTATACCTCCTGGCAGAAGAGGCCGGAAAAGGTACCCCACGGATGCTGAAGTATAAAGATTTTTGCCGGCCGCTGGCCGCCCTGAACAACCGGGACCTTACCGGTTTGTACCACTGCTACTCCCGGTTAAAAAAGGATAAAAACATCAGCACCGTGGAGTTTATCTGCGATACGGCCGGCATCCCCGGTTATAACCTGTCGCAATGGCTGGCAACCGGCGCCCCCGGCTCCCGCATCTCCTGGGAATCCCTTTCTCCCCAGTTAATAAAGGAGGCTCTTTGGAAGGCCGCGGGGGAATTAGGGTTAAAAAACCCGCGTTTAATGGATTCCACCGACTTCTTCCGGCGATTTTCTTTTTTAAACGGAAAAACCCTTTCCGGGCTGTACGCCCGGATCAAAACCTACCCCAACTTCTGGGATATGTTTGGGATCGAACGGCCAAGCATTGAGGATTGGTTGGAACTGATTTGTTCCTCCCCCCAAATACGCTGGGAGAAAGTCCCCGTAAAGATCCAGCGGGAGATTATCCTCAAAGCCGCAGCAGAAGCCGGCCTGCCGCATCCCGGTTCGTTAAAGGCCCGTGATTTTATCGCCAGACCTTTCCAATTTTTGGGCGGCAAAAACCTGAGCGGCCTCTATTTTCATTATGCGGCAAAGAAAAAACAAAACACCCTTTCCGTACCTGAGTATATCCTGAGTAGCCTGCAAATCCCGTCAGCCGGGATTAACCTGAAAACCGGCAGGATAAATACGATCGACAGCCTGAACCACCGGAAGTATTTTGACAGCAAAGCCAATTGCCGGGCCTTTCTCAACTCCTATCTGCAACACTTTTCCCTGAAAAGCCTGGTTAAAAAGGATTCCATGCTCCGTAACGCCAAAAAAGCCGGTATCTACAAAAAAGGCCTTCTCTCCCTGGTAGGTCCCATGAATCAAAGAGAATACCTGGATTTTCTTTATGAATTACTAAAAAACACGCCCCTGGATGCTTTGGGCCTGCCGGAACCCGGCCGCGGTGATTACCGGCTGTTACGAAACCATCTCTATGCTTTGGCGGGAATTAAGGAACAAGAAGAAAAAGAGGAAAAAGCAAAGAGGATCCCCCCGGCCGGCCCTAGCCCGGTAAAAATGCGAACAAAAGCGGCTGTCCTGCGTGAACTCCAGCAGCACAGGGAGATTCTCGCCTTGAAAGAAAAGAAATACCACCGGGTTGATTGTGTCTGTCTTTCTACCGACGGGAACGAGGCGGTTTTCCGGGTACCCGCCCCCTTTTTGCCCGGCGACATTTTAACCGCCCCCGACGGTGAAGAGTTCAGAGTGGGCGAATGCCATCCGGAAACCTCCGGTGACGGGTATGTCATTGAAGTGGAAGCGGTTTTGCCGCTCCCGGCGGAAAAAATCGCCGGCATCCAAAGGCTGGTGAAAGATTCCAACGAGGCGATCCTCGGCGCCCACCTGGAAAAATTGGCGGAACAGGTGGAAAACGGGACAGTTTCGCCCCTGCTCGCCGGGGTTTTAGGGTTGCGTAAAGAAAAACTGCTTAACCCGGAACGGCTACAGATCATCCCAAAAAGGGCTTACTTTAATAAAGGCCTTGCCAAAAATAAAGCACAGACCGAAGCATTGAACCTGGCTTTGGCCCTTGACGGCGACACCCATACCCTGGTTGTGGTTCAGGGCTCGCCGGGTACCGGGAAAACCACTTTAATTACGGAGATTGCCCTCCAGTCTTATCTCAAGGGGGAGAATATCCTGATCCTGGCCAAGACCAACGTGGCGGTGGATAACATCCTGGAGAAGCTGATGGATAAAAAGATCCGTGTTTTACGTTCCGGCAATAATCTGCACTGGAAGTCCAACCTCCCCGGTGTACATACGGTTTCCACAGCCAACTCCCTCCACCTGGCTGCCATGGAAAGAGGGAATAAAGTCATTCTCGGCACGCCCCTCGGGTTCTACCTGGACCGGAACCTCCCACCGGCCGAGTATGACCTCCTGATTATTGACGAGGCCTCCCAGATGGATATCCCGGAAACCCTTTTTTCGCTGGGTTTTGCCAAAAAATGTGTTATGATCGGCGATCACCTGCAGATCCCCCCCTACCCGATCGCCCAGGAAATCCTGGCGGAATATAACTCCCGGCTCACCCCGGCCGAAAAGGAAAAACTCCAGATGAGCCTTTTTGAACGGCTCATTGCCGACGGGAACAGGTTTAACCGGGTCTTCCTTGATATTAATTACCGCACCGCCCACCCGGAGATGGTCTCCTTTATCTCCGACCTGATCTACGACGGCCGGCTCTCGCCCAATACCGATTCGGATTATTACAAACTCTCGCCGGCCGGCCGGAGAAAATTCTTCCCTTATCCCGTTGAGATCGTTGATACCGCCGGGATCTCCGACCCTAAACTGCGGGCGGAGACGGAGATTAATTCCACCTATTACAATCTGACCGAGGCCATGCTCTGTGTCCGCCAGGTCCTGAACCTGCTGGAAAACGGCGAAAAATTAACGGATATCGCTGTGATCACCCCCTACAAAGCCCAGGTGGAAAAGGTTAAAGAGATGTTCAGGGAGAATTTTAACTACTTCTCCGTGGCAGAAAGCGCCTTCCAGGAGTTCATCGAGAACAGGATCTACACCATCGATTCCTTTCAAGGCCGGGAAGAAGAGATCGTCATTATCAGCTGGGTACGGAGTAACTACGAGCCCGGTCAACCCCGGAAAACCGGCTTTTTAAAGGACTTCCGCCGGGTGAACGTCTCCCTTTCCCGGGCGAGAAAAAAAATGATCCTGATCGGAGATTATGAAACCCTGACCAATTCGGATAATCTTGTTGTCCGTTACATCTTCCGCCAGATCAAGAACCTCCGGGCGGAACAGAAGATTGTTTTGTAAACAGCCGCATTTCCGGCACTCCCCTGCATATCCCCGGCTCATCCCTTCTTCCCCCCGGTTCGTGTAATGAAAGTGAGGAGATTCCGTCTTCCACCGTACCGGAAATGACCGGTGTATCCGGGAAGGGGCCAAGCCTGCTCCTTTTTCTGCCGGCCCTATCCGGGAAAATCCGGGATGAAGACTTTGCGCGTGCCTGCTAACGGCCTAAAGCGAAGCCCCTTTGCCCCGGGTTCTTCCCGGTCGGAACAGCGGCGGGCGGTGAAAGAGAGCCGGATCATTATCAATACCTTAACCGGTGAGGTTATTTGCTTATAACAAATTCTGTGGTAAAATGACAGTTAGTGGCTTGGCGTGCGTTGGCCGCAAAGTACAACGCCGGGCAAGTTTTCACTGGAGAAATTTCTGCTGGAGGTAGGAGGGATATTTTTTGGTAATTATTGATAAGGAGCGTTGCAAAGGTTGCGGCCTTTGTGTGGAGGCCTGTCCCAGGAAGATCCTGGCTTTAAGCACGGAGTTTAACAAGGCAGGCCATCACCCGGCCGTCCTTTTGGACCCGCATAAATGTATTTATTGTCTGGCCTGCGCCCGGCTCTGTCCGGATCTGGCCATCACCATAATTAAGGAGGCTGAAACCGTTTGAAAGACCAAGTCGAACTCGTCTCCGGGAACCGGGCTGTAGCCAGAGGCGCACTCGATGCCGGTTGCCGGATGTACTTTGGGTATCCCATTACGCCCCAAACGGAAATTGCGGAATACATGTCCATGGTCCTACCGGAGATGAACGGCGTTTTCCTGCAGGCCGAGAGTGAACTGGCAGCCATTAATATGGTCTACGGGGCCGCCGGAGCAGGCCGGCGGGTCATGACCACCTCTTCCAGCCCGGGAATCAGCCTGATGATGGAGGGCCTTTCTTATTTGGCCACCGCTGAACTCCCGTGCGTGATCGCGAATGTCATGCGCGGCGGTCCCGGCCTTGGCAATATCTCACCAGCCCAGGGCGATTATTTCCAGGCGGTTAAGGGCGGGGGTCACGGGGATTACCACACACCGGTCCTTGCCCCTTGGTCGGTCCAGGAGATCTATGACTTGACGCGCACAGCCTTTGATCTGGCCGACCGTTGGCGCAACCCGGTCTTTATCCTCCTCGACGGTCTCCTCGGCACGATGATGGAACCCCTCCGGACCCGTGAGCCGGTCCCGGAACGGGAGGCCCCTTCCTGGGCGACAACAGGAATTTTTGCCCGGGAGGCCAATGACCGGACCCCCAGATCCATCTATACCCTGCATATGCCGGAAGGGGCTCTGACCGAAGTAAACCGCAGGCTGCAGGCGAAATACAGGGAAATCGCCCGGGAGGAAGTACGTTACGACGAACATTTCACCAGGGATGCGGAAGTTCTGGTTGTAGCCTATGGTTCCGTAGCCCGTTCCGCCCTGCAAGCGGTACGGATTGCCCGGCAACAAGGCCGCCGGGCCGGGCTTTTCCGTCCGGTTTCCCTCTGGCCGTTTCCGGAGGAAGCCCTTTACAACCTTTCGGAAAAGGTCCAAAAGATCCTTGTTGCTGAAATGAGTTCCGGCCAGATGCTTGAAGACGTCCGTCTTGCCACGGCCCCCTCCTGTAAAATAGAATTCGCCGGAGCAATGGGCGGTGAACTCATTTACCCCGGGACCATCCTCACCCGTTTGCAGGAGGAATAGTCGCATCCCCGCGTGGAATACGCGCCTGCGTGTAAATAACGCATCGCGGAAGACATGGGGAGCAGCTTCCAACACGTAACACGGACCTGCGCAGAAAAGGCGGTTATTCCGGGAATTACACCGGTTCGTTCAACAAACGTATTTTCGTATATCTTGTATGGACGCGGGTAAGTACGGCTTATCAGAGTCCAGCATCCAAAAGGAGGAAATATAGATGGCGGTATTGTTTTCACGCCCCCAATCACTGACTGATACGCCCTTCCGGTACTGCCCCGGGTGTCATCATGGTTTGGCGCACCGCCTGGGCGCCGAGGCCCTTGACGAATTGAACTTGCGGGAAAAAGCGGTGGGCATTGCTTCAGTCGGTTGTTCCGTTTATACCAACGAATTTTTCAACTGCGACACCCAACAGGCGGCGCACGGCCGTGCGCCGGCGGTGGCGACCGCAGTAAAACGGGCCCGTCCCGAGTGTTTTGTCTTCACCTACCAGGGCGACGGCGACCTGGCTTCCATCGGCATGGCGGAGACCATCCACGCGGCCGCCCGCGGTGAAAATATCTCCATCATCTTTATTAACAACGCCTGCTACGGGATGACCGGCGGACAGATGGCCCCGACCACCCTGCCGGGGCAGAAGACGACCACCTCGCCGTTGGGCCGCGAAGCCGCCAGGGAAGGGAATCCCATCGACATGATGAAGCTGCTCAACGCTCTGGAGGGCCCGGCTTATCTGAGCCGCGTGCTCTTAACCTCCCCCGGTAAACAGGCGGCGGCAAAAAGAAGCATCCTGCGGGCCTTCCGTGCACAAATGAAGGGGCTTGGTTTCTCCCTTGTGGAAATACTCAGCGCCTGCCCGTCAAACTGGCGGATGACGCCGGTCGAGGCCTTGCGCTATGTTGATGAAGTAATGGCAAAGTACTATCCCCCCGGCGAAGTGCGGGTGGCAAAGGAGGTTCTTGAGGGATGAAAGCGAACGATACGGTCATAAGGTTTACCGGCATCGGCGGTCAGGGGATCCTTTTTGCCGGGAAGATGCTGGCCGAAGCGGCACTGAGCGCCGGTATTCATCCCTGTTTTGCCCCTTCATACGGGGCGGAGAAACGCGGCGGGCCTTCCGAATGTACAGTAATCCTCTCCCACGGTGAATTGCCCAGCCCCTGCGTGAACCGGAGCCATGCGGCGGTGGTGATGAACGGGGCTTCTTTCTCCAGGGAAGAACAACGCCTGGCCGGAGGCGGGATAATCGTCGTTAACTCCTCGGTCTGCGGAGAAGTAAAACTTACGCGGGCGGATCTCTCCCTCTTCCCGGTCCCCGCCAGCGAGTTGGCGGAGAAACTCGGAAACAACCGGGTGGCCAATGCTGTTATCACCGGCGCCCTGGCAGAGTTGTTGGGCGCCCATCTTGACGTGCAACTCAGCGGGGAAGACTTGGTACAGGGGCTGAAGAGAACCTTGGCTGGCAAGGAAGACCTGTTGGCCATTAATATAGAGGCCTTGACCTCCGGGCGGGAGTATGCCCGGAGACTTACACTATGATAATTAATATATAAATAATAAGCTGAGGGTGTATAACCGCCCTCAGCTTTATTTTATTTTTGTTCCCTAATTCTTTATTCCCTAATTCTTACGGCCTTCTTCATACCCTTATTCTTCATGCCCGATTTTTTATACCCTGATTCTTCATACCCCATAATTTTTTATACCCCGTTTTTTATCTCGTACACCACGCGTACGCCCGATGCCTCCCAACAGCAGTCGAAAGAAACCAGGCGCGCAATATGCGTGTGCACATGCGTACATCCATGTATACGTGCATGCCTAATCTATGTTGCTTCTGCGCTTGACGCCCACTGCCATAAAAATACCCGGCGAATCCCAATTTTCCGCAATAACGCCTATGCGTAACCAAAGATCCCTCTGCAAACGCCAGACCGCCTCGAGCCGCTGCGCAGACCACCCGGGATTACCGGTTAAAGCCAAAGCCAGCTCCAGTTCGTCCAGATCCCATTCCAGGCCGGCCCGCCAGTAGCTCTTTGCCAGTTCGGTCCGGCCGTCAAGCAGAAAGACCAACGGGTACCAGGTTACAAAGGCACGTACATGAGGGGAGAGTTGTACGTTATCAGAAACCCCCGTCATCAGGACGGGAGTGGCCACGGGTCCTAACCCCCCGGCAAGAGCGGCATCGAAAAATGTGCCGGACCCGGCCCACAGTTCCCTTTTTATCCCGATAAAATAGGTCTTCGGGGCCCGGGCGGAAACCTCCAGATCGCCCGCGTCACCCAGAGGCATGGTAAGACGCACGGCAGGGTTTAGTTCTCTCCCGGACGCGGATCCGCTACTGATCAAGCCGGTCTCAAGGATCAGTTCCTTATCGGGGCTCTGCGGAGAATGGGGGGCAAGGAGTCTCAATCCATCCAGGGAAGCCATGGGGATAACCGGCATCTCCGCCAATTGTTTCAGCCTAAACGGAACAGCACTCAACACCAGGGCAAAAACCCGCTGTTCTTTCAACCCCGCAGTAAAAAGCCTTCTTTCTTTCCGATCCATCGTCCGGCGCATGAAGGCAATGATCTCCGGCTTTCCCCCGGCAGAGTTGACAGTGGTGGCCAGGGCAGCCTTTTCACCGTGATCCTGGTTTTCCCGCAGAAAAGAGACCTTCGTCTCCACCCGGCCGGTTTCTCTTTGGATAAAAACCGGGGTAATCTCCAGAAGGTAATTCTCGTCCTTATCATAGTATTCCGGATAAATAGCGCCGGTTTTCCACTTTACCGGCCGGCCGGGTACGGCGATTATCCATGCCTCGGATGCCCCTTCATAACTACTGGATTCCGGTACACCGGGGTGTTTCATAAACCCATTTTCCACTAAAAAACGGACCCCGTTCTCGCCCCGGAGAATCTGGGGAGTTGCCACTAAACGGTAACTCTCCGCCGGTGTGCCGGTTCTGACTTCTCCGGAAAACACCCAGCCCCAGGTGGAGGTGGTTCCCAATTCCACGATCCTGAGGGAATATAAGATGAAGAGGGTGGCCGCATCGGCCAGGTTTTCCCTGAGAGCGGCCAAAACCTCTTCATCGGTTACCGCCGGGGCGGAAAGAAAATAGATCTCTTCTTCTTCATCATAGATCAGCCATCCATTAAAACCGGCGGGCATCTCCAGAACTCCGGGAGAAATAAACCCTAACGGGATAAAGACAAGATCCGGCGTTATCTCTGTCTTCTCCGGGCCTTCAACCGCCCCGGCACCTGTGACCGGTAGCGTAATTAAGGCTAAAGCCAACACCAACCCGCAGAGCCGGTGGTTTTTAATCATTTTCCGCCACAACCTCCGCTGAAATAAAAACCAGTAATTCACTTTCCTTCTGCTCCTCCCTGCCTTCCCGGAAGAGAAGGCGCAAAAGCGGAATCCTCCCAAGAACCGGGGTTTGCGATGTTCTGTTCCTGTCTTCAACTTGGGTCAAGCCGCTGACCAGAACGGTCTGACCGGGAATAAGGCGTAGCGTTGACCCGAACTCCGCCATTCTTACCACCGGTTCACTGCCGTTATTGTCCACGAAATAGCTGACCGTCTGGGTCATCTCCAACTCGATACGGTCTTCGAAGACCCGGGGAGTAACCTTCAGACCCGTGCCGGCCTCAATCTTTTCGATCTGGTCGTAATTCTCATACACATCCAAAATCAAGACCCGTTGTTCCCCGACAAAAAGGTCGGCGGTCTTCCCGTCCGCCACCTGAATCACGGGGTCGGCATGGATTTTAGCTGCGCCTTCCTTCTCCAAGGCCCGGATCTTGGTATGCAAAAGGCCAAAAATATCGGTTTCAATACCAATAGCTCCAGGGGCCAGATCCAAAATTGTCGTCCAGTCCGGTTTTTTTGCCAGACTGGAAGTAAACTCCCAGTTAAAGAGGTCGATTCCCCATTCCTTGATCACTTCTGTCTGTACTTCGGAGACTAGTGCCTTCACCCTTACCTGCGCCCGGGGGGTGTCGATCTTTTTGAAATCCGCAATGATCCGCTCCTTTAACCCACGGGGCGCAGTGATAGCCGCCACGTTTGCCTCCTGGTCAAAACGGACGTTTTGGCGGAAAGCATCAGGGAGCAACGCTTCTACAGTAGAGACCTTTACGTTCTTAAAGAAGAAAAATTCTGTTTCGGCGAGATCCGCAAAAACCCTGTTTCGTGGGTCAGCCAGCCCTACCAGATAATAATCGTCGACCTTACGGTAGCTAAACCCCCCTCCTGCCAGCATCATCTGGAGCGCTTTCTCTAAAGGTGTGTCCTCCAGCTCCAAGGTGACCGTTCCCGTAATGTTTTCATCCATTACTATATTTACTCCCGTCTGGAGGGCTACCTCCCGCAAGGCTTCCCGAAGTTCCATCTCAAAAAAGACAATTGTGACTAAAGGCTCCGCTTCCTGTTCTGCCCGGACCGACAAGGGTGTTGTCGCCGGTCCGGGGAGGAAAAAGATGAAGAAAAAAGCGCAGATCAGGAAGATCATCCGCCGACTCAACATATCCTCTCACCTCTTACTTTCTTCACGGGCGTGAGCGCGTGAAGAATCAATTTAACCCCTATTATCACGCGCCCGTACATGGACGGGCCTTTATAGAGGTCCGGCCATCGTCAGGGCTGCCAATTCCTTCTTTTCTGCCTGGATTGAAACTTCCATTTGGTAGTCGCCAGGGGGAATTCTCAGGGACGTCCCTTGCAACGTTGAAAGCTTGCCCGGCAGTACCGGTGTTTTTTCCTCGCCTGCTCCGGATAATTCCACTATGGTAACGGTCCTTCCCTCCGGATCTTTAACCACGACCCGGCCTGAGGGGAAAATTTTGATATTACCGGTATTTTTAAGCACGAGAGAGAAAAGCACTTCTTCACCCAAGCGTTCGCTGGTAAAATTAAGCATTTCTGCAGTATACTGATGGTCTCCGGCAACCACCGCTTCAAGCGGAATCATCTGTTCATAAAGGAGCTCCCCATCAAGCTTAAAAGCGTCTACTCTCAAAAAACCGTAATTTCCTTGTATCTGTGCATCCCTGGGAAAATGAACCGTGGTAATTACCGTCTTTTTCTTCCCCGGTTCCAACAGAAACTGATTGTCACCCCGGATTGTGAACTCTGTATGTTCAAAGATGGAATAGGCGTAACCGTACTCCAGGTTAACCGGGGTCAAACAGAGAACACAGGCCTCTCCGGAGGTGTTTTTAATAGTCAAGGCCCGGCTGGAGACGGTCCCCGGGCGTCCGGCGAAGCTCAGTTCATCCAAAGATACTTGCAGGGCGGTCTTTTGCGTTTCTGGAAAACTGAAATCCTCTGCCCCAATTTCCACGGTTTTGGTGACTATTAATTGTTTTCCTGCGGCATAGCGGAAGAACAAACGGAGCTGATACTCTCCGGGCGGCAAGTATTTTCGAACCGTACCAATGTACAGCAATTTACTAAAGGGATACATCAAAATATCCTGTTGGGCATGGTCCCATAGCTTCTCCGGACGCAGTTCCACCCTTTCCACCAGCCGTCCTTGTCCATCCCGTACCGTGGCTTCGGCGGCAGTTGGATAATCCAAAGCAGAAGTATTCCGGACCAGAGCCTGCAGGACCGGTTCCTTCTCCTCCCCGGCGGTCAAGGTGAATTCCTCTACCTCCGCCGTCGGGCGCAGGCCCGGTCTTTCCACCTTAATCCGCAGGCGGACGGCGAAACGGAAATGAATGGCGATTTCAGCATCTTGTTGTATCTCCGGTTCCACCATAATCGTGACCATATGTGAGCCCCTCGCGTCAAAAGGCACCCGTACCCTGCCGGTGACCTTTAGTTCCTCCCCGGGGATAAGGAGAAGCTTGTTTTCATCCAGTTCAACCCAGTTAATGGCCGGGTTTCGTAAAGGGTCGCCTTCTTCAAAGACCAGTCCTCCGTCCAACTGTTGCAACGGCTGATAAAGGCTGGCATTGATTAAGGTCTTTGTCTCTTCCGGAGAGAGGAGGATCGCAAAATCCTTGACTGCTCCCGGTTCAAGGTCCATCTCGATAACCAACGGCCGGAGACCAATAGCAAGAACGTCCCCGGAAAAACAAAAAAGCAAAATCAATACTACAATCGTAAAACCCATAATGCGCAGCATAAAGACCACCTTCACATCTCTTTAATGGCATGGACAAGGGGGGCAAAACCGCCACCCCTTATCCACCACGCTTGGTTAGTTCAGTTTTTACCAGGCAAACACCGTGACGGTGAATTTAGCCTTGTACTTGCCGGCCGCTTGCGAATAGACCTCTCCCAGTTTTCCTTTGACATCAAGGAGATACCATTTACCCTCTTGTCCTTGGACAGGCCATCTGGCATCCACTGGTCTAAAGGAATCGGTCCGGAGAATTTGTTCGCCTCTGTCATCGCCGTAGCGGGCAGCCCGCTGAATCTTGGCCCTGGTATAGAAGGTGTCACCTTTGAGTTTGTGGGTGAAATCCTTCTGGTTCAGCTGCATGCCGATCTTGGTATTGGAGACCACATAAAAATAATCTCTCCAGGTATGCTCTTCACCCGCATAACCCACATAACAGAGTATAGGATTATTGGGGTCATTCAAATCGCGGATCTCCGCATACGGATGGACGATCGCCCGAACCTCTACGGTATCACTGTCCAACTTCTTCTGGGCCAGACCGGTGCTGGCTAGTGCCAGTACGAGTACAAAAGCCAAGCCTAAGATGATAAGCCTCTTCATCACTCTTTTCCTCCTTTGCTAATTTTCAATTCTGAACAGTGTTTTTTGCACGCGTGCGTGCTATGATTAATCCTACCCTGCTCCGGCAACCACCTCCTCCGGTCAACCGGCGCTATGTGCCCTTTGCTCATTGATTTTTCACTGATTACTGTGAAGTGACAGTTGCGGTAATGCTTCCCCGGTACTCGCCCGCCGGTTGTTCCGAAACTTCATCTATGGCGACTCCCCCGTAAATTTTGAAACGTTGTGTATCACCATTCAACGGTAACACCAGGGGAGGACCACCCGGACGAAAACTCCAAGCTTCCCTCTCCGGCCAATCTACCCAATAAACCACGTTTAACTCGGCTTTCTTACCGCGGGTCCGGGAATAAAGGGGGGCGGCAGAAAATTTTACCAAGGCCGGGCCTCTCACCTGGACATAACAATGCCCGGGTCTTTTTTCACGGTAAAAACCCTTTGCCCCGTTGATTTCAAACCGGGGCGCGGCGACCAGAACGGAAACGTATGCCTCAGCAGGCTCTGTCACGACTTTTTTGACCTTAAAAGCCGCTTCACATGCGCCCGTACGCGCAACCCACTGCCCGCCGGTGCATTCCTGGATTTGGAAGATTATCACCGGTAGCATCAAGACCGCTGTGAAGATAAGAAGCCGGATTAGCCGCACCCACGCACTTAACCCTGTAACCACCTGGGATATGCCCCCTTGTCCGCCCGCTTGGAAATGATTCCAAAGTAATATATGAATGGAATAGAAAAATATGACACTCTAAAAATTTTTTCTCCAGTTTTTGGGAAAAGAAAAAACCGCAAAAATTGCGGTTTTCAAGAGATATTTTAGGTATAGCTTTATGTAACCCGGTTACAGATGTCTTGCCTTTTCTGTCGAACGCAAGGCTTTTTCATTCAGGCAAAAAACGCCGGTTTAACCACTTAATGGACGAGGGGAAAGAAAAGTCCCGGCAAATCCGGGAAGTAAAGGATAATAAAGGCGGCAACAGCCAAAAATGTCCCGAAGGGGATCGGGTCTTTACGCGTCATTTTTTTCGTCGCGATCAGCACCAGGGCAACGGCGGTCGCCAAGAGGCTGGCGAGAAAGAGGACGAAAAAGATCCGTTGCCAACCCAAATATACCCCGATCATAGCGAGGAGTTTCACGTCACCCATTCCCATCCCTTTGGGGTAGCACAAGGCGATCAGGAAGAGAACCCCACCGCCAAGGACTCCGCCGATGAGCGCGGTGGGCAACTCCCCTTTCCATCCCATAAAAACCAGTCCCGCCAGGAGAAAAGGAATGGTCAGGCGGTTTGGGATGATTTTATGTTCCAAGTCAATAAAAGCCACCCCAATCAAGGCGTAGGTCAGGACTAAATATATAAATTTCCCGGTAGTCCCGGAGAATTTCATCCCCCATAAAACCGTCACCACCCCGCCCAGGAATTCGACGAACGGATAACGGAGGCTGATCGCACGCCTGCAGTGGCGGCATTTCCCCCGTAGCCAAAGAAAACTGAAAAGGGGGATCAGCTCCACCGCGCTCAGCCGGCGCCCGCAAGAGGGGCAACGGGAACGGGAGAACCCCATTTTTTCGCCGCGCGGCAGACGGTAAATGAGGACATTGAGGAAACTCCCTACCGCCAGGCCGCAAAGGAATAAGAATAAATGGTTGATAACGGACGGACGGAATAGATCCAAGTAATTGGTCTCTGCAATCATAATGTAGGTAATTTCTCTATGCTTTCCCCTTTTCCTTCTAAATTTTTCCGCACCACCAGGTCCTGGGCCCCGGTGGTAAGGGTATGCAGACACGGGTACGGAGATGAGCACGCCCACGCCCATGAATTTACCGGGAGCAGCAGGTATTTTACCTGCTGTGGGGAGCAACAATATGATAGGAAAAGAGGGGGGAGGCAGGCCGGATGATCCATTATGACGATGCCGCACTGGGCGCCCTTTATAGTAAAGATCGGACAATTTTCCGGGTCTGGGCGCCCGGGGCACTCCGGATGCAGCTAAAGACTTATCCCAGTGGGCACGAGGGCGAGGCCACGGTCTATGAGATGTACAAGGATCCCAACGGGTTCTGGGTACAGATCCTCGAAGGCGACCGGCACGGGCTCTATTATACATATGAAGTCACCCACTACCACGGGGTCTTTGAGGTGGTGGACCCCTACGCAAAAGCCCTTGGCGTTAACGGCAACCGCGGTATGGTGGTTGATCTTGCCCGGACAAACCCGGAAGGGTGGGATGATTTTCCAAAGCCAACACTGAAAAGCTTCACTGACGCCATCATCTATGAGGTCCATATCCGCGATTTTTCAATCCATGAAGATTCCGGGGTTAAGCATAAGGGCAAATATCTGGGGGTGGTCGAGGCGGAGACCCGCGGTCCCCAAATGGTCAAAACCGGCCTGAGCCATCTGGTGGAATTGGGCATCACCCACCTGCATCTCCTGCCGGTGCAGGATTATTATACAGTTGATGAGAGTAAACTCTCGGAGCCCCAATACAACTGGGGTTACGACCCAAAGAACTATAATGCGCCCGAAGGCTCATATGCCACCGACCCGTATAACGGAGAAACCAGAATCCGCGAGTTTAAAACGATGGTCATGGGTTTAAACCGGGCCGGGATTGGCGTCATCCTGGATGTGGTCTATAACCATACCTACCGGTCGGAAGATTCCAACTTAAACCGGCTCGTCCCCGGCTACTACTATCGGTTACACCCGGACGGGTCTTTTGCCAACGGCTCCGGCTGCGGTAATGAAACAGCCTCCGAACGTTTTATGGTGCGGAAATTCATTATTGATTCGGTGGGCTACTGGGCGACCGAATACAAGGTTGACGGGTTTCGCTTTGATCTGATGGCCCTGCACGATCTGGAGACCATGAACCAAATCCGGCAAGCCCTGGACCGGGTCCGCCCGGGAATTCTTCTTTATGGCGAAGGCTGGACCGGCGGGCCGTCGCTGCTGCCTGCAAAAAAAGCGGCGCTGAAGAAGAATATCCCCCGGATGCCCGGGATTGCCGCTTTTAATGACGATTTCCGGGACGGACTGAAAGGGCCTATTTTTCATGACCGGGCGCCGGGCTTCACCGGCGGCGCTTATGAGTATAAGGAGAATGTCAAGTTCGGTATAACCGGCGCCACCTATCATCCGGGTGTTGACTATGAGCGAATGAACCCCCCCGGTAAACCCTGGGCCACCCGGCCCTGCCAATGTGTAAACTATGTCGAGGCCCATGATAACATGACCCTGTGGGACAGGTTGCTCTGTACCCATGGCCACGAAAACGAGCAAGAGCGGATAAAAATCCACCTGTTATGCGCAGCTTTAGTCCTGACCTCCCAGGGTATCCCTTTTCTCCATGCCGGCCAGGATTTTTTACGGACAAAATACGGTGACCATAACAGTTACAGTTCCCCGGACCATATCAACCGTTTGGACTGGTCGCGAAAAGCCGCTTATCTGGAGGTTTTCCGCTATTACCAGGGTCTGATCGCCCTGCGCCGGGCCCACCCGGCTTTCCGGATGGTTTCCGCCACGCAGGTCCAAAAATACCTACAATTTTTGGACCTCCCGCCCGAAGGAATCGGTTATCTCCTGATCGGGCATGCAAACCAAGACCCATGGGAGACGATTGCCGTTTTGTTCAACGCCGGCCAAAAAAAGCTGGAGGTCACTCTCCCCGGTGATGAATGGGTGGCCGTTGTTGACGGTAATCAAGCCGGAACCAAGGAGATCAGGCGGATCCATGGACGAACATCCCTGGTTCAGCCCCGCTCAGCCCAGATCCTGGTGGATGGAAAAAGTTATGACCGCTCGCTTGCTGCGGGGTAAATTCCCGTCCACAATCCTTGTCCTGCCCTTCTCATCACACGTTCAGCCGGAAAGGACAGGATTAGACAAGAAAACGGAAAAAATCCCGCAGGAATCTGCTGAAAGTTTTGTATTGAATGGTCTTTAGGCCTACTTTCCGCGCTGCTTCGATATTTGCTGTCATATCATCAATGAAGAGGGTTTCTTCCGCTTCAACCCCCAATTCCTGAAGACTGCGGTAGAAGACGGCCGGGTCCGGCTTGGCCTTTTTAATATCGCAGGAAAAAATCTGGCTGTCAAAGAGGTTCCCATGTAACCAGGGGAACTTCCTCCTCATCTCCTTTAGGATATCAGTTGGCATATTGGAGAGAAGACCCACCTTGAACCCGAGAGCTTTCAAGAGTTTGACAAAGGCCAGCATTCGCCGGTTCAGCACCGTCCAGCTCCTGGTGTCATGGTACAACAATTGGCGCAGTAAATCTTCATGCCAAACCGCCCCGCAATCTGAAAAGACCTTCCGCCAGTATTCTTCCGTTGTGAGAACCGTATCGTATTCCAGCCGGTACCGCCAGTAGGCCTCCTGGAAACGTTCCCGGTCGACCGCAGCCAGCTCTTCCATGGCTCTGATCTCCTTCTTTGGCTGCGGAGCACTGATGACGGCGCCATAATCAAAGATAATCGCCTTAATCCTTCCCATATCATGACACTCCCATCGCAGTAATTGTTACCCTCTGTTCCAGCCGTCTTTCCGCATTATGCACATGCATGCGCTGTGGTATGCATAGCATTCGGTATACGCATACGGCATATATGCCGCTAGAATGCGTGTTTATTATATCACAGAAAGGAAACCAACCAGGAAATTCTGGGTAAAATACACTTTACAGAGTTTTAAAACAAATAATATTTTTATTGGTTCTAAGCGCTTTATAACCAAAATATGCCGGCAGAAAGAGAAGTTCAACGGCTTCTCTGATTTTTATCGTGCCGGGGCGACGGTTGCTTCTCCTCTGTTGCCAACCACCGGCGGGCAATGATATAATTACTTTTATACAATAAAGACGCCGGCCGTTTAGTATAGGTCACCATTGCAGGGAGGTCTTTCCTTTGAAAATCGGCGTTTTAACCGGCGGCGGGGACTGCCCGGGAATCAATGCGGTTTTGCGGGCTGTCGTCAAAACCGCTGTTAATGAATACGGATGGGAAGTTGTCGGTTTCCGGGACGGCTTCCGCGGACTGGTGCTTAATGATTTTTGCCGCCTTACGCCTGCAGATGTCATGGGAATTCTGGTCCGCGGTGGAACAATCTTGGGTTCATCCAACCGCGACAACCCCTTTCATTTCCGTCTGGAAGAAAATGGCCGGGTACGTTATGAGGACCTCTCCGGGCAAGCCTTGCGCAACGCGGAAGAGCAAGGCCTCGCCTGTTTGCTGGTGATCGGCGGCGACGGTACCCTCAACTGCGCCCTGGATTTTATCGAAAAAGGGCTGCGGGTGATTGGGATCCCAAAAACCATTGACAACGATCTCAGCGGCACCGATTTGACCTTCGGCTTTATGACCGCTGTCGATACTGCCACCGATGCCCTGGAAAAGCTTCATACCACCGCCGAATCCCACCACCGGATTATGGTCCTGGAAGTGATGGGCAGATACGCCGGGTGGATTGCCCTGCAGTCGGGGATCGCCGGCGGCGCCGATGTGATCCTCATCCCCGAAATCCCTTATGACCTTGCCCGGGTCGGCAGAAAGATTCAAGAACGAAAAACCAAAGAAAAAAGCTTCAGCATAATTGTGGTAGCGGAAGGCGCCCACGCCGAAGACGGGGAGATGGTTGTCCGCCGCCGCGTGGAAGGGAGCCCGGATCCGGTGCGTCTGGGCGGGATCGGCCAACGGGTCGCAACGGACCTGGAGAAATTGACAGGAAACGAGGCACGGGTGACCATCCTCGGACACCTGCAGCGAGGCGGAAAACCTTCGGCCTTCGACCGGATTCTGGCCACCAGATATGGAGTGGCCGCCGTACACCTGGCGGCAAAGGGGGAGTTCAACCGCATGGTCAGCCTGCAAGGCCAGACCATCACCTCGGTCCCTCTGGATAAAGAAGTGACCAAACTCAAGAGGGTTCCGCCCGCCGGCGAGTTGGTGCAGGCGGCCAGGAATACCGGGATTGAATTTGGCAATTGAGAGGCGACCGCAGGGAACAGACAGGCAACGCCGGAAGTGAACCACCGGGAGGAGAAAATTAACGGGTGGTGGCTCTTTTTTTCTTGCCTTTTTTATGTGAGAATAGAAAGCGGGAGAAGAAGCCATGTTTGCAGAATGGAGGTTAAAAAAGGGCGTCCCTGCTTATCTACAGATCAAAGATTATCTTAAAGAGATGATCCTCAGAAGCGTCCTGGCGCCGGGGGTAAAACTCCCATCGACCAGGGAGTTAAGTCGGCTTGCCGGAGTCAGCCGGAACACGGTGATCCTTGCCTATCAATACTTGGAAGACGACGGACTGGTCGAAACGGTAAGAGGACAGGGGACATTTGTCACCAAGATCACGACCGGCCGCGGCGACGGCGTCACCCTGCACTGGCCGGAACTGCTCACGGACTACGCAGCGCTGGCCACAGAACTGGACATTGAGAAGACGGAGCCCCGTTGGAAAAAGGGGATGATCTCCTTCAAAAGCATTGCCCCTGATCCGGAACTCTTTGAGGCCGAGGAGTTCAAAAAGGCCTTTTTACGCCGTTTCGCCCTGGAAGGAAAGAAACTCCTGAATTATCTCCGTAACTACCTGAAAGGCAAAGGGGTCCCGATGGCCGGAAAGGATCTCCTGATCACCAATGGTTTTACCGAGGCGTTTGATATTACCCTGACCGCCTTGACAAGGCCGGGCGCACGGGTCATCTGCGAAAACCCGACCCACAATACGGCCATCAAAATTATGCGCCTGCACGGTCTGGAGATCGCCGGGGTGCGTATGGAAGAGGACGGAATCGACCTGAAAGAGCTGGAAAGGGTCCTCGCCGCAGGCGACGCCGCTGCGGTTTTTCTCGTCCCGTCCTACCATAACCCCACCGGGGTGGTAATGTCCCCGGAAAAGAGGATCACCCTGTTAAAACTCCTAGCTGCCCACCGGCTGCCTGTAATCGAGGACGGTTTCAATGAAGAGTTGCGGTATTCCGGATCGCACGTTGCTCCCTTGGCCGCCCTGGCCGGCCACGGGAATAACCTGATCTACACCGGCAGTTTCTCGAAGATCCTCTTTCCGGGGCTGCGGATCGGTTGGATCCTGGCCGACCAGGAACTCATCTCTTACCTGGAGAGTATTAAACGGAGCAGAAACATACACACCTCCTTCCTGGACCAGGCCGTGCTCTATGAGTACCTGCAGAGCGGCCGTTTTGAGCGCTACTTGAAAAATGCCCGCCGGGTTTACCGGGAACGCCATAAAACCGCGGTCGAACTGGTAAAAAAATATATACCCGCCAAAAAGATCTGGGGCCAGGGCGGGCTCCATGTCTTCATCGAACTCCCGGAAGAGCTCAACGCCAGGCAGGTGCTGGCGGAATCTTTGAAAAGAAATGTCATTTTTATGCCGGGAGATATCTTCTACACCGACGGCGGCGGCCACAATACCTTCCGCCTCGGGATCTCCCGGGTGAATAGGGACCAGATGGAGGAAGGGTTCAAAATCATCGGCGAAATAGTCAACAGGATGAAGGCAAAATAACTAATGGGGCCGGCGCGCCCCCCCGTGCGCGCCAAAAGAGCGGAGGTATGAAAGGTGAATAAATTTTTTAAAAAATCATCAAAACTGGATAATGTTTGTTATGATATCCGGGGGCCAATTATGGAAGAAGCCCAAAGGATGGAGGCGGAAGGCCATAAGATCCTGAAGCTGAATATCGGAAACCCCGCGCCGTTTGGGCTGACTGCTCCGGAGGAGGTCATCCGTGCCGTCGCCGCCAACCTGCCGCAGGCCGACGGGTATTGCGATTCAAAGGGGCTTTACCCGGCCCGCGAGGCGATCAAAAAATACGCCACAGAGAAAGGGATCCGCGGCGTTACTGTAGATGATATCTATATCGGCAACGGGGTCAGCGAGTTGATTGTCCAGGCCATGCAGGGTCTCTTGGACAATGGCGACGAGATCTTGATCCCCGCCCCGGACTACCCGTTATGGACCGCTGCGGTCTCCCTTGCCGGTGGAACCGCCATCCATTATCTTTGTGATGAAAGCTCCGGTTGGCTCCCGGACCTTGATGATATGAAAAAGAAGATCACCGGCCGCACCAAGGGAATAGTTGTCATCAACCCCAACAACCCGACGGGCGCCCTCTATCCCCGGGAAATCCTTGAAGGGATCGTGGATCTCGCCGCTGAACACGGGTTGATCCTCTTTGCCGACGAGATCTACGACCGGATAGTTTATGACGGGGAGCGCCATGTCGCCCTTGCCTCCCTTACGGATGACCTGTTCTGTATCACTCTGAACGGGCTCTCAAAATCCCACCGGATCGCCGGGTTCCGTGTCGGTTGGATGGTCTTGAGCGGCAATAAAAGCATAGCCGCAGACTATATTGAAGGCTTAAATATCCTTGCTTCCATGCGTCTTTGTAGTAACGTACCGGCCCAATTCGCGATCCCCGCAGCCCTCGAAGGCCACCAGAGTATAGAAGACTTGATCGCCCCCGGCGGCCGTCTCTATGAACAACGGGAATATACCTACGAAAGGCTTCTGGAGATCCCGGGGCTCTCCTGTGTGAAACCCAAGGCCGGGCTCTATTTCTTCCCCCGTCTGGACACGGAGAGGTTCAACATCCACAACGACGAGCAGTTTGTCCTGGACTTTCTCCGCAAGGAAAAAGTTCTCCTGGTGCAGGGGACCGGTTTCAACTGGCCGCACCCCGACCATTTCCGGATCGTTTTCCTTCCCTCTTTGGAAGATCTGACCGTCGCCCTCGACAAACTTGCCCGTTTTCTCCAGGATTACCGGCAGAAATGGGAAGTGGCGGTCTAGACCCTCTTTTCCGCCAAAAAGAAGATTATAGGTTGGGGGTTATTCTGACGAATGCACCGGAGGCGAGAAGAGCAGGGCGCAAATTGTCTCCGGTGTATTTGCATCCTGCTCTTCCTCCGCAACAAAGCTGTATAAGCTGTATAGGCCAAAAGAATGCCTTTGGATGGCATCAAAAAGCCAGATAAAACAGGTATAACCCGAGCAGGAGGATTGCCCCGCCCATGACGAGCTTTAACACCTGGCTGAGCCGGGCATAACCTTCACTTTGCGAAAGTTTCTGCACCAACCCGAGGGAGGTCCCGGCAATTACGGTCAGCGCACCGTGGCCCAAGGCGTAGAAGAGAAGCAGCAACCCCCCCCAGGCCGGGCTTCCTTTACCTGCAACAACGGCCAACAGCGCAATCAGTACCGGTGTGGCGCAGGGTGAAGAAAAGAGCCCGCCGAGAATACCGGCGATAAACGCGCCGGCATAACCCCTCTTTTTGCTCCTGGCTGTCAGATGGGTTGAGGGGATAAACTGAAAAATCTCCCAAGTTTGCAGGGCCATTAAAACCATCAGGAGCCCGAGGAGCAGATACCACCAGCGGGCCGCCGTCCCCAACAACCTTCCCATCAGCGCGGCCACGACCCCCAACATTGTAAAGGTGACCGCGGCGCCGGCGGCAAAAACCAGCGAGAGCCGGAAGGCTTTTCTTTGGTCGGCTTCCATATACCCCACATAACCGATGACCAGCGGGATACTCGACAGGGAGCAAGGGGTAAAAGAGGTAAGGACCCCGGCCGCCAGCGCCAACAAAGGCGCCGTCCAAAAATTGTTCTGAATTGCCGTGCCGATCCCTTCCAGCCAGGCGTCGATCATTCGGTCACCCCCATTTCGACGAGGATCGCCCGCATCTGTTCTGCGGTCAGCCCTCCCTCGTGAACGGTAAAGACATGCTCATCCGTGTCTTTCTTTTTGTAAAAGATAAACGGAACCTCTTCCGCCAATTCCGCACCCGGCCGGTAGGGTTCGCCGTCGGCGGTAAAAAAGATCTGCGTCGGGATAACCCGGACCGGGAAATCCCTTGCCGCCTCCGGATATTTCCAAACATCGATATAGTGGATAACAGCCTTGCCCAGCATTTCCCCGTAGATCTTCTCCAACGCCGGCGCCATTTGCCTGCAAGGGATACAAGAATCCGAACCAAAATTAATCATTACCGGCAGGCCTTTGCCCTTGATTTCCTCCAGATCCACGTTGGTGATTTCCAGAGACGGCGAGGAATCATCCACCGGTGGCCTGCTGTTACTGTTTTTCATAAACCAGATAGAGGCAATGATAACGAGGATTACCGCCGGGACAAGGATTTGGACAACTCTTTTCTTCTCCATCATAATACCTCCCGTATGCTTTGGCCCCATTCCCTATTAAATGTTGAAGATATTCTTATCGTAACACCTGTCTACCTCAGCCTGGAGGGTCACATGGCTGATCCTGTAACGCCCTTTAAGGACCTTCTCTATTTGGTCATATATCTTTTCCACTTCCGACAAGGGCATATCATCCACGTCAATGTGGGCTTCAAAATGAATTGTCTTTTCATCGATCATCCAGGAATGGACATGGTGGATATTTTTCACCTTGTCGATCTTCATAATCTCGGCTTTTATTGCCTCATAATCCAAAGGGGGCGCCGATTGCATAAGAATATTAACGGTTTTCCTTATGATCTCCATAGTCTCTTTCACAATATACAAGGCGATTAATACAGTCACCAAAGGGTCGACCCAGACAAACCCCCATAATTTTATGGCGATCCCCCCGGCCAAGACCCCGACTGAAGAGATGGTATCACTGATCAAATGAAGGTAACTCGCTTTAATATTCAGACTTTTATGGGCATCTTTCTGCAGGAGAAAAACGGAAAGAAAATCAGCAACAAGCCCGATCAGGGCCACTGCAATCATTAAGGTCCCGTCGATGACCTCAGGCGCACGCAACCTTTTATAGGCTTCAAAGAGCAACACAAAAGAGATGGCCAAAAGAACCGCGGAATTGACAAAGGCCGCCAGAATCTCCGCTCTTTTATAGCCGTAGGTCATTTTGGCATCTTTGGCCCTGCCCGCAACTTTATTGGCAATATACGATAAAACAACAGCCGCCGTATCGCTCTGGTTATGGACGGCATCGGAGAGCAAAGCCAGGCTCCCCGAGAGTATGCCCCCCACAGCCTCCGCAACGGTAATAAAGACCTTGAGAAGGGCTACCCAGAATACCCGTTTTCCCGTATATGCGTGGCTATGGCTGTGTCCGGACACCAAGATCACCCCTCTTCAGTCTATGTCTGCCCGGTTGTCACCAAGCGCGTTAATGGATACCATCTCTGTGCCATAACTAATCCCCGTTTTAATTATCCCGCTCATCCGGGCGTCTTCCTCTCTTCCGGAATAAGATTAATCCGCTGGCAAGCCCACTGCGCCCGGCTGCAATAACTCGCCGACAAAAGTAGTCACGCTCTGCTCCGGAAGCTCTGCACGGAAAGAACCCTCAGTCACGGCCAGCGTTGGGCCGGGGGCAATATTTTTCTCGGCATCGGTAACCCAGGAGAGGACCTCCGCCGTTTCCCCGTTTTGCAGGGTAAAGTCCAGGGCTACCGGTGATCTGCGCCTGTTAATGGCGACGATGACCACCTTGTCGTCACCCTTGTATGCAGTTACATTAACGTTGGCAGCCGGCCGGGAAGTGGCTTCAACCCGGTAGTAATCGGGCCGGACGAATTTGGCAAATTGCCCCACAACATATCCCCGCTTTTGCGGGACATATTGCTTGTTAAGAAAACCGTTGGCGTCACTCACCACCCACCACCAGATATAGGCGTTCATATTTCCAATGGTCAGGCAGTCATGGATCTCTTTGGCCGTATCCAGGGCCGCCCGTAATGATTGGTCATTAACCAAGTGTTCCGTCATCCACACTTCTTTTCCTTTCCTGTGGGCTAAACGATATTCCCTGACTGTAGTTCCGTAAAGATGTCCGCCGATAATCGACACGTATTTGCAGGCCTCCGGGTCTTTAAGGGTGGGGTCGGAGAGCCGAAAATCAAAGTTGTACGCCTCCGGCATAATGATCCGGAGATCACCGAAGACCTCCCCGTGGTTTTTCAGGAAATCCCGCATCTGTTCCCCAGTCCAGAAGCACGATTCATAATCCACCTCAATATTCGGCTCGTTCTGGATGGAGATGGCATAGAGCGGGACCTTGTTATGGGCAAAGTAATCCGCAAAAGCCTTTAAGTATTGGGCGTAATTAGCATATTCCTCGGGTTTGAGCCAGCCGCCGACAAGGCTGTTATTGGTCTTCATCGAAGCCGGGGGCGTCCACGGTGTGGCAATAACAATCGCCCCCCTGGCCTGCGCCTTTTTGGCGTTGTAAAGTTCCGTTATCCAACTGCTATCCACTAAAACCGGGGCCGCTCTCCAGATTTCACTAGGAGCGATCCGCACCCGCAGGATACTGAGGCCCATATCTTTAAAGAGGATATCCATATTGGTGTCGCTGAGCGATCCACACCAGGCGCTGGCCGCGCCAAACCCCCTGATTGTCTGTTTGGTGGCAGCCAAATCCACATTGACGCGGGCTTGCGCTTCTCCGGCCATTGTGGTCTGCACGTAGCCGGTGAACAATACGGAAACAAGCAAGAGCAAACACAAAACCATTTTCCCAATTAACCGGGGTTTTTTTCCCGCCCGGACAATACCGGTGGTCGTCATCTTCTCCCCTCTTTCTGTCAGATCTTGAATGCGCTGCTGAAGGTGATAAATCCCTTCCCGCGCGTGGTAATACTATAATACCCCAGGGCCTATAACCGGTCAACCGCGTTCTTATTTAAATGCTTTGACAAAAAGAAAAAACCCGCCCTAAAAGGGCAGGCCACGAAAACATGAGCAAGGTAGACTATCATGCGTTCTTAATTTTGGTTTCCACCATTACCGGCGGATTGAATAACAGCATCATACTGGTAGATTTTTGGGTTCATAATATCACACCCTTTTGCCAAGGTTTTGAATTGATGAGCCCCTAAATCCCCACTTTCACCAGCTTCGGTTCTAATAGTTTCACCAAATCCTGCGGGTCCATTTCCACCAGAAAACCTCTTTTTCCCCCGTTAATATAGACCTTGGGCAGGTTCAGAATTGTTGCTTCCATGTACACGGGCATTTTTCGGCGGGTGCCAAAGGGCGAGATGCCACCCACCAGATAGCCGCTGTGTTTGGTCGCAGTCACCGGTTCACACGGTTTGATTCTTTTAACCCCAATGACACGGGCCAATTCTTTGGCGGAGACTTCTTGGTCGCCATGCATCAAAACAATCAGGGGAGCTTCATTTTCATCTTCCATAATTAAAGTCTTAATCGTTGCATGTTCATCTAACCCCAATTCCCGTGCTGCAACCTCTGTTCCACCCCTGTCCTCATAAGCATATAAATATGGGGTATAACTGACCTTCGCCGCCCGTAAAAAACGAATTCCCTGGGTAACAGGGTATTTAACTTGCGAAGCCAAAACAAGCCCTCACCCTTTCTAGGTTAAGCCTGCCTTAATAGCATATATCATTTTATACGGCAAACAATGCCTCCTTCAATTTCTGCATTATTAGTCCGGTATCCATCAAGGGCTCACCTCCCGAAAGTGCCTTCATTTATACATTTTTAAAGTCAGTACCTGCTTAACCTTGGTTTTTATAAACGTTTTATCCATGGCCTGTCAAACTTCTCCTTCACCAATAACGCTCTTAAGTTATTATACCATAATTCTACAGGTTAACTACAAAAGCAAAGAACACCGTAAAAGCCGTAGAAAAGCATCTCACAAGCCGGGCTTCACTCTTTAACTTCCTGCGGCGGACAGGCGGTAGCCGGTATGACCGGTATAAATTGTCACTTTATGCCTATTCTATACAAAAAAATTACCCTCCTGTCATTACGCAAACTAGAGGGTGAAGAAAGATGATAATTGACGAGAGTGATTAGCGGTTCTTTAAGCAACTATTTATTTCTATCGGCATAAACAGCCATTGCATCACGCATGAACTTTGCCAGGCCTTCCCCGAATTTATCAATATTTTCCGTGAATCGTGGATCATCCACGTACATTTCACCAAGATTTTTAAACGCCTCAAGGGAGTAATCGCCCATTTTGTTCAAGAACAGATACCACTCTTCAATTGCTGCTAGGGCTTCTTCTGAATCAGCCGGGAGATGACGAACCTTCGCCAAATTCTCATAGATTGCCTTGAATTTTTCCGCAAATTCTTCCTGCCCGGACTTGGATAATGCAGCTATTCTTGCGTTGGCTTTATCTATTGTCTTTTCAATTGTCCTGATCATTTTATCCAGCTGGCTTCTTCTATTAAGGAGCATCTTATGCTGTACTTCAAGGGCCTTTTGCCGGTCGAATAAAGGGTTATTAATAATCTCTTTAATTCTCTTCAAAGGGAAGCCTAGTTCTTTAAAGAATAATATTTGCTGCAGAGTCTCGAGGTTTTTTTCGGAGTATTCTCTATAACCCGATGCAGTTATTTTTTCCGGTTTTAATAATCCTATTTCATCGTAGTAATGCAGTGTGCGCACACTAATACCGACTAGATCGGCGACTTCCCTTACTTTCATCCCTGTTCACTCCCTTCTTTATATACTATAAAGTATTACGTAACGTGAGAGTCAATATGTAAATAAATAAACGCCTCGCTCAGGGTAGATCTTTCCACGCTCTTGGCGAGTCACCCAGCGGCCAAACTGGTCATTTTCATTATATAAAAAATGACCAGTTTGTTACGGCATTTCAATCTTCAAAGATTCTCTTGATTATTCATGCCCGGTCCAACTAAGCATTTTTCGTAAACAAAAAGAATATGTTAATAAAAAACCGCTGAAAGGACGGGTAGTATGAATAATAATTCCAGACCGTGTCCGCATCTCGAATTAAGAGATTATGGACCAGATCCTTTTGTTATTAATATCGAAGAGGCCACCAGGGAAAATACGAATTTTCGCCTTGCCTTGTGGACAGGGAAGCACCTGCAGCTTACTTTGATGAGCCTCAATGTCGGGGAAGAGATCGGCCTGGAAATGCACCCCGACGTTGACCAGTTCATACGGGTTGAAGAAGGCCGGGGGCTTGTTGAAATAGGGGATGACAGAGATAACTTGGATTTTCAAAGAAATCTCTATGATGACTATATCGTAATCGTTCCCGCAGGCAAATGGCATAACCTGACCAATACCGGCAATATCCCGCTGAAATTGTATTCGATTTATGCCCCGCCTGAACATCCCTTTGGCACGATTCATGTAACCAAACCCAAAGAAAATAATGACTCCTAACGCAGAAAATCCAGCCCTCCCTATGAAAAGGGAGGGCCTTTGTTTGCTGCCCCTTTTTTTACTTTATTCCCAATTCGTCTTTTCTATCTATATAAAAAACCCCCGGGTCTAAACCCGGGGCGCGTTCTTACCCTTCCGGAGGTATGAGAGTAATGTTTCTCGTTTCTGAACGGTGCCGGATGGTATGGTCTTTCTCTTTATATTTCACGTAAACGGTCCAGTCCCGAGCCTGATCTAAACCGAGTTATACATCAAAACCAGCACGGGTAACAGACTCATCACCTTTTAAAATGATCGAAGTATTTTGCGTTGTTATTTCAAGTGAACCTGCGAATCCCCAGCCCAGACTGAGTATATATTCCGGGGCTATACCCGTCCGCTGATAGGCTGACCATTGGAACTCCGGCGGCCAGGGATCCGGCCCAATCTCGGCATTATCCTCCGGGCTGAGCAGTTCGAATCCATACAATCCCATATCAATCGTACCAAGATTGTTATCCCCGGCTTTTACTATGTACTCATAGACACGGGTCTCGCTGAAAGTCGCGTTAGCAGTCTCGGTCGGTCTAAAAACAAGAGAGACAACTCATCCGGGGTAACAGTATTCGTGATCCATTGAACCGCTGCCATGAGAGAAGTGGCCGTTTTCGGAGAGAGTAGTGCCATAATAACCTTTATCATTTGCCCAGACATAATGGGATACTTGGTCGGAGCCAGTTCAAAGCCTTTGTTGTTTTATAATTCTATTGTCACCCAGGATTTCAGGCTTATGTATCATGCTGTCCGCTTCTGTAATTTCCCGGATAACCCGGCAGGGATTGCCCGCGGCAAAGCTGTTGCTGGGAATGTCCCTTACTACAACGCTTCCTGCCCCGATCACACAACTATCCCCGATTGTTACCCCGGAGCAGACAACAACATTGGCCCCTAACCAGCAGTCGTTTCCGATCTTAACGGGTTTTGCATAGATCATGTGTTTTGCCACCCCGTCTTTATCCGTAAGCGCCCGGCGTTCATTCGGAAGCATCGGGTGAACCGGTGTGACAATAGTCACATTCGGTCCAAAATTGCAGTAATCGCCGATAATTACCCATGTGTCATCTTGAATGGTCAAGTTGAAGTTGGCATAGAAGTGATCGCCAATTTTGGTATGTTTTCCATAGTGGATATAAATCGGCCCCTGCAAAAAGCCGTTCTTTCCAAACTCACAAAAAATTTCCCTGATTAATTCTTCTCTTTTTTCAGTTTCATCTTCAAAGGTCCGGTTGTATTCAGAACACAGATTGTGCGTTCTCAGTTTTATTGCCTTCAACTCCGGATCATCCGGTGAAAACAGGACCCCGGCAAAGATCTTCTCTTCTTCTCTCATTTTTGCTCTCCTTATAATAAAATTATTATAAAACAAACCTTTTCCGCTGAAGCAACCATTGATCCATTTTATTCTTGATAAATCCCATTTCCCCTGCCAAGTCTGTTTTTTGCCTCCCGGGTATGAGACAGTAGTTGCCGGGGAGCCGGAGTATAATTAACCATTAAAAAAAGAAAAATGAGGCCCTGTGGCGAACTATTTATACAGGGAGGGTACGATAATATAACCCTCCTGAAAGTGGGGGGAAAATGATAAGGAGATTTGAACAATCTGATTTGGAACCGTGTGCAAAAATATTCATGTCGGTCTACAATAATGAAATATGGCAAAACTTCTGGTCTTTTGAAAAAGCAAAAGAGTACTTAAAAGACATTACTGAATTCAAAAAATTTATCGGCTTTACTCTATTGGTGGATAACTCTATAAAAGGAGCGATACTGGGCCGTGAAAAAACATGGTGGAATAATAATGAAATTTTTATTGAAGAAATGTTCGTTTCACCTGAACTACAAAGGCAGGGTTATGGAACCGCTCTTCTCAATGCAGTTGAATGCTATATAAAGGAAAAGGGCCTAGCGGGATTTACTTTATTAACAAATCGTTATACGCCGGCGCCCAATTTTTATCGAAAAAACGGTTTTTGCGATGGTGAACATGTTCTTTTTATGTATAAAGTAGTCTAAGATTTTGCTAAAGGACGATAATTTGACAATCGATTTGCGCATTGTATAATCTAATCGGGTAAAGACTGATGATTTAAGCAGAGGAAAAGGGGTTACAAGTCTTGAGTATAATTGAGGTAACAAATCTGAGCAAACGTTTTGGCGATCTTGAAGCAGTAAAAGGGATCAGTTTCTCCGTTGCCGAGGGGGAGATCTTTGGGTTCTTAGGCCCAAATGGCGCCGGAAAAACCACCACTATTAATATGCTTACTGGACTCGCCAGGCCGACAGCGGGAAGGATAACCATTTCCGGGCAAGACGGGATCAAAAATATTAAAAAGGTCCAGCGGTTCATCGGGATCGTTCCTGATGAGAGCAATCTTTACAATGAATTGAGCGGCTTTGAGAACCTGGTTTTCTGTGCTTCCCTTTATGAGATGGGGAAAAGAGAACGGGAAGCAAGAGCCCGGGAATTACTGGCCCGGTTTGGCCTGGCGGGTACAGGAAAACGCCCTTTTAAAGCCTATTCCAAAGGGATGAAAAGAAAACTGACCATTGCCGCAGGGATTATTCACGACCCAAAGATTCTGTTTTTGGATGAACCGACCACCGGTATTGACGTGGAAAGCGCCGGGCAAATCCGGGAGCTAATCAAAGATCTTAATCGTAAGGGAACGACTGTCTTTTTAACCACCCATTACATCGAAGAGGCCGAAAGGCTCTGTCACCGCATTGGTTTCATTGTCGACGGTAAAGTGGTTGCGGTTGACAGTGTCAATCGTTTGCTCCGCGAAACCCAGCAGGAAAATACCGTTGAATTCACTATGGACAAAAGGAAGGCCGGTCTAGAAAGTCTGCTGCAAAAAAGCTTCCCCGGGATAACGGTAAAGGAAATTTCCGCCCACAAGGTCAGAATCGCTTCCCCTGAAGAAATTGAATTAATGCCCTTCATGCAATTTTTCTCTGCCAACAACATCAAAATCAAGGAAGCGAAAATCGTCCGACCCACCCTTGAAGAGGTTTTTCTCAAAATCACCGGGATCAAAATCCACAAACTGAACAAAGAGAAGGAAGGGGGAGCGAAATGAGCCGGGCATTCTGGAACATCTTGCTAAAGGATATAAAGACTTACTACCTAAAACCGCCCAATATTAGCTGGGGGATTATTTTCCCCGTCTCCTGGACGCTTATGTTCTTTATCCGCTCGGGCGGCGCTGTGGACATCAGGGGGATCCTCCCCGGGGTCATGGCTTTGTCCGTCTTGTTTGGCACCACCTCGATGCTGGCGGTGACAATTACCTTTGAAAGGAGACAACGCTCTTTTGAACGGTTGTTAGTGGCGCCGATCAGTCTTAACCAATTGATGCTGGCCAAAACCACCGGCGCCATCATCTTCGGTGTTCTCTATGCTTTTGTCCCCGTTCTTTTTGCTGCTTTCCTGATTGACCTTTCCGGCATCAACTGGTTTTTTACTTTCATCAGTGTCCTTCTGATCGCCGTGACCTCCACTTTTCTCGGGTTGTTCGTTGCGGTTTCCGTAAGTGAAGTCTTTGAGGCGCAGACTTTCTCCAACTTCTTCCGCTTCCCCATGGTTTTTCTTTGCGGTTTATTCATACCCCTGCACAACCTGCCGGTCTTTTTACGGCCCCTCTCTTATCTTCTGCCTTTAACCTACGGGGCGGACATGCTCAAGTTCTCCATCAACCACGCCGGTTCCATTCCGGTCTGGCTCAGCATCTTGGTGCTGGTGGCTTATGGAGCCGGGCTTTTCCTCTTCAGCACCTATAATATACAAAAGAAATGGATTGATTAGAGAAACGCGCGCGGATAAAGCAGGATAACAAAGCCCGCCTCCCAGGCGGGCTTTTTGAATCATCCGGCTGTCTTGTATAATAATCCGGCGTCTTCTAGAATCATACGGCTGCCTTATACACAGCTTTGCACGGGCACGCATTTTGTCAATCCCGACTTTACTCCAAAGTGAATGGGAGCAGTCGCCCGTATGCAACCCCTACGCAGCCTCATTTTTCGCTTTTTTAAAGGGGTTAAACCGCTTCAGACTTAGAGAGTTGGTGACGACCGACACCGAGCTGAAGGCCATCGCCGCCCCGGCAATCACCGGGTTCAGGAACCCGAAGGCGGCGAAGGGAATCCCCAACGTGTTGTAGATAAAGGCCCAAAACAGGTTCTGCTTGATCTTCTTCATCGTCTGCCGGGAGAGGCGGACGGCGGCGGGAACGGCTCGCAGATCATCCCGGAGCAAAGTAATGCCGGCGGCTTCGATTGCCACATCCGTGCCGCTCCCCAGAGCGATCCCGATCGCGGCGGCGGCCAAGGCCGGGGCGTCGTTGATCCCATCGCCAACCATGGCCACAATTTTCCCCTGTTTCTTCAGGTTCTCGACTTTTTTCGCCTTGTCTTCCGGGAGCACCTCGGCCAAAACATTATTAATCCCGACCTGACGGGCAACGGCCGCTGCGGTCCTCCGGTTGTCGCCGGTAAGCATGTAGACTTCAATCCCCATGGCCAGCAGTTCGCCAATGGCTACCTTTGCGGTCTCCTTCAAGGTGTCGGCCACGGCAATAATTGCGGCCGGTTGTCGGTCGACAGCCATCAACATGGCGGTCTTCCCTTCGTTCTCCAGCCCGGTCAGGACCGTTTCCGAAGCCCCGAAGTCAATCCCCTGTTCCTCCATGAGCTTCCGGGTTCCAAGGTAAATCTCAGCCTGCTCCCGAAGTTTACGGGCGGATACGGCTTGCGCGGGCAGACGCGCGGCCACTCCTTGTCCGGGTAAGGCTGTAAACCCCTCCGGATCAGGTATTGAAGCAAATTTTTCTTTTCCCTTCTCATAGATGGCTACCCCCAGCGGGTGTTCGGATTTTTTCTCCGCTACCGCTGCCGCGTACATGACCTCTTCCTTTGTCAGATCCCCGAGGGGTATAATATCAGTCACCTCAGGAGCGCCTTTGGTGATGGTCCCGGTTTTATCCAGAATAACCGTGTCGATCTTGTAGGCCGTCTCCAGGTGTTCGCCGCCTCTAATTAGAATACCGCTTTCCGCACCCTTACCGGTTCCGACCATGATCGCGGTTGGAGTCGCTAGCCCCAAAGCACACGGACAGGCAATGACCAGGACGGAAACGGCGCTGATCACCGCGGCAGATAAATCTCTGGTGAGTAAAGACTGGAGAAGGAAGGCAAGTACTGCAACGCCGAGCACCACCGGGACAAAGATCCCGGAGACCCGGTCGGCAATCTTTTGGATCGGTGCCTTGCCGCCCTGCGCTTCCTCGACCATCCTGATGATTTGGGCCAGGACCGTATCCTTTCCGACCTTTGTCGCTTTAAACTTAAAAGCGCCGAATTTATTAATCGTCGCACCGGTCACCGGGTCCCCTGCTTTCTTCTCCACAGGCAGGCTTTCCCCGGTGAGCATCGATTCGTCGATTGCCGTCTCGCCCTCGACAATCCAGCCGTCAACAGGGATTTTCTCCCCGGGGCGGACAACAATGACCTCTCCCACCTTTACTTCGGCAACGGGGATGTCCAGCTCCTGCCCGTCCCTGATCACCCGGGCTGTTTTCGCTTGCAGCCCCAAGAGTTTTTTAATCGCTGCCGAGGTCTTCCCTTTGGCCACCGCTTCCAAATATTTCCCTAGCAGGACCAGGGTGATGACAACTGAAGAAGCTTCAAAATACAGGTCTTTCATTACCCCCGGCGGGGTTGGGCGGAAGAAACCCGTGTAAATGCTGTAGAAGTAGGCGGCCGAGGTCCCCATGGCGATTAACACGTCCATATTCGGGCTTTTCGCCCGTAGTGCGTAAAAGGCGTTCCGGTAGAACCGCAAGCCGATAATAAACTGGACCGGAGTTGCCACTATCAGCTGAAAATACTCATTATGGAGGAAACCCGGGTTGATCCCGGCGAGATGCAGGATCATCGCCAAAAGCAGAGGGAAACTCAAGAGCGCCGCGACGATGAACTCCGCCCGCAACCTTCTCCGCTCCCTTGCCCGTGCTTCTTCTTCCCGGTCGCGGTGTTCCTCCCCCGCCAGTTCCGCACGGTAACCGAGGGCATCCACCGCCTTGATCAAGGCGGATACCTCAACCTGCGAAGGGTCATATTCCACCGTTGCTTTAGCGGTGGCCAGGTTCACAGTGGCCTTTTTCACTCCGGCCAACCCGTTCAGGGTCTTCTCAACCCGGGCCACGCAGGCGGCGCAACTCATCCCCTCCAGATTGAGCAGGGCTTTTCCCTCCGCCCCGGTGGTTGTTTCGTCGATCACTCCGTAGCCAAGGTTTTTAATGGTTTCGACTAATTTCTCCCTCTTGACCGCCTGGTCGTCATATTCCACCGCCGCCTGTTCCAGGGCGAGATTCACAACAGCCTGCCTGACCCCGGCCAACCCCTGCAGGCTTTTTTCAACCCTGGCCGCGCAGGCGGCACACGACATCCCGGAGATCTTGATTTGTTCCTTCCTGACCATGTTCTCCCCTCCTTGCCGGACGCCCTCATCAATATGACAGCCCAAGAAATACGCTGTTCTGTCTTCTTATTATACACCTATAGTGAGAAAAATTTGGTTAAAACCGTTGAAAAAAAAGTATCAAGCCAACCCGTGGGGTTAATTTGCCAATTCTCACCTAAAATGCCTCGAAACACAGAAGATTTTTTCTATTGACTTTTGATTGCGGATTATTATATACTATAACAAAACATCGGGCTGTTAGAGAAAAGCTTGCTTATAAATGATTGGGCGCGTATACGCGCCAGAAAACCGGTGAGTAAGATTAGTAGGTATGGTACCTGCTACGCGCAACGCGCACAGAGAGCTGCCGGCGGTGGAAGTGCAGCGCAAGGGCCATGCTGAATGGACTTACGAGGGCAGGGAGAAAGGCGGCAAAGCCGCCGAGTAATA
Organism: Bacillota bacterium; assembly: GCA_012735195.1. GTDB lineage: Bacteria > Bacillota > UBA4882 > UBA10575 > UBA10575 > JAAYGG01. The sequence goes on from JAAYIC010000077.1 coordinate 78,058, forward strand.
CCTGACGGCGCCCCCCCGCCGTTAACACGGGAGATCATACGGCCCGGCCTATGGGCGCGGCGTATGATAAGAGTGGGTGCAATTGTCCAGATGGACGCTGCACCAAGCCGGGTGGCACCGCAGAAGTGTGGGAAAAAGCTTCTGTCCCAGTGAAACTGAGTAAACTGAGACAGAAGCTTTTTTATATAAAGCGGGTTTTGAAGAGCCATGTTGGCGAGGACATGGTGTTCTCTAAAACCCAAAAAGATAGAAAAGATGAGAAGAGAGGAGAATGATTATGTCCAAGAAAGTCCCTTACCGAATTTATCTGAGCGAAGAGGAGATGCCGAAGGAATGGTATAATATCCGTGCGGATATGAAGGAACAGCCCGATCCGATGCTCAACCCTGCAACTCTGCAACCGGTTACTGCGGAGGATCTGGCGCCGGTCTTCTGCGATGAACTCGTCCGGCAAGAATTGGACAGCACGACCCGGTATTTTGAGATCCCCGGAGAAATCCTGGAGTTCTACCGGATGTACCGTCCTTCACCCCTTATCCGCGGCTACAATCTGGAAAAGGCTTTGGGTACGCCGGCGAAGATTTACTATAAGTTTGAAGGAAACAACACCTCCGGCAGTCATAAGCTGAATTCCGCGGCCGCGCAGGTGTATTATGCGAAGAAGCAAGGGCTGGTCGGTTTAACCACAGAAACCGGCGCCGGGCAATGGGGGACCGCCCTGGCGGAGGCCTGCTCCTTTTTCAAGATCCCCTTAACCGTTTTTATGGTGAAATGCTCCTATGAGCAAAAGCCTTTCCGGCGTTCGGTGATGCAAACCTTTGGCGCTGAGGTGTTCCCGAGCCCCAGTGAAACCACAAACACCGGCCGGGCCATTTTGGAAAAAGACCCGGATACCGGTGGAAGCCTGGGCTGCGCCATCTCCGAGGCTGTGGAAAAAGCCGTCTCAACAGAAGGCTACCGGTATGTCCTCGGCTCCGTTTTGAACCAGGTCTTATTGCACCAGTCGATTATTGGCCTGGAGACAAAAAAAGCCCTGGAAATGATCGATGAATACCCGGACGTCATCATCGGTTGCGCCGGCGGCGGTTCCAATTTAGGCGGCCTCATCGCCCCCTTTATCCAGGATAAATTGTTGGGCAAGGCCTCGCCGCGGATTATTGCGGTTGAGCCCGCCTCTTGCCCGACTATAACGCGGGGGCGTTACGCTTACGACTTTTGCGATACCGGCAAGATCACTCCTTTAGCCAAAATGTATACTCTGGGGTGCCAGTTTGTTCCCTCTCCCAACCACGCCGGTGGTTTGCGCTACCACGGGATGTCTCCCATCCTCTCCAAACTCTACCATGATGGCTATATGGAAGCCGTAGCCGTAGAACAGACCAAGGTCTTCGAGGCGGCGGTGTTCTTTGCCAAACACGAGACGATCCTGCCGGCTCCGGAATCCGCCCACGCTATCCGGACGGCTATTGACGAGGCGTTAAAATGCAAGGAGAGCGGAGAGGCCAAGACCATTCTCTTCGGTTTAACCGGGACCGGCTTCTTCGATATGACAGCCTATGAGGCCTATTTAAACAAAACCATGACCGATTATATCCCCACCGACGAGGACCTGGAGAAGTCCTTTGCCCAGCTTCCGGAGTTACCCCCGGAGCTTGGCTGAGGTATTGATGCGCGCCTTCACCGGTACGGCACGCAGGACGCGCCCGTAAGGGTAACCACCTGAAGTCCAATAGGTGGAGAAGGCACTTAAAACGCACCCAAAGAACAAAAACAAAATCAGCCCCCGGCTTCTGCCGGGGGCCTATTTTTTTAAAAACCGCAATACCTCTCAACCGCAGTACCCTCCAAAAAACTGAGTACCCCTCCGGTATCCTCAACTGCCGACGCCGGCTTTGGCGGAGTCAAGAACCTTTTTCCCCAGGGCCAGGCGCTCATAATGCTTATAGAGGGAATGGAATTCCCCTGTATACTGCTCCTGCCACGGCTTCTTTTTGCCGCAAAAATGGAGGATTACCGTGTTGTCCATAATATAATCCATATTTACCCTCCCGCCGCTCTGTATCCTGTAGTAGTGATAGAAGCGGGTGTCATAGTTGTATATAACCTCGTCCACCTTTTTGATTTCTTTGCTGTATAACGCATTTAGCAGATCTTGATCCGGCAAAATCAAGCGATTCCGGTTTTTCTCCAAATATGCGAAGATCTCTTCTTCCCGGATTTTCTTCCTGTGCAGCGACAGGTTCATCAAAAGAACCCCCGAGTTGAAATATTCCTCCATCTCGTAGGCTTTCAACCGGATCATATTGATCCCTTTTACCAATGCCCTTTTATGATAAGAAGCCGCGTAAAGGTAGCCTTCCAAGTCCATTTCATAAAGGGCATTAACCGGGTTGATCACGAGGATATCCGGATCCAGGTATAAGACCCTTTCCAGGTCTTCCGGTAAAAACCTGTGGGCCAAAAGCCGGTAGTACATCTCCTGTGAATAATGCTTGACCACGGGCGCACCGGCAAAATACCCGCCGGGAATTTTTATGGCAAAAAACTCATGTCCGTTGGCGTTGATATATTGGCGTAAATCATCCAGCTCCTGTGCGGTGAGGGATGAATGTACCAGGTAAACGTGGAAATCCCGCCCGCGGTTATTAAAGAATAACGACCATAACATTACCTTCAGCGGTTTAATATAGTTGCTGTTGAGCGTAACGAGAATATTCATGCAAAATAACACCTCGAGGCTGATCATCACGCAATTCAGCCGGTTTATTCCCATCAACTCAATATTTTTGTGGCAGGCCGCTCTGTTTTACACAAAACAGGAATAATCTGGGGTAAGATCCCGAATGTGGTCCTGAAAAACCACCTTGCCAATGGCTTTTTAAGAATATAGCAAAGATGAAGAAGCCGTCCACTCGTTGGCGAAAAGACGGTTTCTGAAAGCGGGTCCGGATGGGAAAATGCAAAGAGGACCGTGGCCGTTTTATTCTCCCCGTTGCTGTGGGGTTATGGTACGCACGATTTGATTTTATCATACTTTCAGGTTGCAGGCAACGGCCATGGACACCCGCTTTCTCAGCCAAATCTCTGTTTTTCCTACTTTTAACAATAATATTTCTGGTACGCGCGCGTTCACTCCCATTCCGCGGTTGTGATCCGGGTCTCGGCGGCGCCGGGATATTTCCGGTACGCGCACGACCACTGCCGCCATTTCTTATTTCGGCTGGGGACAACTGAGGATATAGTCGATCAGATCACTCAAATTTGCCACTGCCAGTGCAATACAAGTGTCGGCGGCGCCGTAGTACATCCGCAGTTTACCGCCGGCCTCGTCAAGCACCCAGCCGCAAGGAAAGACCACATCCTGGACATCCCCATGTTTTTCATATGGTTCGCGGGGCCCAAATATCCATTCATCACTCCGCCGCAAAACTCTGCACGGATTCTCCAAATCCAGTAAAGCCAAGCCTAACCGGTAGATGGCGCCGGCAACGGTCTGGCGGACACCGTGATAGAGAATTAACCAGCCTTCCGTAGTCTCCAGCGGCGGTGTGGAAAGGCCGACTTTACTTCCATCCCACCATGCTCCCCCCCGCGTATCGATAAGAATTTTATGTTCACCCCAGTATTTCAGATTATCCGATGAAGAAAGCCAGATATGCGCCCCGTGCTCAATCGGCCGGTGAATAAGTAACCATTTCCCCCGGAACTTCCTTGGGAACAAAGCGGCGTCCTTATCCTCCGGGGGCATAATCGACCCCATCCTTTCAAAGGAGACAAAATCCTCAGTCAACACCAGGCTTACAGTGGGTCCCGGCTCCGAATAGGAGGTGTAGACCACCGCGTATTTGCCAAGCTCGTCAATGTAAGTGATACGCGGGTCCTCAATACCTCATTTTTCTTCCGGATGATTATCCGAATCCGGGCTCAAGGTCGGGCGCTTGTCGATCACCCAGTTGCTTACCCCGTCTTCACTAACGGCTTTGGTCAAATGGGAAAAACCCCTCCGGTCTTCAACCCGCGCCAACAGCAGGGTTTTGCCTTTATAGATTGTCGCCCCCGGGTTGAATACGGTATTAACCGGGTAAGGCCAGTCCCGTGCGGTGAGAATCGGATTATCGGTGTAACGGACAAAAAGTTCTTTAAAAGTGTTATCCTCCGCTTTTAACTTGGTTTCAAAGTTCCCCATTGTCATCCCCTTCCCAAAGCGCGCGCGCACTATGCCGATTATACTGAGTAAAGATTTTTTACCCGCTTTGTCACGGGATAGAGAGCCCCATTTGTCACTTCATCCCAGGCTAACCAGGCAAGAAACCATGAAATCAAGCTTTCCGCACCCTCATTTCTATTGGGACCATCCGGTGTAATCCCGTCCATACACCCGCCGGTATCCGGATCAATCAGGGAAACACCGGCGATATTCTTCCCTAAATACCAGTTGTAGCAGGTTTTGGCCGCGTCCAGATAACGCCGGTCTTTTGTTATCCGGTATGCTTTTACACAGGCCAGCAACGTCTCACCGGCCTCCACCGGCTGCTGGTCATAGAGTGCGATCTCTTTCCCCCTTTCATACCAACCTTTACAGCCTACCGGCTGAAAAAGACCCTCCCGGATCGTTGCCTCGAGAAGAAAATCAAGGCTTGCCAGGCCGGTCTCAAGCCACCTTTTTTCCGGTACTTTGTCAAAGGCCTCAAGCAAAGAGAGGGGGATCGATGCATTGCAGTAAGTTATCTTCTCTTCAAACCAGCGCCAGCTATCCTCGGCATTTTGCCGGTATAAACGGACCAGATCACCGGCGAGCTTCCGGATGAGCCGGGTGTCGGCGCCTCCCCAAATCGACAAACCAAGGAGGGTATAGGCTCTCCCCCTGACCGATTGCAGGCGGTGACATCTTCCGTTTGTCTCCTGCAAGAGAAAACCGGCGGCTTGCCGCAACCCGCGCGGTAATGCAGAACAAGCCACAACATATCCAAGGCTCCAGATGGCCCGGCCGAAGCAGTCCTCCGATCCTGTAACCTCAGAAAATTGGCGGTTGTAATTCATAAAATTACGAAAACCGTCCCCGTTTTTGGCCTCAAGGATGAAACGGAGATATATATAGGCAAGGTCCAGGTATTTGGGGGACCCGAACCGCTCCCACAGCATGGTGGCGACCAGCAACGCCCGGGCGTTGTCATCCGTCGTATAGCCATGGGGCGGATCGGGAACCGAATACTTTGCATGTTGAAAAATACCGGTATCATCGGTCATGCGGAAAATATGTGAATCATCCAATGCACTTCTTTTATTTTCAACTTCTCTTGGGGCAGAGGCCAGTGAAGACCTGCCGATACTCTTCTGCCACATTTCCCCAGGTCATCCTTTCCCCAAACTTTCTGGTTTTCTCCTCCATCTCCTCTTTTTGCGCCGGGTTTTCCAGCACGGTAAGGAGTTGCCGGGCAAGGGAGTCCCCGTTCTCAAAATCAGCCAGCAAGCCGCGGCCCTCCGCCAACATTTCCTCGGCGTAGGCATAGGGTGTGGAGACGACCACCCGCCCATAGGCAATGGCATAGGCGAGGGTGCCGCTGACCGCCTGTTCCTTCCCAAGGTAAGGAGTCATGTAAATATCCGAGAGCTTAAGGTAGCGGATAATTTCTTCTTGCGTCAAGTACCTGTTGATAAACCCGACATTATCCTGCAAATTCCTTTCCTGCACCATCTGCTCGAGGCCGGTCCGGTAGGCCTCGCCAAATTGCCTCTTGACCACCGGATGGGTCTGGCCCAGAATTAAATATAGAATATCCTTGTGTTTCCGGGAAACAATCTCAATCGCCTCGATCCCGTACTCCAGGCCTTTGCCTGGGCTGAGCAGCCCGAAGGTGCTGACGATAGTGCGTCCTTCAAAGCCCATTTCCTTTTTCAGCTCCTCCCGCGAAGGAAGATCAAGCCACGGCACGCCATGGGGAATCATCACGGTTTTCGACGGGTCCACACCGTACTTCTCTTTCAGCAACCCCCGTGAATTATCGGCCATTATGACGACAATGTCGCTTTTCCGGCACAATTTCGCCAACACCTTGCGCTGGGTTCTGTTGGGCGAAGCCAGCACTGTGTGAAGCGTCGTAACGATGGGCAGTTTCACCCTGTCGACCAGGTCCAGCAGATACGAGCCTTCTTTTCCCCCAAAGATGCCGTACTCATGTTCCACAACAAGGAGGTCCACGTCCGACTCGCTCAGTCTTTCCGCAGCCTTGCGGTAACCTCTCCTGTCCTGCTGCTGGAGGTCGAAGAAAACATCGGTCCCGTATTCATAATCAGCGTCGCTCAGCGCAATAACGGTGATGTCAAGCTCCGGTATTTTTTTTAGTTCACTGATTAAGTCGTGGGTAAAATTGGCAATCCCGCATTCCCGCGGGGGATAAGTACTTAAAAAAGCCACCTTGATTTTGCTCTCCAACATCTGCGTTTTCTCCTTTCTCTAGACGGCAGTGTGTTCTTGTACCGTATCCGTATAAATTCTGCCGATAAGTTTAGTCCCGTACGGGACGGAGCAACCGGCTGTAATTATCGAACCGGAAACTCGGCAGTTCTCTTCCAGGTTAATGCCCTCCCAGAGGATGCTGTTTTCAACGATGCATTTTTCCCCGATAACACTGTCGGCGCCGATCACAACATTGGGGCCGATTACCGCCCCGGCGCCCACCCGGACATTTTCGCCCAGATAAACAGGACCCCGCAGTACTGCGGTCTTATCAACCTGGGCTTTGCCTAAACCTATAAACCGTTCTCTGCGGAAATCCGCGCCCAGCATTGAAAACCTGCCGGCAAAGATATCCCGGTGGAGCCCGATGTATTTCTCCGGTGTACCCAGGTCGATCCAGTAACGGTTCCCCCGGTAAACGGCAATCCGTTTCCCTTCCGCCAAAAGCCGCGGGAAGGTTTCCCGTTCCACAGAGACCGGCCGGCCGGCCGGAATGGCTTCCAGAACATGAGGTTCGAAGATATAGACACCGGCGTTTATATAGTGGGAAGATACCTCATGCGCCTTCGGCTTTTCCTTAAAGGTCCTGGCAAAACCTGCGCTGTCATATTCGATCACACCGTACGCCGTGGGATCCTCAACGTAAGTCACGGCGATTGTAACGTCCGCCTTTTTCTCCTTATGGAACTCCCACATTTTCCTGTAGTCAATATCACTGACGATGTCAGCATTGAAAATGAGAAAAGGGCTGTCAAAAAACTGCTGGGCGTTTTTGATGGCCCCCCCGGTGCCCAAAGGGGTATCTTCCGTGACACAACAAAGCCTTACCCCCGGGTTGACGGCGTTGAAATAAGTGGCGAAATAATCCGCACGGTAACATGTACTTAAAACCACTTCCCTAACGCCGTAAGCCTTCACCTTTGCGATGGCCCTTTTTAAAAGCGGTTCTCCCATCACCGGGACCATTGGTTTTGGTACCTTATCCGTAAGGGGCCTTAATCTTGTCCCCATTCCTCCTGCCAAGAACAATGCCTTCATGAGACAACCCCCTCCGAAATGAGTTTTTTATTTTAACACATTCAAAAATTTTTCCCCGCGGCTTAAACTGTTGCAATCTGTGGCAATATTATTCTTATGCACCTTCCGGCATAAATATAAAAAGCCGGATTTCGCCGCTACTTGCTACTGCCTGCGAATCCCGGCCTTCTCGAGTTTTTAAAGGTCATTTCTATTTATGTAAATTAGACTATAAACACCTCGGCCTTTCCTGTGGCAGGGACATTATACGATATACTGTATACGACAACATTTCATTTTCGCAGCCACTGCATTACTTCACGTAGCGGCATATTACGGAAAAAACGATGAAAAAAGCTTTCATAATCTCGAATGAAAAGGACACTCGATAATTAAAAAGCTTTGCTAAGATACGGTCAATTTGTTAGCACTCAATCCGGTTGGTTGCTAATAGTTATTATAAACTTTTTATGTAATGTTGTCAAGCTTCTCGTCGCTCGTTGCTCGTATGGATGATTCCTTTGCAGCTTCGTTGAAGCTTATCATCCTCAATCCGGCGCCTAGACCCTAATGCCTTAACCTGCCGAGTGTCTTCAAATAAACCAAAAGGGTACCGCTGATCAACTTCAGCTGCCAAGTCCGAAGCGCCGGGGCCCACTGGTGTCTGCCGGAATTTCAAGACCAATTATCCATCAGGGCTTCTGTAGGATATAAATGATAAAATTCGGTACCCGGAGTTCATCGTCCAGCTCCGGATAGGTCGCCAGCTGCTCCCAAGTAATTGTCGGCTCAATGATTTTTTTGATGAGAAAGCCGGTCTCGATGAAGGTATTTATGTAAGTGGAGAGTGAACGGTGAAAATTGGTGATCATCGTCCCCATTATTGGCCAATGCCGTTCTCCTTCGGCAAAATAATTATCCACTGTCACATAGAGCTTTTCCCCGTCCGGGCCCCGGTGCCATTTACCAGTGGCGGACCGCATTGGGTGCAGATTGGCAATGATGAAGCGGCCGCCCTTCTTTAACACGCGAAAGACCTCTTTCGTGTTTGCCGCAAAGTCGAGCAGGTCACATTGGTTAAGATAGGAGACGACCAGATCAAAGGTTTCGTCTTCAAGAAAGCCAAGGTCCTGGGCATCCTGCACACGGTAGGCCTCACGTTCCGATTGCAGTTCCCGTGCGGCGGCAATCATCGGCTCGCAGAGATCCAACCCCAGTACATATGCGGCGCCGCGCTCCATAAGGATCCGGCAAAAACGCCCCTCGCCGCACCCGCAATCCAGGATCCTTAAGCCTGTAACATCTCCACACGCCGCGAGCATTGGCGGATCCAGCAAACCGTTACGCGTGGGATTCCTGCCTTCCCTGGCCTCTTTAATCCAGGCGGGGGCCAAGGCGATCCATTCCCGGTTGAGATCATCGCTGCTATTTGCCACGATTGGTCATCCCCTTTCAATTTTCCTATATCATCAAATACTACACTTTCATACCTTTCTCCATCCAGCGGATACCTTCAAGCTTGCTACATCAGCTCCACCGCTGCCTTCTCGCACTGCTCCGCCGTTTTCAGCAATTCGGCAATGGCCTGCCTGTTACTATCAACCGACATATCCGCTGATTTTTTCAGTTCGAATGCTTTTTGCCAGCTCAATATAAGCACAGGCAATTCCGGCACTTTCCACCCATGGCTTTTGCTGTTTAAACTCCCAGACACTTGTGGCGCTAGGGCAAAGACCGTTGGCAACCCACATCCGGAAGGCAAACCCGCTGGCCGCAATAACATCTTCTGCATATTCGCGATAAGGACTGTTTCTCAGAGCAGCGGACAACGCTTTGGCAAACGAAAAGAGATAACCCGTGGTATCCTTTATCCCGTCCTAGGTAATACTTAGTTTTTCATCTTCCTCACTCCCAATAATTGTTTTTTACTTAAAATTATTATATCCTTCTCTTGTTTCTGAGGATTGATAAAAATTGCTAGATCCTAACTTCGGTGTGGACAAAACCGGATAATCTTAAAAAATATTAATCTTTCTGAAGGATTTACCAAAGAAATTTTGAAATGATCTACGGCGCTAAAAACAAAAAATTGTGTGGTCTTAAAAAAAGAGCGCATAGATTGGTGAGTAAAAATAATAAACCTACCGTTGCACAACTGCTGGAGCTATACCATATCATATCCGAGATCAAGAATCAATTGTCACGAATATGAAACATAATAATACGAATAAAAGGAGGAAAAAATGGATTTTATAATCAATCAGCAAATATTGAGCAGCGGGGCCTTGTTTTTCAGGGAAAAAGAGGCCTATAGCGGGGTCCACAAAATTGCCGGCAAGGTCATGCGCGATATCGAGCTGGTTTTTGGCATTGCCCCAACGGCGGCTGAGGAAATCACTCAATGTGGCTCTTCCGTGGTCATCTACGGAACAATCGACCGGAGCCCTGTTTTAGCGAGCCTCTCTGAACAGGGATTGATTGATCTGGAGGAGCTCAGAGGGAAAAATGAAGTATATCTGTTTCAGGTTATCGATGCCCCCTGGGGAGGAATTGACAAGGCGCTTGTGATTGCGGGCAGTGATAAAAGAGGGACGATCTACGGTCTGTTTCACCTATCGGAACTGCTGGGGGTATCACCCTTTGTAAACTGGTCTGCGGTTAAGCCGCAACCTCAAGACGAATTTGCATTGGCGGACGGCTACAAGTATCTCTCGAAAGAACCGTCCATCCGCTACCGGGGCTTTTTCATCAATGATGAATGGCCTGCTTTTGCCAACTGGTGTCTTAAGCATTTTGGCGGCTTTAATGCCAAAGCTTATGAACACGTCTTTGAACTCTTGCTCCGTCTAAAAGGCAATTACTTATGGCCGGCCATGTGGTCGGCGCGGTTCTACGACGACGGTCCCGGACTGGCCAATGCCGAGTTAGCCGATGAACTGGGCGTTATTATGGGAACGTCCCATCATGAACCATGTCTGCGCCAGGGCGAAGAGTACAAGTACTTAAGAGGGAAAGATTCGATTTATGGCGATGCCTGGAATTTCCGGACCAACAAAGAAGGGATCACCCGTTTTTGGGAGGATGGCCTGAAGCGGAGCGGCAAGTTTGAGAATATCATTACCGTCGGGATGCGCGGCGAGGCCGATACCGCTATTATGAAAGAAGCCACTTTGGAAGATAACATCAACCTCCTGCGCGAGGTCCTACAGACGCAAAACAGGTTAATCAGAGAGCATGTCAACCCCGATCTGTCCAAAGTACCCAGGATGCTGGCCCTCTATAAAGAGGTGGAAGCCTTTTTCTATGGGGATGAAAACACCCCCGGCCTGATGGGTTCAGAAGAACTGGAAGGCGTTATTCTGATGCTGTGCGATGATAACTTTGGTAATTTGCGGACCTTGCCGTCAGAGGAGATGCGTGCCCATAATGGCGGCTTTGGTATGTACTATCACTTTGATTACCATGGCTGGCCCGTATCGTATGAATGGATTAACTGCTCCTACTTACCAAAAATATGGGAGCAGATGTGTACCGCTTACGATTTTGGTGTTCGCGAGTTGTGGATTGTAAATGTCGGCGACATCTGCACGCAAGAATTCCCTTTGAACTTCTTTCTGGATTTAGCCTATGATTTTGAGCAGTGGGGAACAGACGCCATCAATACGACCAGGGAATATACGAGGCTTTGGGTCCGGAAACAATTCGGGGGAGTCTGCACTGAAGGGGATCTCGAGAAAATTCAGGAGATTTTAGAAGGGTATACCAAAATTGCTCATAATCGCCGGCCGGAGGCGATGAACGCCGGTGTCTATCACCCGGTTAATTACCGGGAGGCCGACAGGCTCCTCGCAGAGATCGAGCGGCTTATGGCTAAAGCCGATGAACTGTACCGGAAGATGGACGAAAAGACAATGCCGGGCTTTTTCTCCCTGGTCTATTACCCGGCCATGGGGAACCTGAACCTGCAAAAGATGTGGCTCCTGACCGGCAAGAACCATTATGCGGCAAAGCTGAACAGCATGGAAGCCAATCAACTGGCAGAAGAGATTAAGGCCTGCATGCAACGGGACCAGGAACTCATCGACGAATACCACCGGCTGGAGAACGGGAAATGGTACGGCATGGGCCTCTCGGAACACATCGGCTTCATCCACTGGAACGAGGAAGAATGCAAGTATCCCATCCTCATGCAGGTCATGCCGGCGCGCAAGAACCGGCTGGTCGTCTCTGTTGACGGGACCACGCAGCATTCGGAGGGCAGCGGCTGGCATGTGAACAAACTCTATCTGAACGACTTCCGCCGCCCGGATGTGACCAAGGCCTCCTTCACCATCAGCAGTGTCAGCGATCTGGAGGCTCCCTACGAGATCACCTGCGATGCGCCCTGGTTATCC
>JAAYIC010000021.1 GCA_012735195.1 Bacillota bacterium
CAGCATAAATTCGATCCCTTCGACCCCGGCAACATTTGCGATCTCGTGCGGGTCGGCAAAGACCGTGGTTGTCCCCAACGGGATCACCATCCGGGCAAACTCGCCCACTGTCACCATGGAACTCTCGATATGCAGGTGGCTGTCGATAAAACCGGGGCACAAAACCCTCCCTGCCAGGTCCACTTCGGTCTTTCCTTCATAATCACCGTAACCCAGGATCCGGCCACCGGCCACCGCCACTGTCTCCTCGACCAGGGTCCCGTTGAAAACATCAAAGACCCGCCCGTTTTTAAATACCAGATCCGCCGGGACGTCGCCTCTAGCCGCCGCCAGCAATTTTTTCACCTGGTAACCCCTCCTTCACTCCGCAAAAACTTCTCTCCTCTTATAGCTGGAGGCGCCCGCATAGCAGGGAACACCCTCCAAAGCGGGAGACACCTGCCACAGCCAAGCCCTACTGACCCGGGTTAAAAGAGACGGGTTCAATGACCGTTACCTTGCCGGCTTGTTGAACCCTGTTCCCCGCCGCAGAGCACAGAGATCCCCACAATCGAAAGGGGCGGCAGTTCAAGGGAGATCACGTTCTCTTCACAGTCGGGGACAAACTCCACCAGAGTCTCATCATTGTTATACCCTTGGTTGTACTCTTTCTCCCCCATCCGCCAGCCGCGTACCCCGGCAAAAGCCGGAAAGTTTTCCATCGTTATTTCTACAGCAACCGCGGTTTTACCTTTATTAATCAACATCACCCCGGCCCAACTGCCGTCAAAGCCCTTAGTGGCGTATACCGTCATTTGTTTGGTAGGCGCCGGGGAATCCACCTGCAGAACATGAACCGGGTGCTCCCGGTCTTCATTGGCCAAAGCCTTAAAGGCCAGAGCGCACGGCCAGTAGTTCCGGGTCGGGCACGGCGGATCGACACCTTCGTCAATAAGGGAGTGGGGGTCGCCATTCCGCTTCTTCGCCGGTTCATAGGCGGGTGTCAGGCTGATCCAGACGGTGGCCAGGTCCAAATGGCAGAAGGCCTCGCCGATGAAGTCCGCCAGCCAAAGGCCTTGTTTGATCACACACTTGTCCACATCCGAATTGCCCCAGACAGCCGCGTTATACTCGGTTATCCCCAGCTTAACATGGGAAAGGCCGGCCGCCGCCAGCCGGTCGCGGATATCCCGGGCTTGTCCCGCCAGCGACTGCGGCCTGGTCAGGTCAATACGGTTGTTGTTGCTCCGGTCAATCCATGTCTCTCCGTAGTAATGGTAACTGAAATAATCCACTAAATCGGCATGGTCGCGCATTCCTTCAATAAAGCCTTCGATATAAGGTTTGTGTTGTTTTGGATTGTCATAACCGGAGACCGCCGGACCCAGTAATTTAATTTCCGGGTCGGCTGCTTTCATCGCCTCGGCGATGGGGATATATTTCTCCAGGTACTCGTCGATCGTTAGTTGCTGCCCGTCATGGGCGTTCCAGGGACCGTCGTTCTCGTTGCCGAGCTCGTAGTAACCGCCGCCGAGCCCTTGCTCTTTCATATATTCCACCAGGGCGACCGCTTCTTCAAGGGCGTTATGTTGGGCGCCTGCAGTCTCATGGTCAAAGATATTCACCCCAAAGAGGGGCTTCATCCCGTTTTCCTTGAGGAAGGCAATATACTCGTCTATATCGATCCGCCAGTCCTTCTTTTCCAATACATCGACCCAGCAGTAGTCATTGGCCGTATCCCCGCCGGGGAAACGGAGGATCCCGTGGCCGAGGCCTTGCATCAGTTCGCCCGACTTGGGGTGGGTGAGCCGCGGACACCAGGTACCGGTGTTTCCCCCCAGGATGAGACCGGGGTGGACCGGGTCCTGGCGGAGATAAGCGGTTCCATCGATTACGAGTTCATAATGGTGGCTGACCACCGGCGGTGATTCACTATACCCGCTCCGGCTCCGGCATCCGGCAAAACCCATAACTACCAACAGGAAAACTACGATGATGTTCTTCATGCTGTTCACTCCTGTAGTTCAGTACTTCTTGCTGCTTTTCGTGCTACTGCCCGAAGCCGCCGGGGATGTATTTCTTTTTTTCTCCTGGGGATACTATCTTTTAGCCTATATTGGTTTTAGGCCGTTTCCCGATGGCAAACCCAAAAAAAACGCTCAGCAGAAAGGGGGCGTTCGCCAATGAAAAGGATCAAAGATCTGATGACCGAAAAAGTCGCCTACGTCAGCCCGGAGACAACAGTGACCGAAGCGGCGCAATTGATGCAGAAACATAACGTCGGGGTGTTGCCGGTCTGTGAAGGCCAAAATGTAGTGGGAATCGTGACCGACCGCGATATTGTCGTCCGCAATATCGCCCACCAGCAAGACCCCAATATGACCCCGGTACGGAACGTCATGAGTACCAATGTGGAGTCGGTTACACCGGATACCAGCCTGAACCAGGCAGCGGAGATCATGGCTGAAAAGCAGGTCCGGCGCCTGCCGGTGATGGAAAACAACCAACTGGTGGGGATCGTCTCCCTCGGCGACCTGGCCACCCAGGCCAAGTACGACGTGGAACTCGCCCGTACACTGGGGGAAATCTCCGTACCCTCCAGGCCGCGCCGGATGTGAAGGGCCGGCGTTTTTACGCCGGCTTTATAATTCATCTCTTCCTTCCAAGGCTTTACCCAGTGTCACCTCGTCGATATATTCCAGGTCCCCCCCGACCGGTAGGCCCCTGGCCAGCCTGGTCAGTTTGACGTTGAAGGGTTTAAGGAGTTTTACCAGGTACAAGGCGGTGGTTTCCCCTTCCACGTTCGGATTGTTTGCCAGGATCACCTCACGGAAACCGCCTTTTTGGACCCGGGCGAGCAGCTCTTTAACCCTCAGTTCTTCCGGTCCGATCCCTTCCAGGGGGGAGAGGGCGCCGTGTAACACATGGTATATTCCCCGGAATTCTCTGGTTTTTTCCAGGGCAATCAGGTCCTTGGGCTCCTCCACTACGCATAAAAGGGTGCGGTCCCGCGTTTCATCCCGGCAGATCTGGCAGATGGCCTCGTCGGTCAGGTGACCGCAGATCTTGCAAAAAGCCAGTTTTTCTTTGGCTTCAATCATTGCGGAGGCCAGGCGCGCCACTTCCTCACGGGGGGAAGTAAAAAGATGAAAGGCCAGCCTTTGCGCGCTTTTCGGCCCAATCCCCGGAAGCCGTGACAGTTCGGCAATGAGTTTTTTCATTGGTGCGGGATAATACCTCATCTCGGTTTAGCCTGTCCTTCACCTAAAAAAGTCCGCCGGGCAACCCCGGGATCTTCAGATCCCCGGTAACTTTCGCCATCTCCTGGGCAGAAAGCTCCTGTGCTTTCCTGATGGCCTCGTTGAAAGCGGCCAGCAAGAGATCTTCCAGCATCTCCCGGTCTTCCAGGGTTTCCGGGTCCAACGTTACCTTCTTCATTTCCAGGGCGCCGCTGATTTCCAGAGTAACCGCCCCGCCGCCGGCGGTGGCGGTCACGGTTTTTTCCGCCAATTCCGCCTGGATTTTTTCCATCCGGGCTTGCATCTTTCCCAACTGCTGGAGGGCTTTTTGCATATTCACTATTTTATTCCTCCTCTTCTGCTTTGACTACCTCGCCGCCAAAGAGCTTCAAGGCTTTTTGGACCAGTTCCTGCTCTTTTTCAGGGGTTTGGGTTTTCTCTTCCTCTTCAAGAATACACTCAACGGTAATCTTTTCACCGGCCAGCCGGCTCAAGACCTCTTCCACCAGGCGCAGATTATCCGGGCGCCTTACATTCTCCCAGTGAAAACGGAAGCCCGGCGCAAACGCCACCACCAGATGACCCGGGCGGTAACTGCGGGGGGTACCCTCCTTGAGCAAAGCCTCGACCGTCCGTTTTTTCCCGCGCATCTCCTCAAGAAGCCTGTCCCACCAGGGAAAATCCCCGTGCGGACCGGTGGTATCGGCGGCCTTTTCCACGGCGCCCGCATCTACCGCCCCTTTCTGCGCCTTTCTCTTCGCCCCCTGGGCGTGTGCTCCCGGTGCACGCGCCTCTTGCGCATCTGCCTCCGGCGCGGGCGCCTTTGACGCACGTGCCTCTAGCACGACTTTGCCGTCACTCTCTTGCTCCCGTTTTAGCGGGCGGGTAGCGGCAAGGGTCTGGACGGCCTTTTCCACCCGGTCCAGCCGTTCTTC
>JAAYIC010000072.1 GCA_012735195.1 Bacillota bacterium
ACCGTACGTAATCTCCATGACCTTTTTACCGGCAACGTCCAATTTCTGGACCAACCGCGGCCGCCAGTTCGCCTTCTCTGTTATGGCAACAGTCCGGGTGCCGTCTTCCTCAATACTATCCATCCGGTAAGAATCACCGGTGTCTGTCAGAAGCGCACTGTGGACGGTGAAATCCCGGTCCGTAGTCTTTTTCTTCCGGTAGAAAAGCCGTTCTTTATTCAGCTTTACCGGTCCGAAGACGGTGTCCAGGCCGGCCTGTCTTTGCCATTCTTTTTGTTTTTCTCCGCCTTGGTCGTTGCCGCCGGAGTCTTTCCCCTGTCCGCTGCCAACCGGTCCCTTGAGGAGACGAAGAACGATCTCCGGATCCGGAGGCGGCAGGCTCCCGGCTCCCTGCACCTGCATAATTGCCAACCCTTGGATCAGGGAGAAATAAGCGGCAGCCAGTTGTGTGGGATCGCCGGGGGCAATCTCTCCTTCTCTTACCGCTTCTTCCAGAAGCGGCGCCAAAACCTCCATGTAGCGGTGGGAGTTCTCGGTCGTCATCTTTTTTACTTCTTCCGGCACGGCCTCCGAAGTAAAAGCCTGCAGGATAATGAGGAAATAATAGGGCCCTTCCCCCTGGTAGGCGCCGGAAACGATCATCTCCGTCATCGCCTTGATTCTTTCCCAAGCCGTCCCGGGCAACTGTGCCGCGGCGACCACCGTCCCCAGGGAAACCTGGTAGGCTATTTTCACAAGTTCGGTGAAGATCTCATCTTTCGAGCGGAAATAATGATAGAGCAGGCCATGGCTTAAGCCGGCGGTTGCGGCAATATCCCCCACCCTAGTCCCGTCCAGGCCGCGGCGGGCAAAGACCTTCAGGGCCGCCTGCAGGATCTCGGATCTCCGCTGGTCCAGCAATTCCCGGTTGTCTTCTGTTTTTCGTGGTGTCATCTGCTCGTCAACTCACTATTGATTGATTATTTAATCAATGATATAGTATATTGTATTTTTTCTCGTCCCGTTTGTCAAGGGATTTTTTGCTTATTTATGACCGGTCTCCCCTGTTTTTGCTTGGCAGGGTAAAAATCATTGTTCTCAGGCGGCAGGAAAAAACACCGGGAGGAGATCTTCCCTGTAAAAATAAAAAAAAGCGGAGGCCGGAGCTCCGCTTTTCCTAAGGAACAGGCTTGAAGAATGCGGCTGTTCCACCTTTCTTCCCGGTTGCCTTGGCGGACACCGGTATTTTCAAGATTTGCCCTGGAAAGACCGTGGGGTTTTCCTGCAGTCCGTTTAGATCCCGGATCATAGCCACCACAGGCCGGGGGTCGCGGTTGGGGTAGATGCTCCGGGCGATGCTCCAGAGGGAATCCCCCTTTTCGATGGTTATATCAATGAATACCTCTTTATCCCTTTCCTGTTCTTGAACCGCAATGGTACGGGTGAAATAAAGAAAAACCAGGATTATGCTAAGCAGAAGAAATATGTTCATCAATAAGCGGGCCGGGTTTATGCGCCAACGTTTTCTATAGACCGCCTGCCGGCTTTTCATTGCCATCTCCTCCAAACATATGTTCCTATATGAAAGTATACCACAAACATATGTTTGCTGTCAAGAAAAAAGCGAACAGTTGTTTGCATTTTTTACTGCGTTATGATATACTTAAAGCAAAACTAGGATATGCGATATTTTTCTTATTTATGCCAATTTTTACATAAAAAGGTGGTGACGAGGATGGATAATCTCACCCCACGCCAACAAGAAATCCTGAATTATATCGCCAAAGAGATCAAAAAGAAAGGATATCCCCCTTCGATCCGGGAAATCGGCCAAGCCGTAGGGTTGCGGTCAAGCTCCACTGTACATGCGCATTTGGAAAAACTGCAATCCCTTGGCTATCTCCGCCGAGATCCCACTAAACCGCGGGCGTTGGAGGTTTTATGGCAGGAAGAAGAGACCCCCGGTTTACCGGAGAATATCATTCCAGTTCCCATTGTCGGCCGGGTAACCGCGGGTGAGCCTATTTTGGCCGTTGAAAATGTTGAGGATTATTTTCCCCTCCCCCACAACTTCACTTCTTACAAGGATCTTTTTATGTTAAAGGTAAGGGGGGACAGTATGACCGGAGCCGGTATCTTTGACGGCGATCTGGTTCTGGTCCAGAAGACGCCCTTTGCCCAAAACGGCGATATAGTCGTTGCTCTGGTGGAAAACGACGAAGCCACAGTAAAACGGTTTTTTGTTGACCCCGGCGGTAAATACCGGCTTGAACCGGAAAATCCCAGCTATTCTCCGCTTTACCCCAGTAGTTTGATTATTTTGGGACGTGTTATTGGTCTGGTAAGAAAATTCTAACCGGTTATAGGTACTGACAAAAAACCGCCTGTCCGGGGTAGTCTCTCCCGGTACAGGCGGGTATTTTATGCTTCCAATGCTCCCCTTTTCGGCTATACAATCTCCTTGATCGGGTATTGGCATGAAAATTCTTCGTAGTTCTTCCGTTTCTTCCTGGCTATACGGAGCTTTTCCGGATCAATTCCAAAAATATGAAAGAATAACTCGATGGCCTGCTCCCGTCCTTTGTTTTCTCCAAGATCCTGCTTTTTATCGCTGACATCTAAGCTTTGGTAGGTCTGAAAAGCATAAACGCACGCTTTTTCTATGCCGGAATTCTCAACAAGCTCAATCAGTTTCTTGTATTCCGTCCGGCGTGATTCTGCGTGCGTTCGCCAGTAAGTGGGGTCAGGGGTCAATTCACTTGCCAGTAGATCCTGTTTTGCCAGGCCCTTAAAGCGTTTTAGGGCCCTAACAAGATCTTCCCGGCTCACCTCAATCACGGTTCATATCCCTCCTCTCCTATATTTTCTTTTCTACTCTATATATTCTCTCCCTTTTTCTAACCTCCTCTATTTTTATTGCCGCCGGGATGTTAAATCAAAGATGTAATAGGTTTGATTGTCAAACCGCAGGCGGTAGCAGGAATACGGGCATCCTTCATCTTCAAAAACACCCAGCAGCTCCGCCTCCCCGGCTATGATTTTTTCCCGGATCAATGCGTCAGTCAGCTTTTCTGGTTCCGGGTTGTTTTCTTCCCGCAAGGGAAAAGGAATTACTCGGCCCATGCTGGTTGTATCTCCTTCTTTTTCAAACTAAACTAATCCTCGAACCGCCATTTTACTTTGACCAACCCGGGCAAGGTTGATAATTCACTCAGTATTCTCGCTTTTAGTTGGCTCTGACCCTGGAGATGGAGGATAATCCGGGTCTGCTTTTTCTCTTCGTCAACCTTTAAGTTTACTTTTTTAATTTTAAAAGCATGGTCTGAAAAGAACTTGCAAAAAGATTCAAGTTGCCCGGGTTTA
Source organism: Bacillota bacterium (assembly GCA_012735195.1). Taxonomy (GTDB): domain Bacteria; phylum Bacillota; class UBA4882; order UBA10575; family UBA10575; genus JAAYGG01. The sequence continues at coordinate 3,343 of JAAYIC010000072.1, forward strand.
TCTTCCACGATTCCTTCTACTATTATACCCGCCCGGGAAGGATAGTTCTTTTCAATTTTATCCAGAAAAGCAAGGGTGCAAACGGCAAGGATCGTGGTGGCGACTCCTCCAAGGTAAAAACCGCTTCCCATGGCCAGCCCAATTCCGGCAACCACCCATAAGCTGGCGGCGGTGGTCAATCCGATGACGGAGGCGCCTTCACGAAGGATGGTGCCGGCGCCCAAAAAGCCAATCCCGCTGATTACCTGGGCAGCCAGGCGCGCCGGATCCCGGTTGCCGGATTCTTCAAAACCGTAGATGGAAATAAGCATAATCAAACAAGCGCCCAGTGAAACTATGACATGTGTGCGCAACCCGGCCGGACGGCCGTGACTTTCCCGTTCCAAACCGATAACAGCGCCCATTAAACCGGCCAAGAGAAGCCGGACAACCAATGTAATCCCGCTTATTTCTCCTCACCCTGCCTTTCTTTATATTTTCCCCGGTTTCTCTGCAGACTACAGTTGGTTTTCCGGGTTAACTGTTATAAAGTTCAGTACCGGCGAACCAAAAAAACACCAGCAAGCAAGGTTAGAAGGTTAAATGCCCTAAATGCATGATAAACACATGCAAGCGTAAAAACCCACGGATACATGTGAACGCATAGACACATGGATGCGTAAACACGTTTATGCATACTTGCCAAAACGCATGCGTACACGCTCGTTATGAGTCTGTCAAATTTGTTGAGCGGCAGTGGGGACAGACAACTGCATCCCAGTCCACTGTTTCATGGCACCGCAGGCATTCTCTTTTGACCGATCTTTTGCAAAAGGGACAAAACGCCAGAATATGGTGGACCCGTTTTTTACAATGGGGGCAAGGTTTCAGTTCTCCCTTCGGGCGGGTGGAATAATAAATGGCAAAGATTAAGAGGAGGGAAAAGAGCGCCCCAATGAGTCCAGGGGTAAAAATAATAAGAGCGCAGAGAATTACCCACATTAGCCAGGAATAATCCCTGGCCCGGGCATCCCGGTAAAGAAAAAAGGCGGAACCCGCAGCCAACACCAGTTTTATACCGAATTCCACTAAAGTATTCAGTTTGATCATCCCCTTTGACTGTTGCCGGTAACAGCCTCTCCCGGTTTGGTCTGTTCTCCTATTGCTTTTTTATTCCTTATTCCTTCTCTTATTCCTTCTTCCAAACCGAAATCGGTAAAACCAAACCCTCTTCTTTTTATGAAATATCACCCGGTAAACCTTCTCTTTTTAAATGATATCACTGTGCAAGGCGGTTAGTATACGGACCAGAGCCAGTTTGGCATGGAAGTAAGAGAGACAGCCCTGAACATAAAGGCTGTAAGGCGGGGTTATCGGGGCATCCGCACTTAGTTCACTGGTGGCGCCGGAAACAAAGGTCCCGGCCGCCATAACAACCTTGTTCTGGTAACCCGGCATCGCAGCAGGCTCCGGGGAAACATAACTCTCCACTGGAGAGGCTTGTTGCAGGCTCCGGCAGACTTTGAGTAATAATTCGGCTGATCCCAAATCGATTCTTTGGATAATATCGGTCCGCTCCGCTTTCGGCGCCGGCGCCACCGAAAACCCCAGGTCTTGAAAGACCTGGGCAAACAGGGCGGCAGCCTTCAGCATCTCTGTCACCCGGTGGGGCGCGTCAAAAAAACCCTGGAAAAACAAGCGCAGGTTCAGCAAAGAAGGGCCGACCTCATCCTCCAGACCGGGAGCATACAACCTGGCCGCCACCTGTTTAATCAAGTGCGTTTCTCCCACCACGTAGCCACCGCTGGGAATCCAGCCCCCACCCGGGTTTTTCATTAGCGATCCGGCTGTAAGATGGGCGCCAACTCCGGAAGGTTCACGGGTTTCTGTGAATTCGCCATAGCAGTTGTCAACAAAAAGCACGGGACAGTCATCCAACCGCCGGAGACGGGTAAAAATCGCGGCCAGTTCGTCCAGGCCGACAGAAGGCCGGTGTTCGTACCCGCAGGAACGCTGAAAGGCGATTACCTTGGTGGCGGGGGTTATTGCCCGGAGCACGCCGTCAAGATCGATCCTCCCGTCTGCCTGTAACGGAACGGTCTTTGTGGTAATGCCAAACTCTCTCAAGTTTCCGGGGACGTTTCCTTCCAACCCGGTTATTGTCCGCAAAGTATCATAGGGCCTGCCGGTAGCAAAGAGCAATTCATCACCCGGGCGGAGGATGCCGGAAAGACAGCAATGGATTATATGGGTTCCGGAGACGATCTGCTGGCGGACCAGTGCCGCCTCTCCACCGAAGACCCGGGCAAAAACCCGTTCCAGGGTTGTCCGTCCGGCGTCACCATAACCGTAACCTGTCGAGGCTGTAAAATGATGGGTCCCCACCCTTTCTTCTTGAAAGGCCGCCAACATCCGTTCCTGGTTCTGCAGACCCCTTTCCTCGAAAACGGCAAAAACCGGTTGCAAGTCTTCTTCCGCTGCTCTGATTAGCTTATGAATCTTGGTTTCCGGGATTGTGGACAACGGGATTTTCCTCCTTTTTCCTGTGGGGATAACTCCCCAATACCTTCTTCCAACCGTCGGTGGCCCGCACTTTCTGTTCCACCTTGTTTAAGGCGTTCCTCAGTCCCGGCTCCGACTTGTGCCCGATCATCTCAAAAATCAAGACATACTCCTGCGGCCGCACTTTATACGGGCGGGACTGCACAAAAGTCAGGTCGATATTATTTTCAGCAAAAAAACCGGTGATCTCATGCAATTGACCGGGACGGTTTATCCCGAACCTGACAGCCAGCAGGGTCCGGTCATTACCTGTGGGCGGGCTGTCGGTCAGCCCGCAAACAAAAAATCTGGTCTCATTATTGGGATAATCGGCCAAGTTCTCATGGAGGATATTCAGCCCGTACTCCCGGGCGGTCCGGGGTGAACACAGGGCTGCCACCCCCGGTTCTTCCATGGCTTTTACCGCCGCTTCCGCAGTGGAGGAAACGGGCACCTGTAAAAGGGTGGGAAACAGGTTATCCAGTTTATGTGCACACTGGTTGAGGGCGGAAGGATGCGAAAAAATCTTCTCCACTTCACCCATGGTCTTCATCTTTCCGGCCAGTACGTATTTGATATTGACATGGACCTCATCACTGACCTTAATAAAATCGTGGAAGTCAATAAGCGCATCGAAGGTGATGCCAATAATCCCGTCTACCATGTTTTCTGCTGGCAAGACCGCCCGGTCCGCCCGGTATGATTCCACTTCCTGAAGGCAATCAAAGATATTGGAAAATCTCACCTTTTCCGGATCAACCATGCCGGTGACACGTTTCTGGTAAATCAAGGCGGCTTCTTCAGAAAATGTGCCTTTAGGTCCCAAAGTCACAATCTGCAATCTTTTGACCTCCCCAAAATTCCCTTTTTACCCGCTCTTTCTGGTTTAAGTAAATTTACCATATAAAAAATGCCTTTGTCAAGGGAATCTGCTAATGGTAAAAAGAAAATGGGCGTTATGCCCATTTTCTTCTCTTAAAAGCAACTGCTTAGCCCGGTTCCATGCGCAGCTTAAATCTGCTCAAGCTTTGGTTCTTTACTCAGGGCCGGCTCCCCGCTGAACTCCCGGAGCGGCCGGGCGGGAATAATCGTGGAGATGGCGTGCTTATACACCAGTTCCGGCTTGCCTTCACTGTCCAGAATAATTGTGAAATTGTCAAACCCTCTGATCAAACCCCGTAGTTGAAATCCGTTTGCCAGGTAAATGGTTACCGGCACACTTTCTTTACGTACCTGATTCAAAAATCCATCCTGCAGATTAATCACCGGCTTATTCAAAATCATCCACCTCCAAAAGATATCGGTGTACAAAACATAACATATACCTATTACCTATTTATTCGACATTTCGCCTATTCTACCTTCTATGTAAGTCAAGATTTCTGGGAAACTTTCCTCCTCAGGCCCGGAAAGAAGAAACCACTTCTCCACCGGTTCTTTTCTGAACCAAGTCATCTGGCGTTTAGCATAATTCCTGGTCCTTTTTTTCAGCAGTTTCACTGCTTCCTCCAGCGTTGCCTGGCCTTTTACTACAGGCACCAGTTCTTTATAGCCCAGCCCTTGCATTGACTGGAGTTCCGGACCAAAACCCTTTTCTAGCAAGCCCTTCACTTCATCCAGCAAGCCTTGGGCGATCATCCGGTCTACCCGCAATTCAATCCTCTGGTATAGCTCTTCCCGGTCTCTGGTGAGTCCGATATAGATCAGATCCTCCGGCCAGGTTTTTCCTTCTCTTTTTTGCCAGGAGGAGATTGGCACCCCGGTGGTCAAATAGACCTCAAGCGCCCGCAGAACCCTTTTGAGATCGTTGGGGTGAATCCTTTCGGCGCTTTCCGGGTCAATTGCCGCCAGACGGCGGTGCATTTCCTCTTTTCCCCGTTCTTCCGCTTCTTTGCGCAAGCCGGCTCGTAATTCCGGGTTAACCGGGGGCCCGGGAAAATTGTACCCACGGGTCACCGCCCGGATATATAAACCGGTACCACCGGTTAAAAGCGGTAAAACACCCTTCTGCTCCAACTGTTTATACGTGGCTAAGAATAACCGCTGATAATCGGCGACGGTGAAAGGCTGTGCCGGGGAGATCAAGTCAACTAAATGGTGGGGCACGCGTTCTCTTTCTTCCGGCGACGGTTTTGCGGTCCCGATATCCATATCCTTATATACCTGCATGGAATCGGCGGAAATGATCTCCGCGCCCAATCGCAGAGCGAGTTCAATGGCGATTTTTGTCTTTCCGGTTGCGGTAGGCCCCGCCACGATCAGCAGTGGCAAGTCCCTTCTTCACCTCCGTTTAAACATCCGTTCAATCTCTGATCTTTCTAAAACGACCATTGTCGGACGGCCATGGGGGCAGGTTTGCGGCAATGTTGTTTTCCGGAGGTCCCGGAGCAACTCCGCGGCTTCGTCCAGAGTTAAAGAGTCTCCCGCCTTTACCGCCTGCTTACAAGCGATCAGGCTCAAGGCGCTTTCCAGATAGTCTCTCCTGGCTTCACTCCCGCCGCTCCACTCCGAGAGTAGGCTCAGAAAGAGATCCTCCCCCTCCCCGGGGGAAAACCCAAGCGGCGCGGAGCGTAACAAGATCGTTCGCCCGCTGAACAAATCAAACTCAAAGCCCAACTCCAGCAATAATTCTTTTTGCTTTTCTGCAATTTTCAGCTGTTCATCGGTTAATTCCACCGGAACGGGGGTCAAAAAAGCCTGCCCGCACCGGCCCTTCTTCTTTAGCAATTGGTCATAGATGACCCGTTCGTGGGCGGCATGTTGATCAATAATTACCACCCGGTCCTCTTCTTCAAAAAGAAGGTAGGTGCGGAAGAGGCTAAAAATTCCCGGTGAAAGCAAACCCGGATCCCTCTTGAAGATTTTCTGCCCGTCCGGAGCTTCTTTCCCCTCCGCAACTTGCAGAACTCCTGTATTCTCCCTTTCTTGAAAAGTAAAAGCCGCCGTTTCCCGCTGCCCGTTTTTCCAGGAGACTGTGGTCTCCCGTCCGGGCCCGCTGTCTTGATAATTTGCCTTTTCTGTTTGCCGGAGCTTAAAACGGTAACCCGGGGTCCAGGCTTTTGCCACTACCTCGGTTTGGAGGCAGTCCCTGAGGATGTGGAAGACGCCGCGGTAAACCTCTTTCTCGTCACGGAATCTAACCTCCATCTTATTGGGGTGGACATTGATATCCACCTGGTCCAAGGGGAGTTCCAGGTAGAGAAGGAGAAAAGGGAACCTGGCCACTGGCAACAGGGTGCCGTAAGCCTTCTCGGCCGCGGAGGCGATCAGCCGCGAGCGAAACACCCGCCGGTTTAAAAAGAAATATTGTTGCATCCGGTTGGCCCGGGCGATTGGCGGGCGGCCGGCAAACCCTTTGATCCGGAGCGGTCCGTAACCGCCTTCCACCGGCACCAGTTGGCGAAAGATCTCCAGGTTAAAAACTTGTTTTATGCGGTCTTCAAGACTGCTCCCTTTCATGGTCGATAAAAGTTCGCTTCCCTGATGACTAAGGCGGAAGCCAATCTCCGGATAACCCAAAGCAATGCTGGTCACCGTCTCTTTAACCTGGGTAAGTTCCGCCGGGATGCTCTTTAAGAACTTCAGCCGGGCGGGGGTGTTATAGAAGAGGTTTTCCACTGTTACGCTGGTCCCCTTTGGCGCCCCCACCTCTTCGCAGCTGATGATCTTGCCGCCTTCTACGACAATCCGGGTACCGGGTACCCCCTCCGTCCTGGCTGTCTGCAGGGTAAGACGGGAAACCGCCGCGATGCTTGGGAGGGCTTCTCCCCGGAACCCTAAATATGCGGAACGGTGCAAGTCGTCCAAGACCCGGATCTTACTGGTGGCATGCCTTTCCAACGCCAAAAGCGCATCCTTCCGGTCCATGCCTTCGCCGTCATCGATTACCTGAATCTTTTGGCGTCCACCATTGGCCAGGTGAATATCGATCTTTTCCGCCCCGGCGTCAATCGCATTTTCCAGCAGTTCTTTCACAACCATCGCCGGACGTTCGATGACCTCCCCGGCGGCAATCTGGTTGATTGTCGACTCATCAAGGATATAAATTCTATTCGTCATTTTTACCCTCCAGAGAAATCCCTTTCCTCAGCGGCGTTAATCCAATACGCTCCAATGGGCTGGTTTGGCTGTAACTGTCCACTGCTACTATCCTCACATACACCATATGACAGATATTCCACGGTTAATTCCTTGGCGTCTTGCCCAACCGCTTGCGGCAATCTGCAGGGACCTTCCACAATCGCTTGCGCCAGTCTGTGCAGGGACCTTCCATAACCGCCTGTAGCAGCCTGTAGGAACCCTTCACAACCGCGGCAGTAGCTTGCAAAGACCGGCTACGGGCTAGGCCTCCTTCTTCTGCCGGGTCAGCCTCTCCTGCCAGTTGTATAGGAGTTCCAGGGCCCGGCGCGGTGTAATCTCATCCAGTTTCAAGGCGAGGAGTTCTTTGGTGAGCTCTTCTTCTGCCGGATGAAAAAGAGGCAGTTGCAAAAGAACAGGTTTTTTCTCGGCAATCCGTCGCGGTGCGTTTTTTTCTTCTTTTGTCTCCAAGTCGGCCAGGATTGCTCTCGCCCTGTCCAGCAGGGCTTTGGGAAGGCCGGCAAGCCTGGCCACTTCAATTCCGTAACTCTCATCGCTGCCGCCGGGCATAATTTTCCGGAGAAAAATAATCTTCTCATCCTTCTTGACCACGGCGACATTGAGGTTTTCCACCCCTGGCAGGTATTTTTCAAGTTCAATCAGTTCGTGATAATGGGTGGCAAACAGGGTGCGGGCGCCGATTTTTTCCGGGTCCCACAGGTATTCCAGGGCCGCCCAGGCGATGCTTAACCCGTCATAAGTGCTGGTGCCCCGTCCGATCTCATCCAGAATCAACAGGCTGTCGGCGGTAGCATGGTGGAGAATATTGGCCAATTCGTTCATCTCCACCATAAAAGTACTCTGTCCTCCCGCCAGGTCATCGGCTGCCCCCACCCGGGTAAAAATCCGGTCCACCAGCCCGATTTCCGCCTCATTCGCCGGGACAAAAGATCCGATCTGGGCCATTAGAACGATCAACGCCACCTGCCGCATGTACGTGGATTTTCCGGCCATGTTTGGCCCGGTAATAATCTGCAGGCGGTGTTTTTCCCCGTCAAGCAAGGTATCATTGGGAACAAATTCGCCGGGAGGAAGAACCTTCTCCACCACCGGGTGGCGTCCGGCTGTAATCTTAATGCGCCGGTCCCGTGTAATGACCGGACGGCAGTAATCGCTTTTTACCGCCGTCTCGGCGAGGGCGGCCAAAACATCGAGTTCCGCCAGGATAGAAGCGTTCTGGCGCAGTTGCGGCAGGTCATCCAAAACCCGGCGGCGCAAATCCAAGAAAAGCTCATACTCCAGGGCGGTCCGCCGTTCCTCGGCGCCCAGAACCAACTCTTCATATTTTTTCAATTCCGGGGTAATAAAACGCTCGGCATTGGCCAAAGTCTGCCGGCGCTGGTAGTCTTCGGGGACCGCCGCCAGATTGGCTTTGGTCACCTCAATATAATACCCGAAAACCTGGTTGAATCCGACTTTCAATGATTTAATTCCGGTTCTTTCCCGTTCCTTCCGTTCCAAACCGGCGATCCAGGCCTTCCCTTCATGGCTGGCCTGGAGTAATTTATCAAGCTCCGGGTGGTATCCCCGGCAAAAAATATTCCCCTCTTTTGGACTGGCCGGGGCGTCTTCCCGGATCGCCGAGGTCAGCAAGGAGCAGAGTTCCGGCAATAAATCAACCTCCCGTACCTGTTCCGCCAAAGCCGGCGTATCGTCCTGAACCAGAAGCTCTTTCACCTCGGGAAGCAGGGCTAGGGTTCTGCCCAGGGCCAGCAACTCCCGAGGGTTTACCGTACCGCAGGAGAGACGGGCCAGCAGCCGCTGGAGATCACAGACGCTCTTCAAAAGGCCCCGGATCTCTTCCCGCAGATCATGCCGGTGATAAAAAGCAGCCACCTTCTCCAGGCGTTCCTCGATCTCATCCTGGTGCCGCAAGGGTTGTTCAATCCATTTTCTCAGTAACCGGGCTCCCATGGCAGTTACCGTCCGGTCCAAGACCCACAGCAGGGAACCGTGGGTCTTATTCTCCCTGATTGTCCGGACGAGTTCGAGGTTGCGCCGGGTAAAGAGGTCAAGACGCATAAAATCATCCAGGAAATAGGTGCGGATTGTGTTAAGGTGTTCCAACCGCGCTTTTTGCGTTTCCTGGAAATAGGCGAGGACCGCACCGGCCGCCGCCACCGCCGCATCCAGATATTGACAACCAAAACCCTCCAGGGAAACGACTTGAAAATGCTCGCAAAGACGATCACGGGCTGCTGCCGGCTGAAACTCCCGGGCCGGTCTTGGGGTGATCAAAGCAGAAGACTGCCGCGCCACCTTGGCCACTTCTTCCTGTAACTCTTCGGCCACTAAAATCTCCCGCGGTTGCCAGTGGTGTAACTCATCAACCAAAAGATGCATACCGGTCCGGGGGAACTGCGTGACCAGAAAATCGCCGGTGGAGAGGTCGGAGACGGCCAGACCGTAGTAGTCACCAGCCACGGCAATACCCATAAGGTAATTGTTGCTTTTCTCATCGAGCATCTCCAGGTCCGTCAGGGTGCCGGGGGTGATGATCTTGACAACTTCCCTTTTTACCAGGCCTTTGGCCTTTTTCGGGTCTTCAACCTGTTCACAGACGGCGACCTTATAGCCTCTTTCGATGAGCCGGGCAATATAGCCGGAGGCGGCATGGACCGGAATCCCGCACATGGGGATGCGTCCCTCTTTCCCCGCCTCCCTGGAGGTAAGAACGATCTCGAGAATTCCCGCGGCAATCTCCGCATCTTCCATAAACATCTCATAAAAATCGCCCAGCCGGAAAAGGAGAATTGCCTCTTCATGCTCTGCTTTTATCCGCCGGTACTGCCGTAACATGGGAGTTTCTTGTCCCAAGGCCTCACCTCCCTTATTCACCTTGTGAACGGCGCCCCGTTCCAGCTGTGCGCGGGTTATTCCCTACCGGTTATCGCCTTTCCGTGCAGGGTATGGGAAAGCCCTTTTTCAATCAGGACCGGAATCTCTCTGCCGGTCAAATCCTCTTCCGGAGCCGGCCGCGGGAAAAGCACTTGTTTATTGGTCCGGGTATAACCGGTATAAATATCTTCCCGTTTTGCGCTGGGCCCATCCACCAGGACGGTGACCACCTCTCCTTCCAAGCGCCTATTGCTTTTTTTCGCCAGCATATCAACGAGTTCAATCAAGCGGTAAAGCCGTTCCATGCGGATCTCCGGCGCCACCTGGCCGGGCATGGTAGCGGCTTTCGTCCCTCTCCGGGGCGAGTAAGCAAAAGTAAAGGCACTGTCAAAGGCGGCTTTTTCTACCAAATCCAAGGTTTGCAAGAAATCTTCCTCTTCTTCCCCGGGAAAGCCGACAATGATATCAGTGGTAATCGCGATCCCGGGAACGGCCGTCCGCAACTCCTCTATTAACTTGAGGTAATGCTCCCGGGTGTATTGCCGGTTCATTGCAGCCAGCACCCGGTTGCTTCCGGCCTGCACCGGCAGGTGAAGATGTTCACAGATCTTTTCGCCCGCCGCCATCTGCCGGATTAGTCTGGTTGAGAGATCCTTCGGGTGTGAGGTTTGAAAGCGGATCCGGGAAAGCCCGTCGACCTCATTAACCAACCGGAGAAGATCGGCAAAATCCATCCTTTCCCCAGCCGGCAGATCCCTGCCGTAACTGTTGACATTCTGCCCGAGCAGGGTCACTTCCTTTACCCCGTCGTCCGCCAAAGCCCGGATCTCTTCCAGGATCTTCTCCGGCCGGCGGCTTTGCTCCCGCCCCCGCACATACGGAACGATACAATAAGAACAGAAATTGTTGCAACCATATATTATGTTAACCCAAGCCCGGAACGGGCTTTCCCTGCGTACCGGCAGGTCCTCCACCCGCTCGCCTTCCGGCCACAACTCAAAAACCCGGGATTTTGTCTCTTCCAGTTGGGCAAGGAGTGCCGGCAGGCGGTGGATGTTGTGCGTGCCGAAAACCAGGTCGACATGGGGAAATTTCTCCCGGATCTTCTCCTCTTCCCCGGGCTGCTGGACAAGGCAGCCGCAGACGCCGATGATCCGGTCCGGCTTCTCCTCTTTCAGCGGCTTTAAATTGCCGAGGTGGCCGTAGAGGCGGTTCTCAGCGTTGGCCCGCACACAGCAGGTGTTTAAGAGGATTAAATCCGCCGTTTCCGGGCTTAAAGCCCTTTTGTATCCCGACTGTTCCAGGAGGCCGGCAATAACCTCCGAATCATGAGCATTCATCTGGCAACCAAAGGTTCTTATATAGTAAGTACGCGGGTGCGCACAGGAGAGTAGATGGTCTTTCACTGCCCTGGTTTCAGCCTCCCGTCTCATTATCTGCTTCACTCTCTTCCATTTCCTATCCACCGGTATACGCTGTAGATAATCCTGCGGATTCTTCATCCACTTGCATATGCCTAATCAAAGAGGGCCGCGACAAACTCACGGGCGTCAAAAAGCCGCAGATCGCCTGGTTGCTCACCTGTTCCCACCCAGACCACGGGCAGGCGCAACTGGTCGGCGACGGCAAGCACAATGCCGCCCCTGGCGGTACCGTCGAGCTTGGCCAGGATGATACCGTCGACCCCGACCGCCTCTTGAAAGATCCGCGCCTGGTTGAGACCGTTCTGCCCGGTACCGGCATCCAGGACCAAAAGGGTAAGAAGGCTCCGGTCCCCCAGATTGCGGGTGCATACCCGGTAAACCTTTTGCAGTTCCGCCATTAAATTGGCCTTTGTATGCAGACGGCCGGCGGTGTCAATAATCACCACGCCGGTTCGGCGGGCGTTGGCCGCTGACAAACCGTCGAAGACAACAGCCCCCGGGTCGGCCCCCTCTCTGCTGCGGACAATCTCCACCCCCAGCCGTTTGCTCCAGACCGCCAATTGCTCCCCTGCCGCCGCCCGGAAGGTATCGGCAGCCACCAGCAGGCAGCTGCAGCCCTTGGCTTTATAATACGCCGCCAGTTTGGCAATGGAGGTGGTTTTTCCCACCCCGTTTACCCCGACGACCAGAATCGCCAGGGGGGGCTTGTCAATCACCGGAGGAGCCGGGATGGAAAGCAGATCCACGAGGATCTCTTTTAAATACTCCCGGATCTTTTCCGGCCTTTCCTCCCTGCCTTCTTTGACCTTTGCCCTTAATTTCTCCAAAATCCGGCCGGAGGTTTCCAAACCGACATCGGCGGTGATCAGGATTTCTTCCAATTCATCATAAAGCTCCGGGCCAATGCGGGAATGTAAAGAAAGAGCCTCTTCCAGTTGGTGAACTAAGCGCTGTCGGGTTCTGGCGAGGCTGTCTCTTAATTTGGCCAGCAACTCCTGTTGCCTCCTTTGGTGAAATCCATGCCTTTAAGGCTGAGGATTTTTAGCGGGCAGTGGTTTTACCCTGCTTGCTGTTTCAATTCAAGGGAAATCAACTTGGATACGCCCTTCTCTTCCATAGCCACCCCATACAATGCTTCCGCCACTTCCATGGTGTCGCGCCGGTGGGTAATCATAATAAACTGCGTTTCTTTACTGAACAGTTTTAGTAATTCCACAAAACGTCTGATATTTGTATGATCCAACGTCGCGTCGATCTCATCGAGGATACAGAAGGGCGACGGCTTAACCCGGAGAACGGCAAAGAGGAGAGCCACAGCGGTCATCGCCCGTTCGCCGCCGGAAAGTAACGATAAAATCTGCAGGCGTTTCCCGGGCGGTTGGGCCAAAATTTCGATCCCCGATTCCAGGGGATCATCCGGGTCCAACAGTTTCAGGTCGGCCCGGCCTCCGGAAAAAAGCTCCGCAAAGAGGTGGATAAAGGCCTCTCTTACCTGGTTAAAGGTCTCAAGGAACCGCACTTTGATCTTCTTTTCGATCTCCTCAACCACTTGTTCCAGTTTGCCGCGGGCGACGGTTAGATCCTCGTGCTGAGTGGAGAGGAAATCTATGCGTTCTGTTATTTTTTCATAATCCTCAATGGCTTGGGGGTCTACCGGTCCCATCTCTTTTATTTCCTTTTTCAAACCGGCAATCCGCCGCTTGACCCCGGGCGGTTCGTTCCAATCCTCCTGTACCCGGCAGGTCCAGTATTCCCCGTAGTTTTCCAAGAGGTAACCGCGGAGGTTTTCCTCCTGAAGCCGTAGCTTATTTAATTGTAACTCCAAACGGTGGGAGCCGGCGGTAATTTCGCCGCGCCGCTTCCCAAGTTCTCTTAATTCCCCCTCTTTCTCCGCCAATTCAGCGGCAACTACCTGCCACTCTGCCCTGATTGCCTCCAATTTTGCGGTGAGTCGCTTTTCTTCTTCTTCATCCTGTTTTGTCTTGATTTCCAAAGCCACCTGTTCCTGGTCTTCTTTTAAAAGCTCCCCTTTAATTCTGGCCAATTCTTGCTCTTTTTCTTCCCGGGCGGCGGCCAATTCCCGGATGGAGTTCTCCAATTCCCACAAACTCTCGCTTTTCCCGGCCCATTCCTGCTGAATACCGGCCAACCGGGCGGTGAGTTCGGAGTATTCTTTCAGCCCTGCTTCCTTATCCTTTAATAAGCCTTTTTCAGTTTCCTCCAACTCCCTCAGTTCGCAATTTTCTCTTTCAATATCCGCCTCGAGTTTTTTGAGGATAGCCTCTTTTTCCTTAATGGCCTGGGTTTGCGCGGAGATCTCTTCCGTCAATCCGCCAACGACTTTCTCGATCCGCGCCTGCTCCTCCCTCATCTGCGCGCAGGTTTTTTCCAACGTTTCCCCGTCCTTCTGCAGGAAGTTGGTTTGCATGATTGTCTCCTGGAGCAGGCTGATTTTCTCTTCCAGGCCGGCGTTGACCATGGCCGTTTTTTCCCGGAGTTTTTTCTCCTCGGTTAAACTCCGGTTTAAAAAGGCCAGCAGATCCTTTTTCTCTGCAGCCAATTCCGCCAGTTGCCTTTTTCTCATCAATAACCCCGCCGGTTGCTGGCGGAATTTCCCGCCGGTAATTATCCCGCCCGGGGCGATGACTTCCCCATCGGGGGTGACTATCCGGAAACGCTTCCCGGTTTTCTCCGCGATTAGGACCGCCGTTTCCATCTCCGGGGCAATAATCACCGTTCCCAGCAGATGTTTAAAGACCGTCTGGTATGCGGGGTTATACCGGATAACCGCAGTTGCCGGCTGACAATTATACTGGCGCAGTAAACCCGCAAAAGCCTCCAGGCGGTTGGCACCGGATTCGACAAGGTCCAGGGGGAGAAAAGTCACACGCCCCAACGAGTATCGCTTCAGGTACTCAATGGCCCTCCTGGCGGCGGCTTCTGTATTGATTACAAGAAACTGTAAAGCTCTGCCCAAGGCTACTTCCAGGGCAAGTTCATAGCCTTTTTCCACCTTCATCAGATCCGCCACCACCCCCCGGATCTCGCGATGGAACGGTTCTTTTTGGGCCCGGAGTAAAGATTTTACTCCTTGGTTATACCCCTGGTGTTCCCGTTCCATCTCCGAGAGGATGGTGATTCTCGATTCCACCGCCCGGATCTTATCCCTGAGTTCCTGATTCTTTTTAACCTGCGCTTCCAGGTAGTTTTGGGTTTTTGCCTGTTCCGCCCGGAGATTTTTTTCTTCTTCTTCCAAAGCGGTCTTTCTTTGCTCAGCCTCAATGAGCTTTACCTGGATCAGCTTTTTCTTCTCGGTATAATCCGTTAGCTCAACGGTGAGATTTTCCAAACTCTCCCGGTATTCTTCGATCTTTTCCCGGCGAAATCCGTTATGCACTTCAATCGTGTTGATCTCCTGTTTCATCCGGGTCAAATCCTGCAGGAGCAGGGAAAGACGGTTTTTTTTCTCCTCCAGACGCCGGCGTATTTCTAAAATGCGCTCTTCTTTCCGGCGAAGCTCTTCTTCTTTTTCTCTTACAGCCTGGTTGATACGGGCTTTTTCTTCATCTCCCGACTCCACCTGAACCGCCAGGGCCTCTTTTCTCTCCTTCAGTTGGGAGAGTTTTCTTTCCTGTTCCTGGAGAAGGCCTGTTAATTCCTCCAGTTTTTCCTGGTGAAACCGGCGGCGTTCCGCAAAGAGATGAAGCTTGCCCACGGCCCGTTCTTTTTCGGCGCCATGGGCCCTTAATAGATCCTGTGTGTTGTTTTTTTCGTTTTCCAATTTTTCGAGGAGTAATCTTAGTTCGGTGATTCTCCGCTCAAGGTTCCCTTCTTCTGCAGCCAAATCATTTATGACGCCGGTGGACTCCTCTTCCCTGGCGGCTAAATCCTCCAGTTCCAACCGGATTTTTTCCAATTCATTATAGAAATGGTTTATTTCCAATGTTGCCAGCTCTTCACTGATCTGCAGGTAGAGACGGGCGGTTTCCGCCCGGACGGCCAACGGTTCGGCCTGGCTTTTTAATTCCTCCAAAACGTCCTGTATCCGCAGGAGGTTGTTCTCGGTTTCCACCAGTTTGCGCAGGGCGGTGGCCTTTTGGTTCTTGTACTTGGTAATTCCGGCCGCCTCTTCAAAAATCATGCGCCTCTCTTCCGGGCGGAGGGAGAGAATGGCGTCAATTTTCCCCTGCCCAATAATGGAATAGGATTCCTTGCCTAAACCGGTATCAGAAAAGAGGTCCTGAATATCCTTTAACCGCACCGGGGTCCGGTTGATTAAGAATTCGCTCTCCCCAGACCGATAAATCCGCCGGGTAACGGCAATCTCTGCAAAATCCAAGGGAAGGTAACCGTCGGAATTATCCATGACCAAGGTCACTTCGGCCATACCCAGGGGTTTCCGGCTTTCACTACCGGAAAAAATAATATCATCGAGTCTCACCCCGCGCAGGTTACGGATGTTATGTTCCCCCATCACCCAGCGGAGGGCATCGGCAATATTACTCTTCCCACTGCCGTTTGGGCCGACAATTGCCGTAACACCGGGCAAAAAGGTGAAGTTCGTCCGGTCGGCAAAGGACTTGAACCCATAAATTTCCAACTGCTTAAGGCGCAAGCAAGCTCCTCCCCTGCAGTTATTTAACAACTCATATTATTTTACCATACTTTCCTTAAAAAAAACACCCGTCATTTTCCTGACAGGTGTTCGCAAATCTATGAGATGATCTTGAGCGACAAATCCCTTCGCTTTCGGGTTTTAAGGGGGATCTCCGGGTTGAGCAACGATCCATAACGCTTAATTACCCGTTGCAGCTTCAGGCGGGCCCGGGTCTTGGCATTATCAACCACCTTCGCTTTGACCCCGAGTTTTTTCTGGATTTCGCGGCAAGAAAGCCCTTGGAGGTAAAGAAAGAAGACGAGATATTCAACGGGTGAAAGATGGGCTTTTAAAACCTTTTCCAGCCTGAGACTGGTCAATTTTTCTTCAATAATCCTCTCCGGGTCAAAAGTCGAGTCAACAATGAAGTCCAGAAGAACCCGGGGGTCTTCCGGGTTAAGTTCCTGATAAAAAGAAGTGGCTTCTTGTGTCAACCGGTTTCCCCTATTCCAAATTTGCCTTTGTGCGTTGTATATTTTCCGCAAAATACAGATATAGGCAAAAGTACTGAATTTAATCGAATACAATTCATGATTATACTTATTAATCGCTTTAAGTAGCCCGATGACCCCTTCTTGCAACAGATCCTCATATTCCCCCGGTGTTGAATTTATACTTTTTTTCACAATATGTTTGACCATCGGGAGATACTTACGGACCAAACCCTCCTTTGCTACCGGATCTTCTGACCGTTTAATCCTGATAATGAACTCAAGATCACGTTCCTGGTTATCGGGACTCATGCCACCACCTCCTGACCATATCCCACCTAGTTATATATATGGCCAGGTTGTCCCATATATGCCGGAAACTTATTGACTGATGTCACGGAAAAAACGGTTTTCTTTTCTTACCTGGGTTGAACAACAAACTTAATAGCGGTTCGCTCCTCTCCGTCAATTTCCACTTCAGAAAAGGCCGGAATACAAATTAAATTAATCCCATTGGGAGCCACGTAACCACGGGCAATGGCAATTGCTTTAATCGCCTGGTTTACGGCGCCAGCGCCTATAGCCTGAATCTCCACGAACTTCTTCTCTCTTATGATCGCTGCCAAAGCACCGGCTACAGATTTAGGACTGGATTTTGCTGAAACTTTTAGAACCTCCAATGCTTATTCTCCCTCCCCCTTCTTTCTTTAGCGGTACCCTGTCAGATTATTACTGCCTGCTGTTATAATTACACAAACCATTGATGATTTCCTTCATTATCAAAAAAGTTTCTCCAGATACTGCAGGGCTTCTCTGGCTGCTTCCTGTTCCGCCTCTTTTTTGCTTTTGCCCCGGCCGGTACCGGCTATTTTATTCCGGTAATAAGCATGTACTGTATAACTCCGGTTATGATCGGGTCCGTCAATCCGGACCAAAGCATAGCGGGGAGATTCCCCTTTGCTCTGCAACACCTCCTGCCACCGGGTCTTTGGATCCAGTGGTTCTGCCCCCGATACCAGCAGTTGCTGAAGTTCCGTTTCCCAGTACTGGGCGATAAACCTTTTCACCTCTTCCCAGCCGCGATTCAGGTAAACCGCGGCGATCAATGCTTCCATCACATCGGCCAGTAGGGCGTCTCTCCTTCGTCCCCCGGCTTTTTCTTCTCCCGTGCCCAGAAAAATATACTCGCCAACCTCCAGCTTCTCCGCCACCTTGGCCAAAGTAACCGCGTTAACCAGCCAAGCCCGGATCTTTGACAACTCTCCTTCATTTTTCTGTGGACATCTATGAAAAAGATAATCACTGATGACCAACGAAAGCACGGAGTCGCCAAGGAATTCCAGGCGTTCGTTGGAGGGTTCCCCCGTTAAATGGCTGTATGAACGGTGGGTCAAGGCCTGTTTTAAGAGGGGTAACCCCTCGCCGGAAATCTTCAGTTTCCCGGCGAGTTCATGGTAGTCCTTGGGTGGTTCTGTCGATATTTTTCTCCTGTTTCTCCCGCCCATACCGTCTCACTCATCAAACCGGGCAAAAGCCAGGCAGGCGTTATGACCGCCAAAACCAAAGGAGTTGGAGAGCGCATAACGGCATTCCTGTTTTCTGGCCTTATTGGGCACGTAATCCAGATCGCAGTCGGGATCCGGTGTTTCATAATTAATTGTCGGCGGAATAATCCCGTTCTTTAGGGCTAAAACAGTAATGATCGCCTCAACTCCGCCGGCGGCGCCCAGCAGATGCCCGATCATGGATTTGGTGGAACTGACCGCCAATTTATAGGCATGATC
The DNA here is from genome assembly GCA_012735195.1 of Bacillota bacterium. GTDB lineage: Bacteria > Bacillota > UBA4882 > UBA10575 > UBA10575 > JAAYGG01. Next base: position 21,134 of record JAAYIC010000072.1, read on the forward strand.
TCCAAAAAGCCTCTTTATGGCCATGGTTTCGATTTTGTCATTGGGAATGGTGGAGGTGCCATGGGCGTTAATATAATCGATTTCTTCGGGTTTGAGACCCGCATCATTCAGGGTGTTCTTCATGGCTTCGTATCCGCCCATCCCTTCGGGATGCGGTGCTGTTATATGGTAAGCGTCGCCGGAGAGCCCATATCCTACTATTTCCCCGTAGATCCTGGCTCCTCGCGCCCGGGCCTTTTCCAGTTCCTCCAGGATAATTATGCCGGCGCCTTCGCCCATGACAAAACCCTCTCTCCCGGCGTCAAAAGGACGGCTGGCCTTTTCCGGCTCATCATTCCGTTTGGCGAGGGTTCCGGCTGACGTGAAACCCGCATAAGAAATGGGAGTAATCGCCGCTTCGGAACCGCCGGCAATCATCACATCCGCGTCGCCATACTGGATGGCACGGAAAGCCTCGCCGATGGCATGGGCACTGGAAGCGCAGGCGGTTACTGTAGAGAAGTTGGGCCCCCGGGCTCCTGTATAGATCGAAACTTGTCCGGCGCCCATATTGGCGATGATCATGGGGATAAAAAAGGGACTGACCCGCCGCGGCCCTTTCTCATGGCTTATCTTGAATTGCTCCTCCATTGTCCGCATACCGCCGATTCCGGAACCCAGGGATACTCCGACCCGGGAAGCATTTTCCTCGTTTATGGCAATTCCCGAATCTTGCAGGGCTTTTAAGGAAGCTACCACCGCAAACTGGACAAACCGGTCCATTCTCCGGAGGCTTTTTTTATCAATAAATGCCGAAGGGTCAAAATCCTTAACCTCACAACCGATTTTTACGTCAAAGTCGGTGGTGTCAAAAGCGGTAATTAGCGATACCCCGGACCGGCCGTTGACAATAGCGGACCAAAATTCCTCAACATCCTGGCCTAAAGCTGTTATCACTCCCAGCCCGGTAACGACGACTCTTCTTTTCATTATCCCACCTCACTCAGGTACACTGCCCACGTTGGGGTTTCGCTTATCTTGGCCCTTCTCTACTGCCAAAGGAGACAGAAGGAGTTGGTATTATGAATTCCCCCACCACAACCGGTGGGGGATATTATTGCCTTTCAGAAAAGCTTTTTTAAGAAAGTCCCGAGTTTTCCCGGGACTTTCCGAAACTTGGGTTTATTGTTGGTTTATTGGGTGTGTTCTTTAATGTATTTTATGGCATCCCCCACGGTGGAGATTTTTTCGGCGTCCTCATCCGGGATTTCCATATCAAACTCTTCCTCCAGGGCCATAATGAGTTCCACAATATCCAGGGAATCGGCTCCCAAATCATCGACAAAAGAGGCTTTCTCTGTAACCTCTTCCTCATCGACCCCTAACTGCTCCACCACAATTTCTTTGATTTTGGCAAGTATATTATCCACCATGTCACCTCCTTCCACAAATTCATATCCTGGGAAAACTTCTTGAATATGTCTCTGCAAAAAAAATTAAAAGATCATCTTCTTCTGCTTACATTACCATTCCGCCATCGACCCGCAAGACCTGTCCTGTAATATACCTGGCCGCCTCGGAAGCAAGAAAAACAACTACCTTGGCGACATCTTCCGGTTGGCCGAATTCCCCCAATGGAATCTGCCGTAAAATGGTGTTTTTTATCTCTTCCGGTAAATTCTCTGTCATGAGGGATTGAATGAAGCCGGGAGCGACAGCGTTAACTCTTATGCCCCTGCTCCCAAGTTCTTTGGCCATTGTTTTCGTAAAGGCTATTACGCCAGCTTTTGAAGCCGCGTAATTGGCCTGACCGGTATTGCCAATCTGACCGATGACCGAGGCAATATTGATTATTTTCCCGGAACGCTGTTTGATCATTAATCTCACAGCGGATTTTGTCAGATTAAATGTTCCTTTGAGATTGACGGCGATGACCTGGTCCCAGTCTTCTTCCGGCATGCGCAATAACAGGTTGTCCCGGGTGATTCCGGCGTTATTAACCAAAATATCCAGTCTGCCAAATTCATCAACGGCTTTTTCGACCATTTGCTGCGCATCGGCAAGGGAGGCGACGTTGCCTGTGACCGCACAGGCTTTATAGCCCTTTTCCTGTAAGGCGGCGGCGGTCTCGTTTACTTCAGGAAGAAGATCGGCCAAGACCACCGAAGCTCCTGCTTCTGCCAGCGCAAAGGCGATTGCTTTACCAATCCCCCGGGCGGCGCCGGTGACTAAAGCCGCCTCATGAGCTATTTTCATATTACTAAACCCCCTTTAAAAATGCAAGAACTTTTTTAAGGTCCTCCGGTTTGACCACGGCGAGGGTTTTCGCCCCCGGTAGCGTCTTTTTTACCAAACCCGTCAGGACTCTCCCGCCGATTTCCAGAAAGACCTCCGCACCCATATCTTCCAGCCGGCGCAAGGACTTGTCCCATAAAACCGGGGAGTAGAGCTGTTTTGTCAATAAACCGGGAAAATCCCCGGCTGCCGTCACCGCTTCGGCGGTAACATTGGCTACCAATGGGACCGCCGGGGACGAAAAATTAAAGCCCGCCAGTATCTTCCCTAATTCTTCTGCTGCCGGCCTCATCATCCCGGAATGAAAAGCCCCGCTCACTTCCAGGAGTATAGCTTTGCCCGTTTTTTCTGTACTAGTACTAGTATTAATCTCCTCAGCCAACTGCAAAACGAGTCTTTTCTCCCCGGAAACCACAATTTGGGAAGGGGAATTGAAATTGGCCGGTTCGATCAGGCCTTCCCTTTTGTACTTGGTCAAAAGCTCTTCTAAACGCCCGGGGGCGATATTCAGGACGGCGGCCATACCGCCTTCGCCGGGAACGGCCGCCATTAATTCCGCCCGTTTCCGGACAAGGAGCAAGGCCTCCCGAAACGGCAAAATGCCGGCAGCAGCCAGGGCCGTATACTCTCCCAGGCTGTGTCCGGCAACAAAAGAAGGGGTGATTCCTTTTTTTTGCAGCAAATGAAAGATGATGAAGGTTACAGTGACAATCGCCGGTTGGGCGATGCGAGTGTCTGTAAGCTCACCGGCAGGCCCTTCAAAACAATAACGCCGTAAAGGCAGGCCCAAGACCTCTTCCGCTTCGGCAAACAACTCTCTGGCCTCTGCATATTCTTGATAAAAAGATTCTCCCATTCCTACCCTTTGGGTTCCCTGGCCGGGAAAAAGAAAAGCCAGTTTTTTTCCGGTCATCGCCAACCTCCTACCGTCCTTCTATTCCTTCACCTTTTTTGCGGTTTCTCGATAATCCTCTACCGCCTGCTGGATCCTGGCGACCAAATCCTCCTCCACTGCTTTCGCTCCAAAAAGAACCGCGTTTTTAAAGGCTTTGGCCTTGGAGCGCCCATGACTGATAATTGTTATCCCCTGAACCCCCAAGAGGGGGGCGCCGCCGTATTCGGCATAATCCATCTGGCTGCGCAGGGATTGTAAGCCCGTTTTAATGAGCAAAGCAGCGGCTTTACCCCGTAGGGAGCCGGTGAGGATCTCTTTAATTTGTTGAAAAAGGACGCCGGCTATACCTTCAGTAAGTTTCAAGACGATGTTGCCAACGAACCCGTCGCAGACCGCCACATCGCAAAGGCCTTTCGGAAGGTCCTGTCCCTCAATATTGCCGGTAAAATTCAGACTGCTTTTTTTGAAGAGTTGATGGCTTTCAAGGACCAGGCGGTTGCCTTTTGCTTCTTCCTCGCCGATACTGAGCAACCCCACCCGGGGAGAGTCAATACCCATAATTGCTTCGGCATAGATCGAGCCCATCAAACCGAATTGCAATAAATCCCTGGGATCGCAATCGGCGTTGGCCCCGGCGTCCAAGAGGATTGTGACCCCGCGCAAGGTCGGCATGGGAATGGCAATCGCCGGGCGGGCGATCCCCGGAATCCGCCCTAAGGTCAAAAGGGAAGCAGCCATCGCCGCCCCCGTATTCCCGGCAGAGACCACCGCATCCGCCTCTCCTTCTTTAACCAAACGGTTGGCCACGACAATCGAAGAGTTTCTTTTCCTCCTAACCGCGGTAGCCGGATGTTCATCCATTGTGATTACCTCGGGGGCATCGACGATCGAAACCCGCGCTTGGAGATCTCCCTGGTAACCGGAGGCGGTGAGCTCCTCTCTGATCTCCTGTTCGCGTCCGACAAATATAATATGGAGGTTTTTTTCTGTAACGGCTTGGAGACCGCCGCGAACGGCTTCTCTCGGGGAAAAGTCCCCTCCCATTGCATCTACTGCAATTTTCAACAGCCCAAGCCTCCCTTCGATAAAACTAAAAAATACCCTGCAAACATCTATATATTAAAAAAAAGAAAGAAAATACCTTAAAAAATCAAGGGAGCGCAGGGGGTTTTTTGTAAAGAAAAAAGGCCTATGTGACCTTTTTCTTTTCCTTTTGGGTTACTTCAAAAACCTGCCGGCCTTTGTAATAACCGCAATTGGGACAGACCCGGTGGGCAATTCTAGGCTCGTGGCAATGCTCGCAACGGGTCAGTGTTTTAAGTTGCAGCTTCCAATGGGTGCGCCGCAAGTCTCTTCTGCTCCGGGTATGCCTCTTTTTCGGGTTGGCCATCTCCTCCACCTCCTCGCTACTTCTTCCATTTAGCCAGTACTGCTAAGCGTGGATCAATTTCTTGTTCACTACACGAACAACTGCTGAGATTAAGGTTTTTTCCACAAACGGAACAGAGACCCCGGCAGTCTGCCCGGCAGAGATGTTTCATGGGAAGACCGAAGGTTATTGCCTCCAAGAGGGTTGGGGTCAGATCAAGCCCCTCGGGGCCGGCGATTTTGTCGGTTTCTTCCCGTTCCCGGCCGCGCCGGTCATAAAAATTTTCGGCAAATTCCGCGGTCAAGGGTTCCCAGATCGTCTCCAGACAACGGTCGCAGGGCACCTTATAACGTCCTTGGATCTTGCCTGATACATAATAACCCTGGTTTGTCCGGTTAACCTGTACATTTACTGTTACAGGTTCGGGAAAATCCACCCCTCCCTGGGACGGGAGATGGAGTTTCTCCGTAAGCTCAAGCACCCCGCCGGTCTGCTCTTTAATCGTACTGAGATCGACTTTTAACAGAGTCTCCATTTTTTTATCACCTCTGTATTATAAACGAGGAAAAGAGCATTGTCAATTTTTCAAAGGAAATTTCTTATGCACACTCCCGCCGGGCGCAATGCAAACGGATCTTACCGGGCGCTGCTGATTCCATAGCCGATCAGCAGGCCAAGAAAGCCGGCAATAAGCATATAGGTGCGGTTCTTCTGTTTTTCCTTCTCCAGGTCACGGCGCAATTGCAACAATTCGCTTTCCAGTCTTGCATAATCCGACTGCAGCGGCTGGAGCAACCGGTTCATCTCTTCCCGTTGGCCGGCTATGCCTTTGGTTAACTCTTCGGAGAGTACCAGTTGTTTCTCTTCGAGTTGCAGGACTCTTGCGGCCAACTCTTCGTCCTTGGCGGCGAGTAAAACCAGTTCACCCCGGAATTCGTTCGTCAGTTTCCGCAACAACTCCACATCGGCCAAATCAGCCGGTTCCGGTCCCTCTTCCATCACCACAAGCAATTTGGCAACAACTGTGGCCAGGGTAAAACGGTCCACCGGGAAATTTCCCCGGAAAGTCCCGTCGTCATATAATTGGAGATACCCTTTGTCAACCAGTTTTTTTACGGCCTCATAGGCCCAGTGCCCGGGCGGCAGATCGGCGATCTGTCCCCAGACGGGCTGCCCGGCGAGAAAAAGCAAAAGCAGCAGAAAAGAGAGGCCCTTCTTAATCGACTTGCACCGGAACAATTTCCACCCCTCCTCCACGAGAAATTTTGACAACCAACCCTTCCACGAGGTAAGCAGGGAGCTTATTCTCGTTGCTCCACAGGCGGATACTTTCCGGTTTAATTATTGCTTCTCCCGGTTCATCCTGGATAAGAAAATAGACGGTGGCCAAAGATATCCCGGTCCGGCCTGGGGTTGTTCTCTCCCCCATAACCTCCTGTATCACGCCGTTTTCTCTGTCGATCACTCCCGGCTGCCATGTGGTCAGGACTCCGTCCTCAACAAATAGTATCCCCCTTTCCACCCTTTCCGCATGGAGCATCTGGGGGTCGTAAACCAGGTCAAAAGAGGCCCCGTTTAGCATGGGGATATGTTCCGCCCTTATCTCCACGGCCAAATAGTCGCCGGTCTGATAATGGTCGCGTAAGGGAACCACCCGTACCTTGGGCGTAAGTGCCGGCAATTCGATCAGGACGATCCTCATTTCCGGGGCGGTGGTTTCCGATTCAACCCGGATCCCTTGGAATGTCCGGCTTCCTGTAGCTTCGGGATTTAAATACCAGAGCAAGTCATAGGTTTCACCGGGTTCCAGTTGCCCCACGTATTTGCGACGCAATTCGCCGGGGGCCATCTCCATGCCCGGCCCCAGCTGGAGGCTGGCTGTCACCCGGTAGGCTGTGGATTCACCGGTATTTTTCACCGTTGCCGCCAGGGGGTAAGGTGCGGGCTGCAATTTCTCATCGCTAATCTTCAGCGACGGCGGGTTCTTAACAGTCAAAGCCAGTTTTGGCGGACCGATCAGACGGATGCTCCGTACCGCCCTGTTCTCCGGGAGGTTTACGGCAGAAACCACTACGTCAAACTGGTGGCGGCCGGTGACAGTACCGTCGGGCTTAACTTCCCAGTGGACTTGTTTAATCTCACCGGGCCTGATATTGCCTAAAGCCGCCTCGGCGGGGCGCCGCCCGGTTAAGACGATCCCCCGTGGCAGGTTCAGGCGGACCCGCGCATTGATGGCCGGACCCGCGCCGGTATTTTCAATATACGCGATGATCGAATAGCTCTTCTCCGTCGCCACCAGAGGAATCTCCGCCGGTGAAGTCACGCCCAGCTGCAATTCCCCGGGTTTGACCGTGACTCCCCCCAAGCCGTAATACAACACGTAAGTACAGGTATCCGCCGGCGCCACCGTGACCGTTTCCCATTGGTAAACCGCAGCGCTGTCCAGTTCAAACTC
>JAAYIC010000089.1 GCA_012735195.1 Bacillota bacterium
GGGCGTACCACCATTCGCGAAGTGCTGGAAAGAGCAGATGACGATGTTATCGCCAAAATGCGTGTGGTCTATCTTCTCGAATCATTGCCACGGATTGGTAAGATCCGCACCCGCAAGATTATGAACGACATCGGGATCGATGAGACCCGGCGCATCCAGGGGTTGGGTAGCCGTCAGAAACAGGCATTACTTGAGCGCTTTGGCGACCAGTAGGGAAGGAGGACATTATTCCGGATGGAGATAAAACTGATCAACATAGGATTTGGAAACATTGTTGCGGCAAATAGAATTGTTGCTATTGTCAGTCCGGATTCCGCGCCGATTAAACGAATTATCCTTGAGAGTCGTGAAAAAGGCACGTTGATTGATGCCACCTACGGGCGGAGAACAAGGGCGGTGGTTATCGTCGACAGCGGTCACGTCATTCTCTCCGCCGTGCAGCCGGAGACAGTCGCTCACCGTTTGGCAGCCAAGGAATCTCAACAAGGAGAAGTGGTGGAATAGAATCAATGGCACGAGGGTTGCTATTTGTCATCTCCGGACCTTCGGGCGTAGGTAAGAATTCTGTACTTAACGGGGTATTAAAAGAGCGGAACGACATATTTTATTCGATCTCCGCCACTACCCGTCCTCCGCGCCGGAATGAGGTGAACGGGAAGGATTATTATTTCCTTACCAAAGATGAGTTTGAAAAAGCCATTAAAAGCGGCGAACTGCTGGAATGGGCCTTGGTCTACGGCAATTATTACGGAACACCGCGGAAAGCGGTGGAAGAGCGACTGAACAATGGGCAGCATGTAATAATGGATCTGGATATCCAGGGCGCGGCCAATGTCCGGAATAATTTACCAGAAGCGGTTCTGATTTTTCTTCTCCCTCCATCCCGTGAAGAACTAAAACGGCGGCTGCTGGCAAGGAAATCCGAAGCGAAGGCGGCTGTGGAAAAACGCCTGGCATGTCTGGAAAAAGAATTAGCCTCAATTACCCGGTACGATTATGTGGTAATGAATGATTTATTGGAAAACGCCTGCCGGAAAGTGGCAGCCATTATCACTGCTGAAGAAGCCAGAGTTGACAGGGGTTATTGGCGCGAACAATTTTTATTTTAACTTGACAAAGCGGCAATTTCATGTTATTAGGAATAGTTAGAAGCAAGACAGGGGTTATAGTAATATTGAGCTATGGTAAGGAGGATGTCCATGATCACCCCTTCGCTGGAGGATCTCCTGAAACGAGTAGACAGTCAGTATACACTGGTTATTGCTACGGCAAAACGGGCCCGGCAAATCAATTCCCAGGATGATGAGAACAACAGTATAAGGGCCGTTTCCCTTGCCTTGGAAGATATTCTGAGCGGGCGGGTGCAAATTGAGCGGGATAAAAAATAAATAAGGCCGCTCCCTTGATGCATCATCGTATTTACCCGGTACCTTGTTGTACCGGGAATTTTGTTTTGGCGCATGGATCTGTGAAGCAAACCAGTTGCGAGGTGGGAATGATGGGAGGATCCTATAAAGGAAAACATGTTGTCCTTGGGGTAACCGGAGGGATTGCCGTGTATAAAGTCCCGGAATTAATCCGGGCCCTTCAGGGCCATGAAATAACCGTGGAAGTGATTATGACCAAAGCCGCCTGCGAATTTGTTACCCCGCTTACCTTCCGGGAGATCACCGGTCTACCCGTGCATACGGAGATGTTTTCCCCGCCCGTCCAGTGGCGGACGGCCCACATCTCCCTGGCCAGAAAAGCCGACCTTCTGGCGGTCATCCCCGCCACTGCAAATATTATTGGAAAGATCGCCGCCGGGATCGCCGACGATCTGTTGACCACAACGGTTATGGCAACGCGGGCGCCGGTGTTACTCGCCCCGGCGATGAACACGGCCATGTATGAAAACCCGGTATTCCGGAGAAACCTGGAGACATTGTCCGGGCTCAATTACCGGATTGTACCGGCTGCTACCGGCGATTTGCTTTGCGGGGAAAAGGGTTCCGGCCGTCTCCCGTCCCTGGATGTGCTGGAAGAGGAGGTTCTGCGCCTGCTGACCCCAAAGGACCTGGCGGGGAAGAAACTATTGATTACCGCCGGTCCGACCAGGGAGTATCTGGATCCGGTCCGTTTTATCACCAACGATTCCTCGGGGAGGATGGGGTATGCCCTGGCGAAAGAGGCGTACCGCCGGGGCGGCGAGGTAACCTTGGTGACCGGGAGAACCGGTCTTCCTTACCCGCCGGGAGTCAGGACACTCCCCGTTACCACCACCGGTGAGCTTTATGAGACCGTAATGGCGGAATTTCCGGCCGCCGACATAATTATCATGGCCGGGGCGCCTGTGGATTTTTCCCCGGCCACCGTCAGCAACCAAAAAATAAAAAAGACAGCAGGGTCTTTGCCCCCGCTGGACCTGCGGCTGACACCGGATGTCGCCCGGGCGGTGGGCGAGAAAAAAGACCAGCGTTTCTTAGTGATCTTTGCAGCGGAGACCAATGATCTGGTGGCCAACGCCAGGGAGAAGATCCGGCGTAAACAAGCGGATTTGGCGGTCGCCAATGATCTGACAGAGGAAGGCGCCGGTTTTCAGCACCCGACAAATAAAGTAACCCTTGTCACCAGGGGAAAAGTAAAGGATCTGCCGCTGATGAGTAAAGAGGAGGTGGCAAAGGAGATTATCTCAACCATCCTCCGCTTGCAGGAAGGGAAAGATTTATGAGAGAGGCAGAGATGAAGGGGGTCCCTGTTTTTGCCCGGGTGGTGGTCAATCTCCCCGGCTTGCCTGAAGACCGGCTTTATGATTACCTTTTACCCGGGGAACTGGCAGAGACCGCTTTCCCCGGCGCCCGTTTGTTGGTGCCGTTTGGCGGCAGGAAGGCCGAGGCGGTCCTCTGGGAGATCACAACCGACAGTGCTTACCGGGACCGGGAAGACCTCCGTTCCGTTTTGGCCGTATTGGACGGGGAGCCTTTGCTTTCCGGGTTTCAACTTTCGCTGATTGACTGGATGGCCCGGCGTTTTTTCTGCCGCCGTTGCGATCTGCTGCGGCTTTTTTTTCCGCCGGGGTTGAAGGTTAATACTGAAAAGTGTTGGCAGCGCCTGGTCCCGGTGAAAGAGATCGAGGCATTTCTTTCGACCTTGCCTTTGCCGGAAGCAATATCCCGCTCTTTTCTGGCAAAAGTAGCACGGGCCGGCAGGCCTACCCCCCTTCCGCATCTGGAAAAAGAAGAACACCGGCTCTTAAACCTTTTGGAGCAAGCCGGCTCCGTGAAAACCGGCTGGCTTCCGAAGAAGCCGGCGGTTAAGTTTAAAGAAGCCAAGTTCTACCGTTTAGTAAAGATGCTCCCCCTCTCTCCGGGCAACCGGGAAGGCCCGGGGCTGACCGGCAAGCAAAAAATGGTTTACCATTATATACAGGCACAGGCCGGCCGGCCGGTCCCGGCAACGGAGATTCTCGCCGCTTCCGGTGTCTCCGCCAGTGTGTTAACAGCATTGGTGAAAAAGGGCTTAATCGAAGGTTTTTATCAACGGGTCCCCAGAACCCCTTTTTCCGGTTTCCGGACGGAGGAGGCCCCGGTCCCCGCGCCCGTACAGCTTAATCCGGATCAGGCTGCGGCTTTGGACCGGATCTTGCCAGCAATTGACCGGCCTGAACCCGCCGGTTTTCTTTTGGAGGGTGTGACGGGAAGCGGGAAAACCGAGATCTATCTCCGGGTAATCGCAGAGGTGCTCAAGAGGGAAAAAAACGCTTTTTATCTGGTTCCGGAGATCGCTTTAACCCCTCAGACCGTGGCCCGGGTCCGTGCCCGGTTTGGCGAGGCGGTGGCGGTTTTTCACAGCAGCTTGAGCCAGGGAGAACGCTTTGAAGAGTGGTGGCGGGTGAAGCGCGGTGAGGCAAGGGTGGTGGTGGGCGCCCGTTCCGCCTTATTTGTGCCGCTGGCCAATCCGGGTCTGATTATTCTGGACGAGGAACACGAATATACTTACAAGCAGGAGGAAACCCCGCGTTATCACGCCCGCGATGTGGCCCGCGAGATCTGCCGGCGGGTAAACGGCCTGTTGTTGCTGGGAAGTGCCACGCCGTCTTTGGAGAGTTACCGGGCGGCGGAAACCGGTGAGTTGACCAGGGTTACCTTACCACGGCGGGTTTTGGGACGGCCACTGCCGGAGATTGTCCTGGTTGACCTGCGAGAAGAGTTTAAAGCCCGCCGTTTTTCGATCCTCTCACCGGTTTTGCGGGAGGGAATCGCCTCCCGTCTGGAGCGGGGGGAACAAGTGATTTTGCTTTTAAACCGCCGCGGTTATGCCACTTTTATTATCTGCCGCGAATGTGGCTACGTTTTGAAGTGCTCCGCCTGTGATGTTACCCTCACCTACCACCGCCGGCCCAATCTCTTGCTTTGTCATTATTGCGATTCCCGGAGGAAGCCGCCGGAGACCTGTCCCCAATGCCGGAGCCACAATATCAGATATGTCGGCCGCGGCACCCAACGCCTGGAAGAAGAGCTTAACCAGGTTTACCCCGGTGCCCGCGTGGTACGGATGGACCTGGACACCACCGGACGGAAGGGCAGCCATGAGAAGATCTATCAGAGCCTGCGTAAAGGAGAAATTGATATTCTGGTTGGCACGCAAATGGTGGCGAAAGGGTTGGACCTGCCCAATGTAACCCTGGTGGGAATAGTCAATGCCGATGTTGCCCTAAACCTGCCGGATTTCCGTGCAGCGGAACGCACATACCAACTGCTGACACAGGCTGCCGGCAGGGCGGGCCGGGGCGAAAAACCCGGGATGGTGGTTATTCAGACGTTTAACCCCGGTCACTATAGTATCGCCGCTCTCCGGCATAATGACGCCGAGGGCTTTTACCGCCGGGAGCTGCTTTACCGTGAAGCGGGGAAATATCCCCCCTTTACCGCCCTCATCCGCCTGGTTTTTTCCGGAACAGACCCGAAAGCGGTAATGACAACCGCCCGGGATCTAACCGGGGCAATAAAAAAGAAAATTGCCGGCGGCGTCCCGGACCAAGCCGGGCGGGGGGAAGAGGTTATCGGTCCCCAGCCGGCGGTCATCGAAAAGGTGCAAAACAGGTACAGATGGCATACACTGCTAAAAACCGCTGATCCGGACCTCTATGCCGGCTTCCTGCCGCAACTGATCGCCGAATGCCAACGGAAGAACCGGCAAAAGGTGCGGGTAATTGTTGATGAAAACCCTTATTCTATGTTATAATAGACTAATGGTCTCGCCGGCACGGGGAATCAGGCACGCCCGCAAGTTTAGGCGCTAGAGTCTGCCGGGATGAGATGGACGAACGGAGGTGTGGCCAGTGGTTAGAAAAATCTTTCTCGTTCCGCATCCGGTTTTAAGAATAAAAGCCCGGCCGGTAGAGAAGATCACCAAGAAAACCCTTCGTATCCTTCAGGATATGGCTGAGACCATGTACGCCAATAACGGGGTGGGGCTGGCTGCTCCTCAGATCGGGATCCCGGAAAGATTAATCACTGTAGATACGGGCGATGGGCTTTTATCCTTGATCAATCCGGTGCTTGTCGCCACCTCCGGGCAAGAGCGGGATGTGGAGGGTTGCCTGAGTATTCCCGGGCAATCAGGTTATGTGACCCGGGCGGCGCGCGTTATTGTCGAGGGCCTTGATCCCGGGGGCCGGAGAAAAAAGATTGAGGCTGAAGGGTTACTGGCCCGTGCCCTTCAACATGAGATCGACCATTTGGACGGCATTCTCTTTACCGACCACTTAAAAGATGGGGAAGAGGCCAAATGAGAGTATTTTTTATGGGTACACCCGAATTTGCCCTTATCTCCCTGGAACGGCTCTGTTGCTCCTGCCACCGGGTAATAGGGGTGCTTACCGCCCCCGACCGGCCGCAGGGAAGGGGGTTAAAGGTTCTCCCTTCGCCGGTGAAGCGTTTTGCGTTGGAGAACGGGCTTCCCATCTTCCAACCGTCTTCTTTACCCGACCCTGATTTACTGGACTTTCTGAACCAGGAGAAACCTGACGCCATTATCGTGGTGGCGTGCGGTTTGAAGATCCCCCGGGTTTTACTGGAGCTTCCCCGTTACGGTTGTATCAATCTTCACGCTTCCCTCTTGCCCAAGTACAGAGGGGCTTCACCGATCCAGGCGGCTTTGCTTAACGGTGAAAAGGTGACCGGCGTCACCACCATGAAGCTGGATGAAGGTTGGGATACCGGTGATCTTCTCCTTTCCCGGGAAATCCCGATCAGTTCCAGAGATAATTTTGGCTCATTACATGACCGGCTGGCCGTTGAGGGAGCCGGGCTGTTGGTGGAGACCCTTGATCTGCTGGAGAAAGGGAAAATCACGCCGGTTCCACAAAAGGAAGAACTGGCCACTTACGCCCGGAAACTAAAAAAAGACGATCTTATCCTGGATTGGACTGCGCCCAGTGCAAAACTACTCAATCAGATCCGGGCATTTGACCCCTGGCCAGGGGCGCGGACATATCTGGACGGGAAATTACTGAAGGTCTGGTCGGCCGCACCGGGCCGGCCCCGCCCGGACTTGACCACCGCTCTTCCGGGGACAACCGGGGAGTTCCGGAGAGACGGCTGCGGACTGCCCGTGCGGACAGGGGACGGAGTTATTGAATTAACCGAATTGCAACTTGGCGGGAAAAAGCGGTTGCCGGTGGCGAAGTTTTTGGCCGGTTCCCCCATACCGCCGGGGACTGTTTTAGGATAAAAGGTGCACCTTCGGTGGGGCACTTTGGGTGGTGCATTTCCGGTGACACAGCTTGGGCAGTGCGCCTCCCGGTCTCACACCTCCCGATGCGGCACTGAAGTGGGGCACAAAAAGAAACTTTTTCTTTTTTTCCGCGTTCTTTAATATGAGACGGCATTTTAGGATCCGTTGGGAATAATGCGGGTATATCCTGTAGAACCCAGAATAGACTAACAACTGACGAAAGGAGGATTTTCTTGTTTCCCTTTTTCTATGATCCCACCTTTATTCTTCTGATTCCAGCGCTCTTATTGGCAATGTACGCTCAGGCAAAAGTGAATTCAACCTTCCAGAGATATCTGCGGGTACCGGCCAGCTCCGGCGTGAGCGGCGCCCAGGCCGCTAGGTTACTGTTGGACCGGAATAACCTCCATCACGTGCCGGTCGAAATAACCAGACACCACCTGGGTGATCATTATGACCCGCGCCAGAAGGTTTTGCGGCTCTCACCCGAGGTCTACCACGGGCGCTCTTTGGCGGCTTTAGGGGTAGCGGCCCATGAAACAGGCCATGCCCTGCAACACGCCCAGGCTTATATTCCTCTTAATATCAGGAATGCCATATTTCCGGTGGCAAGTTTCGGTAGTTCTTTGGCTTTCCCCCTTTTTTTTGTGGGTTTAATTTTTCAAACCGGTTTCCTGATGGATTTAGGGATCATTCTCTTTACCGCCGCCGTACTTTTCCAGGTAATCACTTTACCGGTAGAGTTTAACGCTAGTTCAAGAGCGCTTTATTTGTTGGAAAGCGCCGGTTTTCTCAGCCGGGGCGCGGAAGTCCAGGGAGCACGGAAGGTACTGAGCGCCGCTGCTCTGACCTATCTGGCCGCTACTGCCATGGCTGTAATGCAACTACTCCGGTTACTGGTTTTACGCGGCTCCAGAGACTGATTACTAAAGATGAAGGCTTTTTCAGTCACGCACGTCTTTTCACACCAAGCATCGACAGGTGTTCCGGCGCCTAATGGCGCTTTTATTTTATCTCTTGTTTTCTGAAAAATCCGGTTTTTCGGGCCTCACCTCAGAATATCTTGCTGAAATCAGGCATTTGTGATAGAATTTATTATAATGTGGAATTTTGGAGGGAATCCTAGTGAGCATTGAGATTTATATTAACGGAGAGTTTTTTCCAAAAGAAGAAGCAAAGGTGTCCGTTTTTGACCATGGCCTGTTATACGGCGACGGGGTCTTTGAGGGAACCAGAGCCTATAACGGGCGAGTCTTTAAATTTGACGAACATATTGACCGGCTGTATGATTCCGCCAAGGCAATAAATCTAACCATACCCATGAGTAAAGAGGAGATGAAAGAGGCTCACCTGGAGACGTTACGGCGGAATAAGTTGACGGATGCCTATATCAGGACAGTGATCACCAGAGGCCCGGGCGACCTGGGGTTGGATCCCAGGAAGTGTTCCCGTCCTTCGGTGATTATTATCGCCGACCGGATCACTTTATACCCCCAGGAATTCTATGAAAATGGTCTCCGCCTTATTACCGTCCCGACCAGAAGGAATATGGCGGAAACAGTTAACCCGATGATTAAGTCCTTGAACTATCTAAACAATATATTGGCTAAAATCGAGGCCAACCTGGCCGGCGTACCTGAAGCCATCATGCTTAATCAGGAAGGATATGTGGCGGAGTGTACCGGCGATAACATCTTTATCATTAAAGGGAAGACCCTTCTCACCCCGGCCAGCGTCCATGGGGCCCTGAAAGGTATTACCAGGGGCGTGGCCATGGAACTCGCCGCCAGGATTGGGCTGGAAGTCCGGGAAGAGCTTCTAACCCGTTACGATCTTTATGTTGCGGATGAATCCTTCCTGACGGGGACTGCGGCGGAAGTAATTCCCGTGGTGGAGATTGACGGGAGGAAGATCGGTACCGGTACCCCCGGCCCCTATACCCGGCAATTGGTCAAGCTTTACCGGGAGAAAGCGATGGAAGAAGGAACCCCAATTTACGAGTAATTGCGGGTTGCGGTCGCGTGAACCGCAGCGGGTGGAAGAGATTACGGTAATGCCGGGCGGTCGTGCTGTTTTCCGCCGGCAGGTAAATTTAGTCAGACAGGCCTTCTTATCAAGAGAGGTGGAGGGACAGGCCCGATGAAGCCTCGGCAACCGCAGCGCGCATATGCGCGATACCAGCTGGTGCCAATTCCTGCAGGGCTTGGCCCTGAGAGATAAGAAGGGGAACGGTTTTTACGAACCCCTTTGGGTTCTTTTCTTTTAATTATGACTGTCGTGCCCAAAAGGTGAGAAGTCAGGAGGTGGTTTTGGTTATGGCGAAAACCAAAACTTATGAGGAGATTAACGAAAAGATCAAGAGCGGAAAAGTAACGGTGGTAACAGCAGAAGAAATAATCCCCATGGTGAAAGAGGAGGGCCCTGCGGCGGTACTGGAAAAAGTGGATGTGGTGACCACAGCCACCTTTGGACCCATGTGTTCTTCAGGCCTTTTTATCAACTTCGGCCATTCCGACCCTCCGATTAAAATGGCCAAAGTCTGGCTGAACGATGTCCCGGCTTATGCCGGACTGGCGGCGGTCGATGCTTACCTGGGCGCAACAGAACTCTCCGAATCGCAAGGAGTGGTATACGGCGGCGCCCATGTCATTGAAGAATTGGTTGCCGGCAAAAAGGTCACGCTACGGGCGATAGCCGGCGGAACCGATTGTTATCCTCGGCGGGAGATCGAGACAAAGGTGGGACTGGAAGATTTGAACCAGGTTTATCTCTTCAACCCGCGTAATGCTTACCAAAATTACGCGGTGGCTGTCAACTCCACCGGCCGGCCGCTCCACACGTATATGGGCACCCTCCTGCCCCATTTTGGGAATGCCACCTACAGTTCGGCAGGGGAATTGAGTCCCTTGCTTAACGACCCTTACTATGAGGTCATCGGGATTGGCACCCGGATCCTTTTGGGCGGCGGTGAAGGCTATGTGGCCTGGGAAGGAACCCAGCATAATCCGGCGCAAAAGAGAAATGAAAACGGGACGCCGATGGGGGCGGCCGGGACTCTTGCCGTCATCGGCGACCTGCGGGGGATGAAACGCGATTATTTGCGCGCGGCGGTTTTCCATAGATACGGGGTCTCATTATATGTGGGGATCGGCATCCCAATCCCCCTGTTGAACGAGGAGATTGTTAGACGGGTAGGGGTCAGTAATGAGGATCTGACAGCGACCGTTTATGATTACGGGGTGCCGCGGAGAACCAGGCCTAACCTGGGGGTCGTCACCTATGCCGAATTGCGGAGCGGTGAGATTAAGATAAACAACAGGAGAATCCCAACGGCTCCTCTCTCCAGCCTGTACAAGGCGAAGCAGATTGCGGCGGAATTGAAAGAAAGGATTATTAACGGGCGTTTTCTGCTGACTGCTCCTGTGGCAAAACTGCCGTTCCGGGACGGGGTAAAACCCCTCCGTGAGGAGGTGAAATAATGGCTAAAAGACGTGTGGTCTTAACCTTTCCACCGGAGTTGACGGAAAAACCCATCACCTATCACCTGGTAAAAGATTATGACCTGGCGATCAATATTTTAAGGGCCAAGATTACCCCGGGGGAAGAGGGAAAACTGGTTCTGGAACTCTCCAACGGTTCGGCGGAAATGATCGAAAAAGGTCTGGATTTCCTGGTTAAGCAGGGGGTGGGGGTGGAAGCGGTCAGCAGGGAAATTTTCCTGACCGAAGAGGAGTGTATCCACTGCGGGGCCTGCACAGCGGTCTGCCAGCCCGGGGCTTTACAGGTTGATCCGGAAACCGCCCGCCTGCGCTTTGATAAAGAACGGTGCATCGTCTGTGAGCTCTGCGTCCCCGCCTGTCCTTTAGGAATTATCAAGGTGTTGTTTTAGTGAGCGCGTATAGGAAGAAGGATGACATTTACCGGACTTACCGACGGTACCGGCCGGGGTATTTCTGTTTCCGGGTCGCGGTGGGAGAAACCGATCTCTGGCTGGAGACTTCCAGGGAATGCCGGGCGGAAGTGGAAAAACTCGTCCGGAAGCTGCGCCGGCATTTACGCGTCTATATCTCCAGGCACCCGGCTTTTCTTTCCACCCTTAAACCCTGGCCCAGTGATCCCGAGGCCCCGGAATTGGTGCAGCGGATGATTGCCGCCGCCGCGAAAACCGGTGTCGGGCCGATGGCCGCCGTTGCCGGCGCCATCGCCGAAATGCTGGGCAATGCTTTGCAGGAGGCCGGTGTTGACGAGTTTTTTATCGAAAACGGCGGCGACCTGTTCTTTACACGGAAAAAACCAAGATTGATTGCGGTTTACGCCGGATCGTCACCTTTCTCCTGGCGGCTTGGGTTGAAGATCCCTCCCGGCAAACCATTAAGTGTTTGTACTTCTTCCGGTACGGTCGGGCCGTCTTTCAGTATGGGCCGGGCCGATGCGGCAGTGGTGCTTTCTCCTGACGGCGCTCTGGCCGACGCCGCCGCCACCGCTGCCGCCAACCGGGTTCGGGGCCCTGCGGATCTGGAGAAAACCGCCGAATACATCGGCGCCATTCCCGGGGTCACCGGGGTTCTTTTAATCTGTGGGGAAACCCTTGCCGCCTGGGGTGATATCGAACTGGCGGATCTTCGTGAGACTTGAGAATTAAGTTGAGACAAAACATCAGAACTTTATACTCCGTCCGGAGTATTTTTTTTGTTTTTTTTTAGTTTTTGGCATATTTCCTTTCGCAACGGAACAAAATAGAAACATACCCGCGGAGTTTCACCTGCGCGCTGCAGGCAAGAAGCGGGAGAAGATACTTTTTGGGAGGGAATAACCATGGAAAGAAATGAAGGATTGGCGCGGAAAAATATTGTTACTGTTGCTGAAGATAAAGAAAACACCCTGGGAAAGACAAAACCTCGCTATAC
>JAAYIC010000119.1 GCA_012735195.1 Bacillota bacterium
GGTTGGCGGATTCTGCAAAGATATCGGCGATCTCGACATAACCCTCTTACTTCGCCACACTGGCGTAGTAGTCATACCTATTCCTGGACTGGGCCTCTCCGGCAAAAGCCGTCAACAGATTCTTTTCAGTTTTTGTTCCTTTAATGCTTGCCATTGCAAAACTCCTTTCTTCTCTCTAGTTTTAAGCGGGGCACACGCTTTCTCCAAACTGCATGACCTCCGCTAACGCGCTTCAAATTCATACTCTTGTTTTTTGCATTTCCGTCTGGCATTCCGGGCACAACCCGTTATATTCCAGATGAAGACCGGCAATCCGGTATCCGGTTCTCTCCCCCACCCCCTTATCTTTTACCATGACCGTCCCCGCCGGTAAATCATCGACCCGGTGACACCGGGTACACCTGATATGATGGTGGTCGACGGGATTACCGTCAAAGCGCATCTGCGCGCCGGCTGTCCCCAGTTTTCTGATTAAGCCGTCCTGGGCCAGCAGGTCTAAATTCCGGTAAACAGTGGCCAGGCTAATCCGGGGCAGCTTCTTCCGGACCATGTCGTAAACCTGATCCGCCGTCGGATGAGTCGTCATTTTCTGCAGTTCCTGAAGGATCATCCGGCGCTGACGCGTCATGGATCGTATTTTTTCAGCCAAGGAAACCCTCTTTTCTAAAATAATAATAATAATTATCATTATTAATGATAACTATCTATTCCCCTTTTGTCAAGAGTTTTAATGACGCTCTTTGGCGTTGGCGAGTTGCTGATTGAACCGGCCTCCAATTATATGGTGCTCTCCTTAAAAATACAGGGGATTTTTCCGATAATAAGAAAGACAGCAGTTAAAACATGCAATGGGGGTAATACGATGTATCGGCGCTTTTTACCGGTTTTATTATTATTATTACTACTATGCTCCGTATTTAGACCAGTACTCCCCTGGATCTTCGCCCACGAAGACGGCCTCTTGATCCATTGGCGTCTTGACGAGGGAAGGGGGACTTTCACCAAGGATTACTCTGGCAACGACCTGCACGGAAAGGTCGGGGCCCGCTGGCGAAAAAAGGCCCCTTCCGGCAGCGCCCTTTATTTTAACGGCCGTTCCGATGCGGTTATACGGGTGGTTTTACCTGAAGATCTGCGATTCGGAACCGGTTCGTGGACTTTCTCGGCCTGGCTCAAACCCCGGCAGTTCTCAATCAACGCTGAGATGAAGCAGAGACGGATCTTTTCTTTTGGGGAATACCCCGCGGCCACACTGGTCATTAATATCCTGGAGGACGGGCGTCCCAGTTGCTATTTCTGCTACCAGGATTCACAGGGTGAGATCATCGCCACCGGCGCCACCGGTGCGGCGCCTTTACGGATCGACGAATGGACCCACCTGGCCCTGGTGGTGGACAGAGAGAATGGCGTTATGGAGTTTTTCCTGAACGCCCTGGGCGGCGCCCCGGCCGCGATCCCCCCCGGGTTCGCCGGGGACTTTTCCCTTAACGGCGCGCTGACCGTCGGCAGTTCCTGGCAGAACTATATTGGGGAGATGGATGAGGTAAAAATCTACCGGCGGGCCCTGTCCGCCGCCGAGGTGCGGGCGGAATTCGAACGCCTGCAGGAAGATTTCGGGGTCTCCCTCCCCTGGCAGATCACGGCCAATGAAGGCCTGGAGCAGGTGAACGCCGCTTGGGCGGCCGGCGATCTTATCGCCGTCCAGGAAATTTGCAGGGATTTGGCCAACCGCCGCAACCTCCCGGGCCATTACCGGAGCTATGCCATGTTGCGCCTGGCCCAAAGCTACATGGTGGAAGAAAACCTCTCTGCAGCCCTGGAGGTCTATGAAAAGCTCGCTGCCAATGACGAATACCCGGCGCTCCACCGCCACGAAGCCCGGGAGTTCTGCGCTGATATCCGGAGGCGCCTTAAAGGAATGCCCGGCGATGACCGGGAGACCGGCCGCGCCAGTCACAGAACACCGATTGCCCTGATCGATTCTTTTGCCGTGGAAATCCATGTCGCCCCCGATGGCGACGACAAGCAAGGCGACGGTTCGGAGGCAAAACCTTTCGCCACCCTGACCAGAGCCCGTAACGAGGCGCGGCGGGTAAAGACCGGCGACGGCCCTGTCGGCATCCTGCTGGCCCCGGGCGAATACTCCCTCTCCTCCAGCCTGGAGCTGGATGCCAGGGATTCCGGGTCCGAGGACGCCCCCGTTGTCTTCCGGGCCAAAGAAAAAGGGAAAGCGGTCCTGTACGGCGGTACGCGCCTTTCCGGTTTTACGCCCGTTACCGACCCGGCCATCCTGGCGCGGCTGCCGGCGGAGGCCCGCGGGAAGGTCTACCAGTGCGACCTCAAGGAACTTGGGATCTATGATTACGGTAAGTTACAAGTCCGCGGTTTTAACCAGCCGCCGTCACCGCCCACCCTGGAACTGTATTTCAACGGGGAGCCGATGACCCTGGCCCGTTGGCCGAACCGGGGATTTGTCAGCCCCCGGGAACTGGTGGATCCGGGCGCCAAGGGGCGTCCGGCTGTCCTGCGGTATGAAGACGACCACCATGAACGCTGGATAAACGCGCCTGACGGGTGGCTCTTCGGCTACTTCCACTACCTATGGGCGGACTCCACCATCAAAATCGGCGCCATCGACCCGGAGAAAAAGACGCTGACCACCGCCACCCCCTACCGGTATTCCAACGAGCTTCAGTCCATGGACGACAAGCAGGGGATCATTTATTACGCCTTCAACCTGCTGGAGGAGATCGATGCTCCCGGCGAATGGTATCTGGACCGGAAGAGCGGCATCCTTTACTTCTATCCCCCGTCGGACCCGGAAACGGCCATAGTTGAAATCGGCATGCTCTCCGAACCGCTGGTGTTGATGGAAAACCTATCCCACCTGCGCTTTGAAGGGGTGGTCTTTGACCTGGCCCGCTGGGACGGGATCCGGATCAACAACTGCCGAAATGTCCTCCTGGCCGGTTGCATTATCCGGCGCATCGCCGGCAGGGGCGTGGTCATTCACGGCGGCCGTACCACCGGCATCTTCGGCTGTGAGATCCATACCATTGGCCGCAGTGCCACCGAGATCTATGGCGGTGACCGGAAAACCCTGACCCCGGCCGGGCATTTCATTGAAAACTGCCATCTCCACCACTTCGGCCGTATTGATCGCACTTACACCCCTGCCGTCCTGCTGGTGGGGGTCGGCAACCGGATCGCCCACAACTTAATGCATGCCGCCCCCAGCAGTGTCATGCGGATCGCCGGCAACGACCATATCATCGAGTTCAACGAGGCCTACAACGCCGTCACCGAATCCGACGACCAGGGCGCCGTCGACATGTGGGGCAACCCGGCCTACCGCGGCAATATCTTCCGGTACAACTACTTTCACCATATAGGAAAAACCGGTGACGAACACTTTGCCTGGGGCCAGGCGGGCCTCCGTTTGGATGATACCATCAGCGGCCAGATCATCTACGGCAATATCTTTGCCCATTGCTCCCGGGGGTTTTTTGGCGGTGTACAGATCCACGCCGGCCGGGATAATATCTTTGACAATAACATCTTTTACGCCTGTAGCACCGGGGTCTCCGGCGGCTGGGGCCCTTATAACTACATCTGGCAGGGGCTTAAAGACGGGACCCACCACCTTGCTAAAAATGATTACCATAATACCAGGCTATACCTTTCCTGTTATCCCGAAATCAAGTATATGCTGGATGATTACGGCTGCAACTACCTGTGGCGGAACCTCTTTTACGCCTGCGGGGAAATGCTGAGTAAACGGTCGAACCGGCAAGTCTTTGACCTCATGGCCAACACCGAATTTGCCGCCGGTGAGGACCCCGGGTTTGCCGGCGGTTTGGAAGCCTTCGCCACCGGCGCGGTTACAGCCGGCGCAGAAAGCCATCTGCCTGCCGGGCTCTTCAAACTCCGGCCGGACGCCCCCTTGTTTGCGCGCGTTGCCTTCCGCCCCCTGCCGGTGGAGGAGATCGGCCTTTATGAGCATGAACTACGAGCATGCGAATGCGCGAATGCCACAAACGCAATCTCTTCCGGCAACATGCAGGTACACGGGGAGTAGTTTCCTCGCGGCAGGCGCAAGCAAGGTAATATACTGACCGTTACAAGCTAAAAGCCTGCAAACTGCCGGTTTTGCCCGGTAACAGAATAGAAACAGCCCTTTGTCAAAGGGCTGTTTCTGTTCTTTGTTTTTTGTTTTGCACTGCACGGAGCATGCACTGGCGTGCGGCGGTGTGTTTTGGCACGCGCCAGTGTGTGCCCTGATGGGCCATGGCGCCCGTCACCGGCAGAAATGCGCTGATCTGCTTCGGTACTCGCCATACGCACCGGTGTTTGCGGCGTGCTCCGGCGGGCTTGCCATGTACCGGCATACATCGGCATACAACTCCGGCGCCTCCGCCTGCACACGGATTGCATTCGTGTTTGCACCGGTTTACCCTTCAAACAGCCGCGTTCCGCCCTGCCGTATACCCGGAGGACCAGGCCCACTGCAGATTATAGCCGCCGCAGCCGCCGTCGATATCTATCACCTCGCCGGCAAAAAACAAGCCTTTAACCAGTTTCGATTCCATGGTTCTTTCATCTATTTCCCAGGTGTCAACGCCGCCCGCTGTTACCTGTGCACTCGGCCAACTCCTGATCCTTCTGATTTTGAACCGCCAACCGGTTAAAATTTGGAGGATCCGCTCCTGTTCCGCAGCGGACAAAGCGGCGGCCGGGAACTGCCAGTCTTTTGGCTTGCGGCCGATACCCGCCTCCATTAGAATTACCGGGATCAACCGTTTATTGATCAGCCCGACCAGGCTGAAGTCAACGGTTTTTTTGGGTCCGGTCTGAAAACGCTTTTTCAGGAGTTGCCGCAGTTCTTCTCTGGTGAATGTATCCATGATATTTATCTTTAAATATGCCTCTTTCCCCGCATTAAGCAATTCCCCGGCTTTCCTGCTGATTTGGAGGATGGGCGGGCCGGAAACCCCGTAGTTGGCAAAGAGGATATCTCCCCGGTCCCTGGCCAAAGACTCATTATTATAAAGGATCTCCGCGGTTCCCACCAGCTTAACCCCGGCAATCCGGGGGAAAAAAGCCCCTTCCAGCATCAACTGGACCAGAGCAGGGAAAAGGTCTGTGACGGTATGCCCCAGTTTTTTGGCGAGTAAAAAGCCGTCCCCGTCTGAACCGGTGGCCGGTGCGGCTTTGCCGCCGGTGGCAATGATGACCGCATCCCCCCGGTATATTTCGCCGTTTTCCAGCTCCACCCGGAATTCGTCGTCCTTCCTGATATCTACAACCCGGGCTTCACAAAGGATATTCACGCCCAACCGGATTAGTTCGTACAAAAAGACATCAAGGATACATGAGGCCTGGTCGGCCCGGGGAAAGACCTTTCCCTCATCCTCCGCCTAATGGGCGATGCCTAATCCCTCAAA
>JAAYIC010000017.1 GCA_012735195.1 Bacillota bacterium
CGTCTTCGCAGCGAGGTTTCTGACTAGGATACTACACCATCCTCCGGTCATGATATATTATAGCATAAAATCGCGGGAACGCCAATCATCATACCATATTTTAACATCCCTACACTTTCACAGTCCAATGCCGGTTCCATACCGGCAGTCTGCACAGAACAGGTAGACGCGGATAGGCACTCACCCGGGCCGGCGGCCCGCTTTAAAAAACTTGTCCCAACCTTAACTTGCGAAATCCATTCTCTTAGGATAAACTAATTTAGGAAAAGAATAAGGCCGGGGAGGGTTTTCTTTGCGTATCGAACTCACAGTCTTTCTTAAGGAAAAGGAAAAACAGATTCTGGCATTTATTGAAGAAAGTGAAGTGCAAAAATATATCCAGCCAAAAGACCTCTACGACGCGGTAAGGGCCTACATATTCAGACCGGCGAAACGGTTGCGGCCGGCGGTGCTCATCATGGCCTGCGGTTGCCTGGGCGGCGCTGAAGAGCTGGCGATCCCGGCCGCCGCCGGGGGTGAACTCTTCCATACCTGGACTTTGGTCCATGATGACCTCATCGATAATGATGATTTCCGCCGCGGGTCTCCCACCGTCCACCGGCTAATGGAAGAAGCGGGCCGGACCGGCTTTGGTTTGGACGAAAGCCAGGCCAAAGAGTACGGGCGCCACATCGCCATCCTCTCCGGTGACATGCAACACGCCTGGGCTGTAAACCTCTTTATTGACCTCGCCGTTAAAAAAAAGCTCGACCCGTTGGTTGTCTTAAAGATCATCTCCTGGCTGGAGTCATATGTCATCGGCAGCCTGCTGGGCGGCGAAGCCCTCGACGTGCAACTGGGGATCTCCGACATTACCGGCGGGTTGGATTTCAGCGAGGACGAGGTCATAAAGATGCTCTGGTTGAAAACGGGCGTATTATATGAATTTGCCGGACTGGCCGGAGCAATGATCGGTAAAGGAACCGCCGATTTTGATGACCCCGAGGTCAAGGCGGTCAAAGAATTCACCGGCCTTTGTGGGATCGCCTTTCAGCTTCAGGACGATATTTTGGGGGTCCTGGGCGACGAAAAAACCCTGGGCAAGCCGGTGGGTTCGGATATCCGGGAAGGGAAAAAAACCACCATCCTCTACGAAGCCCTGAGAAATGCCGATGAAAACCAAAGAAGGACAATCCTGCAGGTTCTGGGGGATAAAAACGCCGGCGCGGATGAGATCAACCGGATTATCGATCTCTTTAAAGAGCTCAACGGGGTTGACTACACGAAACAACTGGCGGCGGCCTATATCAAAAAAGCCCTTCCCTGTCTGGACCCCATCCCCGCCTCCAAATACAAGGATCTATTGTTGCAATGGGCCGACTTCATGATCAACCGGGATTTTTAGTTTAAAGGGCCAAAACGCCCGCCACGGCCGGGCCTTATTCCATAGCCGGCTTATTCCCTGGCGGCCCGGCCTTTATTCCCCGGACTTTTCTTCCCCTTCCGGGTGGAAGGGCTCTGTTTGCACCTGGCCTTCCTCTACCCCGAGAAGGATCTCCACTTTCCCCTGGGCTTCATCCAACTGATTGCGGCAGTGGCGTGCCAGGGCGATCCCTTCTTCAAAAAGCTTTAGATTCTCTTCCAGGGTCAGTTCGCCCTTCTCCAAAAACTCGATGATCTGCTCCAGCCTGGCGATGGCCTCCTCAAAGCTCTTCTCCTTCAGTTCCGCCTCGTTCATCCGGAGCTCCCTCCTTTCTGTCCACTGTACAAAAGAGTTCCCCCCGGCTCAAGGTAACCCTGACCCTTTCCCCGGGGGCAACCTGCCCGGCTTCCCGCACCACCCGGCCGTCATCTTCCCGCCGGCAGATGCTGTACCCCCGCCGCAGGGTCGCCAACGGGCTCAAGGCGTCCAGAGTAGCCAGTTCCTTATGCAAAACCGCCCCGGCTTTTTCCAACTGGTCCCGGATTGACCTAGCCAGGCGTTCCTCCGCCTCGTCCATCCTTTGCCTTTTAATATCCAGCCAGCGTTGGGGTTTGAGGAGAGCCGGATGGTTGGCCATTTCGGTCCAGCGGTCCCGCTTCCGTTCCAAAACCCGCAAGCCGGCGATTTTCAACCTCTCCGTCATCAACAGCAACCTCCGGCGCAGTTCCCGGAGTTCCGGGACGGCAAGCTCCGCCGCGCCCGACGGCGTCGGCGCCCGCAGATCCGCCACCATATCGGCGATGGTAAAATCGGTTTCATGCCCGACGGCGGAGATGACCGGCAACCGGGAAGCCGCTATTGCCCGGGCCACAATCTCTTCATTAAAGGCCCACAACTCCTCGATCGAGCCGCCGCCACGCCCGACGATTAGAAGGTCAAGACCGGGGAGGGTATTCGCCAGGTGCAAAGCCGCACTGATGCTTTGCGCCGCCTGTTCCCCCTGGACCTGGGCGGGGATGATCAGCAGGTTCACGCTGGGAAAACGGCGCCTGATAATCCGGATGATATCCCTGACCGCCGCTCCGGTCGGCGAGGTGATCACCCCGATCTTCTTTGCCAAGGCCGGCAACGATTTCTTCCGGGCCTGGTCAAAAAGGCCTTCCTTGGCCAGGCGCTTCTTTAATTCCTCAAAGGCCAGATAAAGCGAGCCGATGCCGGCAACTTCCATCTGTTCCACATATAACTGGTATTCACCGCTTTTGGAATAAACGGCCACCCTGCCGGCAGCCAGCACCGCCATGCCGCCGGCCGGTTGGAATTGGAGCAACCGGTTTTCCGTACGAAACATCACACAGCGCAAACGGGCCCGTTCATCCTTGAGCGTAAAATACATATGCCCTGAAGAATGCCGGGTAAAATTGGAGATTTCCCCTTTGACCCAGACCCCGCCCAGGACCGGATCCCTTTCGATCAGCGCCTTAATATACCCGGTCAATTCAGAAACGGTATAGATTTTTGCCATAATTCCCCCTCCGGTAGAAATAATCCGGCGCCCGGCGGTTCCTCCCGCTTAAGGCAATGCCAGCTTTCCTGCCAGCTAAACCAGCATTTACATAAAGGAGTTCCAAGGATATACGAGAATGAATAAACAAGAATCCGCGGGATAACAAAAGCATCTTCCCTGCTTTAAGGAGGAATATAGATGTCTCGTTACCGTCGCTTTTTCTTCCCCGTTCTTTTGGTTCTCTCTCTGTTATTGTTCGCCCCGGCAGTCCATGGTTTTTCCGACCTTGAGGGGCACTGGGCGGAAGAGACCGTGCGTAACCTGGTACGCCTGGAGATCCTCCACGGCTACCCGGACAAGACCTTCCGGCCGGACCAAAGCATCACCCGGGCGGAACTGGCAAAGATCCTTGCCGTCACTTTTAACCTGAAGTCCTCGTCCGGGCAGGCTTCTTCCGACACCGCCGACCATTGGGCCAAAGAATACGCCGGTGCGCTGGTGGAAAAGAAGATCATCACCCTGGAGAACGGGGCTTTTTATCCCGAACGGCCCGTCACCCGGGTGGAAGCGGTCACCATGCTCACCCGGCTGCTCAATATCAAGCACCCGGAGGAAGAGTATACTTTGAAGGTGACGCCTTCCTTTACCGATATTACAGAAGAGTCTCCGGCCTTTGCCGAGATCGAACTGGCTTCATGCCTTGGTCTGCTGCCCGGTTACTACCAGCAGAAATTCAACCCATCCTACCTGGCCAGCAGGGCGGATATCGCTTGGATGATCAGCCGCCTCCGGGAGATCAAAACCCTCCGCGGCACCGTCCTCGATACCAATGAGGCTTCGGGACTGCTCACCATCAAACCGGAAGAAGACGGGCAAGAAGCCCGGCTGGTGCTGGTGGGGGAGGAGACGGTACTCCTGCGTAACAACATTACTACCAAACCCGGCCAGGTGTTGGCGGGCGATAAATTGACGGTTTTCTTTAACCCCCAGGAGAAACCGGTTTTTGTCAAGGCCTACGGGGAGGTCACCCAAAATGACCTTCTGAGCAGGCTCAGTTCCATGGTGAAAGAGCGTTTGACCCCCGAACAGATCGCCGCAATCCTGGCCGGCGATTGGGAGAGCGTCAAAGATACCTTGACCGGTGAACTCTACAACCAGATGCTTAATCTTGGGCTCACCCCGGCAGAAGCCGAAGCCATTCTCATGCAAGACTGGCAGTACCTTGATCTGGTCAGCCGTGACCGGCTCGCGGAGGCCCTCTCCGGTTACTTGGGAATTACCCGGGATTTAAGCCGGGCGCTTCTCGACCGTGACCTGGAACGGGTCAAAGAATATGCCCGGATTGAACTGATCACCTACGCCCTGAGCAGGATCTTGGAGCAAAACCCTTCCTGACCCGGGGCCGATAGCTGCAACGAGTAAGAAAATTTCGCTTATGGTTCAGGGTAAGCGCGCGCCGCTTACCCTTTTTTCTCTTCTTTCCGTCCGTACCGGTGCAGTAACCTGCCCCGGGTTACCGCCGCCTCGCCAAAGCGGTCCCTGATCCTGTCAACCGCCTGGTGGAGACGGCGTAACTCATCCTCCTTCTCCGCAAAAAGCCGGCCTTGTTCGTTTTCTTTTCTTTCCAGCCCGGAAAGGCTCACCCCCACCAGGCGGAGCGGTCTCCCGTCCCATTTCACCTGCGAAAAGAGTCTCTGGACATTTTCGTAGAAGATTTCCTCCAAATCCGTGGGCGAAGCCAGCGTCGTCTGCCGGGTAATGGTCTTAAACCCGGCGTCCCGGAGTTTCAAGGTAACCCCCCTGGCCAACTGGGCTTTTTTCCGCAACCGCCGGGCGGCCTTTTCACAGAGTTCCAAAAGGACAGCCTCGATAAAATACCGGTCGGCGGTATCCTGGGCAAAAGTCACCTCATGCCCGATACTCTTCGGTTCCCGTTCCGGCACCACCGGGCTCTCATCTTTGCCAAAGGCCAACCGGGAAAGGGATTCCGCCGCCGCCTCACCCAGCCGGTAGCGTAGACGCTCGTAAGGAGTGGCCTGCAAATCGCCGATGGTCTTTATCCCCAATTCGGAGAGGACTTCCAAGGTCTTCGGGCCCACGCCCCATAACCGCCTCACCGGCAACGGCGCCAAAAAAGCCTCCACCTTGTCCGGATCAACAACAACAAAACCGTGGGGTTTCTGGAGATCCGAAGCCACCTTGGCCAGGAACTTGTTATGCGCAACCCCCACCGAAGCGGTTAACCCCAGTTCCGACTCGACCCGGTCAA
Organism: Bacillota bacterium; assembly: GCA_012735195.1. Classification (GTDB taxonomy): domain Bacteria; phylum Bacillota; class UBA4882; order UBA10575; family UBA10575; genus JAAYGG01. The sequence goes on from JAAYIC010000017.1 coordinate 5,176, forward strand.
TGATCTCCCGGGCAATCTCTTCCGCCGGGCCGAAGAGCTTCTCTGAGCCGGTGACATCAAGAAAGGCCTCATCCAAAGAGATGGGTTCGACAAGGGGGGTATAATCATGGAGAATCGCCATGAGTTCCGCTGATACTTCCTGGTACCTTTTCATCCGCACGGGGAGAAAGATCCCGTGCGGGCAGCGCCGGCCGGCTTCCCGCAGCGGCATGGCGGAACGAACGCCGTATTTTCTTGCCTCGTACGAACAGGTGGAAACCACACCACGGGCAGTCGGGCTGCCGCCAACAATAACCGGTTTTCCGCGGTAGGCCGGGTTGTCCCTTTGCTCCACCGCCGCGTAAAAAGCATCCATATCCAGATGAATAATCCGGCGCACCCTCTTTCCTCCTTTTCCCTCCCTTTCTCCCTATCCCGTATGCTCGCCTTTATGTGAAAAAAAGTACCGAAACCGGTACTTTTCTTATTCCCAAGATTTATAACAAAAACAAAACATAAACCGGACCGGCAGGGTTACTTCTTCGCGTTTTCTTCGGCTTTTTCGTTTCCTTTTTGGCAGCTTTCTCCTTAGCCACCCAAAACCCTCCCCTCCGATGATATGTTGATAATATTGTACGCTCTTCTCCATTTTCCTGCTTTAAAAATCTCTTATCTAAAAATTTAAAGTTACCCGCAAATGCGCAGGTTTGAACTTTTCAAGGCACGGGCTGTATTGGGAAAGGGCCAGGCTATTTTTTCATTCGAGAGTATTGCTCAGGTCAATCCGGTACCAATTCACATTTCGTGTCAAGTACATGACCGTCGCCATAATTAAGAAGAGTCCCACGCTTCCGATCAACAGCGCATAATCCTGGTTTTGCAGTAAGATATAGAGGAAACCATAGAGGACTGTTAACATCCCCGCAGTGATCACTGGTATCACCTTTTTCTCCAGTGCGCTCCGGACATAAGCGCTGATTAATATGACCACACTAAGACTGGCAAGTAAATACGCCCATCCGAAACTGATATGTTCCGAAAGGGAGAGTAAGAGAAGATAAAAAATGCACAAGGAAAACCCGATCATAAGATACTGGATGGGATGGATTTTTTTACTGCTGAAAATCTCAACAAGGAAAAAGACGAGAAAGGTAAGGCCAATAAACATAATCATATACTTGGCCGCCCGTGTTGTCTGGGTGTAGATATCAACCGGGGTGAAAAGGTTTACCCCAAATGACGAAGAAAAAACCGTTCTTTCCGAGACATTTTCTACCCAGACCTGCGGATAATTCCTGTTCAAATCAAGAACTTGCCAATCGGCAGAAAAACCATTATTATCAATTTGGTGTTGCACAGGCAAAAACGCCCCGTCAAAACTGGGGTTGCTCCATGACGACTCGAGACTTATCTTCGTTGCTTTCCCCAACGGCAAGAAGCTAAGGGCTTCACTACCCTTAAAATTAAGCTGGAAAGCATAGTCCACCCTATCGGAAAGGTTACCGGAAGAAAGGGGGATACCAACACTGGCCCCGGAATCAAAGAGGTTGTTTCCCCTCTTGATCCCCGGCTCAAAAAGAATCGCCTGCTCCCCCCATTTCAGTTCCACATATTCCTTAATACCACGCATATCAGAGATGTTTACGGAGATAAAAGCCTCATCCCATAAGACATCTTTCAAATCTATATTCAGTTTTCGAATTCCTTCAAAAGCAAACTTTCCTGAGAAATGCAGGCGCCCATTATAGACCACAGCCTGATAAATTCCCCGGTACCTGATTTCCGGGTGGAGCTCTCCTTCAATATTTAATGTTTCGGGTAAAACCTGAATATACTTGGTGGTCGATCTGGTTACTCCTTTTTCATCCTTCCACGTTACAGTATACGGAACAGTAATAACCGGGCCGCCAATGGTTTGCTCTGTCGACCACTTGGAGGTAATCTCCTCGATCGCCTCTCTCCTTCTACTCGCCCGTTCACCAACAAGCGCTCTGATAAAAGCGGAGGGGATCAGCAAGGCCAAAATCAAAACCCCAATAATAACGATCCTAACGCCAACACTGCTTTTGATGTCCTTCATTTCTTGCGAGCCTCCTCTCAATAGATCCCATAGCCCAATTTATTGTCCTTTCATAAAAAACTCAATAGTATTCAGAATACCCCTTCCGTGAAATTCATTTCTATATTTACATCCTTTCTTTGTTTTTCCCAATATCCCAGTTATTCACGTAAATCTATTTTGCTAATTTGGGTGTCCAAGTTCATCCATTCTTACCTCAAAAACACAGCTTTCATCTCCATTCAGTATAGAATTCTTGCGAATAACTGTAACTTTATTCTGACCGAAAACACTCTCCCAATTATACAACAGACTCTTTTCTGAACAGATGCATAGTTTTTTTGACACAATCAATCCTTTTCTATATAAATCACAACCACACTTATTATAGATGATCTGAATCCGGTCTGGGAGAATATTGTAGCTAAAATCCTCAAAGTGCTCTGCCAAATAATCCAATGAATCTTTTATGTTGTTTCTGTCACTAAAGGCTCTCTGGTACAGCCTTAGCGAAAAAGAATCAGAACAACCCTTGGCACATCTTGATAGCAGATGGTTTACTTCTTCGTCGGATCCATGATCTATAAAGCAATTTACCCCGCTAAACCAGTGTTTAAGAAATCTGTCTTCTGCGTCCATAGAACCTCCAATCCGGCTGTTAAACCTGACACCTATCTCTTGAAAGAAACAAACTTCTATACTATTCTCCGGTTCTTGTGCCTTTCCTTCTTTTGCCATCCACAAGTTATACCGTTGGAACTGCCGGAGGTCAAGATCATTATAGAAACGGAGGAATCCAAAATTCCCCCTTTATTTTCTCCTTTTATCCTTTTCCACCTTTGCATACGTACTTGATATTTTTATCGACATGAAGACAAAATAGCCGTTGATCTCCCAGATCTGCACCCCGCCGAATATGGCAATAAACTTATTCTTGTACCATTTCTTCCGCTTTGTTACCAAATACATTCTCCCGCCGGTGCATAATCGGTTAAAACCCTTTTCAATGAAATTTTTTGCCACCGAGAAATCCGTGTGATACGGCGGGTTTGATAATATTAATGTAAAATCCTTATCGTCCAGGTTGGCAAAGCCGTCGCTCTTGATGACCTTTACCCCCGGAACACCATTCAATAATGCATTCTTCTGCGCCAGTTTTACCGCTTCTCCATCAATATCGAGCATGACCACGTTTTCTTCCCCGACGATTTTAGCGGCTAAGATCCCGACAACCCCATAGCCGCAGCCTAGATCCAAAACCTTCTCGTTTTCTCCGAACTCCACAACAGAGAGCATAGATAAAGTGCCTAAATCAACAGCTTTAGGAGAAAACAGGCTTTCACTTGTTTTAAAAACCAGATCAATACCTTTAATGGTTGTTTTAATCACAGTTCAAACCTTCTTTCCGAACGCGTATGTGCGCGAACATACGCGCATAAACATAATACGACGAATAAACCCTATATGAATCTACACATATGGTTTTATTTATCTATACTCGCTACAACTCTAGCTACGGAGGAGTCAGCCGACTTAAATCTATGAATTTACTCATCAATTGCTTCCCTCTTTCCATGTTTATGCACTTAACTAGCAGTTCAACGCCGGCAAAGTAAAAGATAGGCGCCGATATACACAAGCAAAATCAAAATACAATGCCCAATATATTATTCTTTGATTATATCGAGAAATAACAAAACAATAAACAGGATGAAGATCCCCCTGATAAATAAATCCCATACTAAAGAAAATCTGCTCTGTTTTTCGGGAGCATATCGTTTCAGGCATCTAGTAACCTTCAAATAGCTGAACCCTTTTATTTGATACTCTTCGCCATTGGCCAGTCTGATTTTTAAGCTGTTCCGGTATATGCCATTTGAAGGCTCATAACTCCATTTTTCTATTTCCCGCCAAGGAATAAACCTCTTACCTATCATATCTATGCCTTCATTGTCTATCTCTGCAAGTATTTCACTGCGCAAAACTATGTGAATTACAACAAAAAACGATTCTATGAGCAAGATGACGAAAAAGGCTTCAGCAGGCCCGCCTGCAAATGTCTCCAATAACATCACCACTGATAATATTCCAAATATGTATAGATAGCGCAAGACCGGCTCATGACGGATTACTACTTTCTTCATTTTCCCATGCCACCCCTTTGCCGCCTATTCCCAAAGCCTCTTTTAACCCACAGAGGCCGCGTTGCTTGCGCTCATACTTAAAAAAAGCGGCGAGGCGCGCGCCTAGCCGTCGGCAATTAAATCATTCAAATTCGAACAATAAATGGTGTTTCCACCGATCTCGTATAAGATATCTCCATCGATAAACGAACCCCACGTACCCCTCCAAATAGGCTTATATAATGATAAGTCCGGCTCATTCCAGATTTTCATTTCACCGCAAGGCGGGCTTACGGTAAGTAGAAAATCCCGCCAGATCCCGGCGAAATAAAACATCTTCTTGTGGCAACGCTTATGGCTGGCGATTGTCTCGAGGGTATTCTTATCAACCTTTGCTATGGAGAGATCTTGAGAAGCCGTGTAAATCACATCTCCCACCAACAATAAGCTTTTTAAGTTCTTCTTGTGAATAGCCTCTTTCTTCAATACCTTAATATCGTGCTTATCGATAACAAGAAGCTCCCCGGCGACATTCCCGGCATAAATATAATCGCTGATTATCATCTCCCATATACTGCTCTCCGATACGGAGTAGACCTTCACTTCACCCGTGGCTTTTTGAATAACCGCAAAACCCCCGTTACGAATCGAAGCATAGACATGATCTTCATCGAAGCCAAGGGCGCATATGTCAGAGCTCAAATCAGTCCCCAATTCCCACGTATTATTGATCTTTAATGTTTCAAGATCAATCTTGTACAGCCGGCAAAAATCCCGGCAATAAATGGCGTCTTTGTCAATAACGAATTTCCTGGTTTTGCTGTCCTTTGGGAAAATCGCCTCCCTTTGTATGACCCGGCCTGTACTGCTATCTATTTTTATGAGTTCCTTGCCTGCTATCGCATAGAGGATATCCCCTGCTTTTTTCAGCCGCAAAACCGGGTTTTCCAACTCTACCAAACTCGCAAAGATCATTGACCTGTTCCCCTTTCTGATGTATCTTCCATATATTTACAACGAAACTCTTTGACATCTTCACCCGCCGGACGCCCGCTTCCGGTAAAGACCGCCAATTCCCATTTATTATAATTCATCCAATTTCCACTTTTTCCTTTAAACCTTTTGATTTATCGCGGTTTGGTCACGGAAACCGGCTTTCCGGTGACCCCCTGTTTATTAACAACTGGCAACCATTTAATAAAAAATTTAAACCGCCTGCCCTTTGGTAACTTAGGTTACTGATTTTCCATCATCCTTCGCGTACAATACACATATAATCGCACAGCGGATCTTGGGAACACACGGTCTGCCGGGTTTCCGTGGCGATGATGAACAAGTAAGGAGGTCAAAAAGATGAGCAATATGTTCTGTTTCCAGTGTGAACAAACCGCCGGTGGTAAAGGCTGTGTCAAGACTGGTGTTTGCGGTAAAACACCTGCTGTTGCCAATGCCCAGGATGAGCTGACCGGCGCCCTGGTGGGATTGGCCCGGGCGGCGGAAGGCCGTGAGCACGGGCAGGAAGAGGCTACACAAAGGGCGGATGAATTATTGATGCAGGGCTTATTCGCCACAATTACCAATGTCAATTTTGACGAAGCCCGGATCCGGGAATTGACAGCGTTCGTACGGAAAGAAAAAGAGAAACTCGGGGATGCGGAAGACCTGGCTCCGGATGAGTTGTGGAGCGGCGACCCGGATCAGGTCTCTTTACGCTCTACTCTGCTGCTGGGGATGCGGGGAATAGCGGCCTATGCCTGGCACGCCTATGTCCTGGGGAAAAAAGATGCGGACGTCACCGCCTTTTTCTATAAAGGGCTGCAGGCAATCGGCGGACCTGCCCGGCCGGTTGCGGAATGGCTGGTTTTGTTGATGGAATGCGGAGAAATAAACCTCAAATGCATGGCCCTGCTTGATGAGGCCAATACCTCCGCCTTTGGGCAGCCGGTACCCGTTAAGGTTAGTACAATTATTGAAAAAGGGCCTTTTATTATTATCTCCGGCCATGATCTTCATGATTTAAAGCAGCTTCTCATCCAGACCGAAGGCAAGGGGGTCAACGTTTACACCCACGGGGAGATGCTGCCGGCCCACGCCTACCCGGAGCTGAAAAAGTATCCCCACCTAAAGGGGAACTTCGGAACGGCCTGGCAGAACCAGCAGAAAGAGCTGGACGGCGTACCGGGCGCCGTGCTCTTCACCACCAACTGTTTGATGCCGCCTAAACCCTCCTATGCCGACCGGGTCTTCACAACGGCGGTCGTCGGTTACCCCGGCTTGGTCCATATCCCCGATAAAAACGGGGGGAAGGATTTTTCCCCGGTTATTAACAAAGCCTTGGAACTGGAGGGCTGGCCTGAGGATCGCCGGCTGACCGGGATCAACGGCGGCACTGTCCTGACCACCGGTTTTGGCCACCATGCCGTTCTGGGAGTGGCAGACCGGGTGGTAGAGGCGGTGAAATCCGGCGCGATCAAACACTTTTTCCTGGTGGGGGGGTGCGACGGCGCCCGGCCCGGCAGGAATTACTACACGGAATTTGTCCGAAAAACCCCGGCCGACACCGTTATTCTCACCCTGGCCTGCGGCAAATACCGCTTTAACGCCCTGGATCTGGGGGAAATCAACGGCCTGCCCCGGCTGATGGATATGGGCCAATGCAACGATGCTTATTCGGCGATCCGTGTCGCCATGGCTTTAGCCGATGCCTTTGGTTGCACTGTAAATGATCTCCCCCTCACCCTGGTCTTATCCTGGTACGAGCAGAAGGCCGTCGCCATCTTACTGACCTTGCTTGCGCTGGGCATCAAAAATATCCTGCTTGGACCGACCCTGCCGGCGTTTATCTCCCAGAATGTCTGGGATCTACTGGCGGAAAGATATGCGATCAGAAAAATTAGCCTGCCGGAAGAGGACCTAAAGATGATCCTCGGCTAAAGGGAATCCACACCCGTAAAGAAACGGGTAACGAAGACGGAAAAGAGCGGCTGCCCTTTTTTGGCAGTCGCTCTCCTATCGACTGACTCCGTTCAACTTTTCCTGAGCTTATTTCAGCAGGGAACCCTAAGCCGGGTGCTTATTCCTCCAGGTCCAGCCGGCCAAAACAGAAAGCCCGCCGGTTTCCCCTCCTGCTGCTTTTCCCTTTTTGTGCTGCAGGATGAACCTCCTGCCCGTACGGAACAGGCCTGAAATTAATCGTCATCTCGCGACAGAGCCATTCTCCCCGGAGACTGACCATTTCATAGACAATACTGCCTTCATCGGTCATTCGCAGAGATAAATACGGCTCATCCGCTCTTTCCCAGACCCGGAATTCCACAATTAACCTGGCCCCGGTTGCGGAAAGCTTATTATATTTCAGGTTAGATAATTCCAAGGTCAGGTCATAACCGTGACCTTCCGGAACCGGATCCCGCCAGTGAAGTTGTTTTTCTTCATCTTCAATCAATTCTTTCTTCAAGAGCTCAAAATCTTTTACATCTTCATGTCCGCCTTCGGCAATGATCAGTTTAAAGCTGTTTCCATCCAGAAAGGCCAGCATCCCGTCGACATCATACTTCTCCACAGCCTCTCCAAAGGAATACACCCGTTTGGCAATGGCGTCTTTGTATCCCTCGGTTTTGCCTTCATTGTCTTCGCCAATATCAATATACTCTTCAAGCTTATCAAGGCAACCGGCCATTGCCAGTAAGAGCCCGCAAATCCATATAAAGACGGCCAATTTCTTTATGGATATTTTCATGGCAATTCCCCCCTATTCCTCCGCATGCGTATCCGCTTCCCCAAGGTCGAAGCGGCCGAATCCGAACCCCCGGCGGTA
>JAAYIC010000033.1 GCA_012735195.1 Bacillota bacterium
AAACTGGTGCGCAAATTACGTGAAACCAAGATCGTCTAAGGGGGCCCGGATTTATGAGTATTCGTGTGATTGATGATAAATGTATCGGTTGCCGGCTTTGCGTTGCCGTTTGCCCTTTGGGGGCGATCACCATTGTGGAGAAGAAAGCCCGGATTGACCTGGATAAATGTAACCTTTGCGGCGTCTGCGTCTCCGAGTGTGAGAAGTTTGAGGCCATTGAGATTATTCGGCATGCCGAGCATGCCGAGCATGCCGGGGAGAAAGAGGCGGCTGGGGATAAGGAAGGTTACCAAGGGGTCTGGGTCTTTGCCGAGCAGAAAGAGGGTACAGTGGCCGGGGTAACCCTGGAACTGCTTGGTGAAGGAAGAAAGTTGGCCGATAAGTTGGGAACAGTGCTCAGTGCAGTTTTACTCGGTAACAGCATGGAACAGGCGGCGCAGGAATTGATCGCCTATGGGGCGGACCGGGTTTACCTGGCCGACTCCCCGCAACTGGCGGATTTTTTAGAGGATCCCTACGCCGAAGTGTTGACCGAATTATGCCGGGAATACAAACCCGCCATATTGCTGCTGGGGGCGACGACCATCGGGCGTTCACTGGCGCCGAAGGTGGCAGCCCGCCTGCGGACAGGGCTCACCGCCGACTGTACGGGTCTGGCCATCGACGGGGAAACAAAGAACCTTTTGCAAACCAGGCCGGCTTTTGGCGGTAATCTGATGGCAACGATCCTTTGTCCCAACCACCGCCCGCAGATGGCGACGGTCCGGCCGCGGGTCTTCCCACCGGCCAAGCGGGATGAAAACCGCATCGGCGAGGTGGTCAGGTACGATTACAGTACCCGCCGTTTGTTGCAGCGTGCGGAATTGCTGGAGGTCATAAAAGCGGCGGGAACCACGATCAATCTGGCGGAGGCAAATATCATTGTCGCCGGCGGGCGGGGGCTTTGTGACCAGAAGAATTTTGCCCTCGTCGAGGAGCTGGCGGAAGTGTTAGGCGGTGCGGTCGGGGCCTCCCGGGCGGTGGTTGATGCCGGCTGGATCCCCTATGCGCACCAAGTAGGGCAGACCGGAAAGACCGTTTGTCCCAAAATCTATATTGCCTGCGGGATTCACGGCGCCGTTCAGCATCTGGTCGGGATGCAGTCTTCAGAATTGATCATCGCGATCAATAAAAACCCGGAAGCCCCCATCTTCAATGTGGCGGATTACGGGATTGTCGGTGATGTGCTGGAAGTGATTCCGGCTTTGCTCAAGGAAATCAAGAAGGCAAGAGGAGAAGCGTAAGGTTTAAGAAGGCAAGCAGGTAAGAGGTAGAAAAATAGCGGTCCAGGGGATGAGACCCTACGGGAAATGTACCAATGAAAACCCGTGTCTTCCCGACCTTCCGGCACCGGCCGGCCGCAGGGCCCCGGCCGGGGCGGGAGGTTATTTTTTCTCTGTTTCCGTCCAGGCGACACCGGTAAGGCTGGAAAGGGCTTTGAAGAGTTTCTCCCGGTTTTCTTCAGGGGCGCGCAGGCGCAAGGAGACATGTTCCCCGTAGGTTGTCTCCTGGGTAGTAGCCCGGCAGGCGTGGAGAACCTGGTTCACCGGAGAGAGTTGGGCATAATCACAAGTTAGAATCAGGGTAAAACTGGGAACGATCCGGGCCTTGCCCGCCTTGGCCAGGACCTGAAGGGCTACCGAGTGGTAGGCGTCGATCAAGCCCCGGACCCCGAGTTTTTTTCCCCCGTAGTACCTGGTGACGACGACCACGGTATTGGTAAGACCCGTCTTGCGGATGGCATTGAGGATGGGACGGCCGGCGGTGCCCGGCGGTTCGCCATGGTCGTTATAGTAGAGAAGAGGTTTGTCGCCGGTACCCAGGGAATAAGCGTAGCAGTTATGGGTTGCTCCCGCATGTTCCCGGCGGATTTGGGCGATAAAATCCCTTGCCTCGTCTTCGGTGGCAACCGGAGCGGTGTGGCCAATAAAGACGGAACGCTGGATCTTCTCTTCATGGGTCGCCCGGGCGGCAACAGTATAATATATCATAGCGGCCTCCCTTTATTAAATCGTCATGGCTCCGGCCCCGGGTTTTCCGCCGGATCTGCGCTGGCGAGGAAATAATTAAGAAAAAACCCCCGCAGAGATTCTCGGGGGGATTATTTTGAAGTTGGTGCCGAAGGCCGGACTCGAACCGGCACGCTTTTTAGGGCGGTAGATTTTGAGTCTACTGCGGCTGCCAATTCCGCCACTTCGGCTCATTGCCATTTTAACAAAGAGAGCGAAGGATGTCAATAGCCGGGTGAAGAATTCCGTTGACGGGGAGAGCGGGAGACGCGTCCGGGCGCTGGGCAAAGAATGCCGTCGGCCACAGTATGGAAAGAGACGAAGAGACCACAATAAACCGGGGTTTCGGGGAAGTGTGTAAAAAAAGGCGGTGAATAATCACCGCCTGGGTTAATTTAATTATATGCTGTTTTTTTGACCTCGGTGGGCCTGGTGCGGGCCTGGCCGGAGAAGGTATGAGTGAATTGCTTTGGTTCTGCCGGTGAAGGATAAGGGCGGGTTTTGGTTTGACTCCTTGACTCTTAATTGCTTTGGCGATATTATTGTATGCGTCCGAGCTGAAAAGGGAAGAAGGCCAAAGGCCTAAAAAGCCCACGAAAAGCGGGGGGGGAATAATGAAAAGGTATGACGTGATCATCGTCGGCGGCGGTCCGGCGGGGATTTTTGCCGCTGTTGAACTGACCAAAGCGACCAGCAAGATCTTGATCCTGGAAAAAGGGAAAAAGTTGGCCGAGCGCCGCTGCCCGTCGAAAGAACAGGGAACCGCCTGTCTGGGTTGTCAACCCTGTTCTGTTG
>JAAYIC010000043.1 GCA_012735195.1 Bacillota bacterium
AAACTGGTGCGCAAATTACGTGAAACCAAGATCGTCTAAGGGGGCCCGGATTTATGAGTATTCGTGTGATTGATGATAAATGTATCGGTTGCCGGCTTTGCGTTGCCGTTTGCCCTTTGGGGGCGATAACCATTGTGGAGAAGAAGGCCCGGATTGACCTGGATAAATGTAATCTCTGCGGCGCCTGTGTCACCGAGTGTGAAAAGTTTCAGGCCATCGAGATTATTCGGCATGCCGGGCATGCCGGGCATACCGGGCATACCGGGGAGGAAGAGACAGCCGGGGATAAGGAGAGTTACAAAGGGGTTTGGGTCTTTGCCGAGCAAAAAGAGGGCACTGTGGCTGGAGTAACCATGGAACTGCTTGGTGAAGGAAGAAAGCTGGCCGATGAGTTGGGAACAGAGCTCAGTGCGGTCTTACTCGGCAGCGGTATGGACCGGGCGGCGCAGGAATTGATCGCCTATGGGGCGGACCGGATTTACTTGGCCGACTCCCCGCAGTTGGGGGATTTTTTAGAGGATCCCTACGCCGAAGTACTGACCGAGTTATGCCGGGAACACAAACCCGCCATTTTGCTGATGGGGGCGACGACCATCGGGCGTTCATTGGCGCCGAAGGTGGCGGCCCGCCTGCAGACAGGGTTGACCGCCGACTGTACAGGCCTGGCCATCGACGGGGGAACAAAGAATCTTTTGCAAACCAGGCCGGCTTTTGGCGGCAACTTGATGGCAACCATCCTCTGTCCCAACCGCCGCCCGCAGATGGCCACGGTCCGGCCGCGGGTCTTCCCACCGGCAAAACGGGATGAAAACCGCACCGGTGAGGTGGTCAGGTACGATTATAGCACCCGCAGCTTGCAACAGCGGGCGGAATTGCTGGAGGTCATAAAAGCGGCGGGAACCACGATCAATCTGGCGGAGGCAAATATCATTGTCGCCGGTGGACGGGGGCTTTGCGACCAGAAGAATTTTGCCCTCGTTCACGAACTGGCGGAGGTTTTGGGCGGCGCGGTCGGGGCCTCCCGGGCGGTGGTCGATGCCGGCTGGGTCCCCTACGCACATCAGGTGGGGCAGACCGGAAAGACCGTTTGTCCCAAGATCTATATCGCCTGCGGGATTCACGGCGCCGTGCAACATCTGGTCGGGATGCAATCTTCCGGATTGATTATCGCGATTAACAAAAACCCGGAAGCTCCCATTTTTAACGTGGCGGATTACGGGATTGTCGGTGATGTGCTGGAAGTGATCCCGGCTTTGATCAAGGAGATTAAAAAGGCAAGGGGAGAAGAGTGAACGAGGAAAACATAGGCGGTCCGGGGGAATGATACCCCCACCCCACGGAGAACGTCCCAATAGATACCGGTGTGTTCGCAACCTTCCGGTACCGCCGGCTGTAAGGCTCCGGCCGGGCCGGGGGTTATTTTTTCTCCGTTTCCGTCCAGGAGACACCGGCAAGGCCGGAAAGGGCTTTGAAGAATTCCTCCCGGCTTTCCTCGGGGACACGCAGGCGCAAGGAGACACGCTCCCCGTAAGTTGTTTCCTGGGTGGCGGCCTGATAGGTGTGGAGAATCCGGTTGACCGGGGAGAGTTGGGCATAATCGCAATTTAATATCAGGGTAAAGCTGGGAACGATCCGCGTCTTGCCTGCCTTCTCCAGGACCTGCAGGGCCACCAAGTGGTAGGCGTCGATCAGACCCCGTACCCCGAGTTTTTTCCCTCCGAAGTACCTGGTGACCACGACCACGGTGTTGGTAAGACCGGTTTTGCGGATGGCATTGAGGATGGGACGGCCGGCGGTACCCGGCGGTTCGCCATGGTCGTTATAATAAAGGAGGGGTTCGTCGCCGGTACCCAGGGAATAGGCGTAGCAGTTATGGGTCGCTGCCGCATGTTCCTGGCGGATCCGGGCGATAAAATCCCGCGCCTCGTCTTCAGTGGCAACCGGGGCGGTGTGGCCGATAAAGACGGACCGCTGGATCTTCTCTTCATGGGTCGCCGGTGCGGCAACGGCATAATAGATTTCTTCCATAGCGGCCTCCCTTTGTTTAATCTTCATGGCTCCGGTCCCGGGGTTTTGGATCCGCCCTTTGCCGTGCGCAAATCAAGAAAAAACCCCCGAGATTCCGGGGGGTTGTTTTTGAGTTGGTGCCGAAGGCCGGATTCGAACCGGCACGCTTTTTAGGGCGGTAGATTTTGAGTCTACTGCGTCTGCCAATTCCGCCACTTCGGCTCATTGTCATTTTAGCAAAGAGAGCGGAGGATGTCAAGTATCCGGATGAAGAATGCGTTGACAGAAAGAGCGGGGGATACGGCCGGGTACCGAGCCGCCCAAAGGCGGAAAAAAGGTGAAAAACCACAATAAGCAGGTTTCCGGGAAGGCGGAAAAAAGGCGGTGAAAGATCACCGCCTGGGTTAATTTAATTATATGCTGTTTTTTTGACCTCGGTGGGCCTGGTGCGGGCCTGGCCGGAGAAGGTATGAGTGAATTGCTTTGGTTCTGCCGGTGAAGGATAAGGG
>JAAYIC010000022.1 GCA_012735195.1 Bacillota bacterium
CACCTGGAAGAAAGGTTCGGGGTCGGGCCCCATACCATCTCCGTGCCCAGGATTGAACCGGCGATCAACACCCCCTTTGCAAATGTGCGCGAGAATCGGAAGTACCATGTCTCCGACGAGGAATTCAAAAGAGTGGTGGCGGTTATCCGCCTCTCCGTGCCCTATACCGGGCTGATCCTCACCGCCAGGGAACCGGCGACAGTCCGGAGGGAGCTGATCCCCCTGGGGGTAACCCAAATTGATGCCGGTTCCCGGATCGGGATCGGCGGTTACCAAAAAAGCGCCGGCGGGTATCTCCCGGAAAAAGAACAATTCCAGTTGGGAGATATCCGTTCCCTTGATGAAGTAATTGCGGAAATGTGCGAATTGGGATATATCCCCTCCTTCTGTACTGCCGGGTACAGGTGCGGGCGGACCGGTGAAGATTTTATGGCCTTGGCCCGGCCGGGGCTGGTCCGGAAGTTCTGTATGCCCAACGCCATCCTGACGTTCAAGGAATACCTGTTGGACTACGCCTCGGAAAAAACCCGGGCCGCCGGGGAAGAGGTAATAAAGAAGACCCTCACCGAGATGGGTAAGGACGATCTCCCCCGCAAAAGAATGGTTGAAGAAAAACTCCGGGAGATTGAAGGGGGTAAGCGGGACGTTTATGTCTGAGAATGGCTGGCGCCTCGCAAACCGCCGGCAGGCTTTGCAGGTTTTAAAGCACATGTTGTTCTTCTGGAAGGAACGCAATGTCCGTGCGCGAAAGAGAGGTTAAACTAAATTTAGCAAAGGCTGGTGCAGGTCATGGATAAAACCCCAAGTTCCAACCGGATCACCATTGCGTTCTACGGTAGGAGGAATGCGGGCAAATCCCAACTCCTAAACGGTATCACCGGGCAGGAGGTGGCGGTGGTCTCCCCGGTCCCCGGGACCACTACCGACCCGGTGAAAAAGGCCATGGAGTTTCATCCCCTCGGGCCGGTGCTCTTTATTGATACCGCCGGCCTTGATGACGGGGGTGAATTGGGCCGGCGCCGGGTAGAAAAGACCAGGCAAATAATTGACAGGACGGATTTTGCCGTCTATGTCATGGATATCAATGACCCCGGGGAAGAGGAGTACCGGAAGGCAACCGCCCGCTTCAAAAAGTTGAACATCCCTTATCTGACGGTAATCAATAAAACCGATACAGCCGGCAACCGGCAGCTGGCCGCAATGAAAGCCAAGTACCCGGAGGCTGTCTTCCTCTCCGCCGTTAACTCCGGCGATCTTGAGCGGTTTAAAAGGATATTGGTGGGGAAAATCCGGAGCTCCGGCAGGGAGAAAGAACCGCCGCTGGTTGGGGACCTTATCCCTTACAACGGGAAGGTGGTCTTGGTCGTCCCCATCGACGCGCAAGCCCCAAAGGGCAGGCTCATCCTCCCGCAGGTGCAGGTGATCCGGGACTGCCTTGACCACGGGATAAAAAGCTATGTGGTGCGTAATACCGAACTGGCCTCCGCTTTGGAGGATCTGGCCGGTATCGACCTGGTGATCACCGACTCCCAGGCCTTTAAGGAGGTGGCCCGGATCGTTCCAGAATCCATCAAACTGACCTCCTTTTCGATCCTCTTCGCCCGGCACAAGGGGGATTTTGCCACCCTGCTGGCGGGGATCAAAAGCCTGGAGCAACTCCCCGATCCGGCCCGGATCCTGATCGCCGAAAATTGCACGCATAACCCCGGTTGTGAAGATATCGGCCGCGTGAAGATCCCGGCCTTGCTGCGGAAGAATTTACGGCAGCAACTGGAGATTGAGACCATCGGCGGCAAGGAACTTCCTGCTGATTTAAGCCAATACGACCTGGTGATCCATTGCGGGGGCTGCATGTTGAACCGCCGGGCGATGCAGAGCCGCTTGTATCTCTTCCGCGAGCGTAATATCCCGGTGACCAACTACGGCATGGTCCTGGCCTACTTTAATGGTATCCTGGAACGGGCGATTGAGGTTTTTAAGTGGGTACCTGCCAAGTAAAATATAGATTGCTCGCCAAAAGCGTGTGGACTCAAAGCCCGTTGCAAAGGCAGGAAAAAATGGGGTATTAGCAATGGCAGGCGGCCCTCGCCGGAAAGTCCAAAGATAACTGCGGATTTCCGGCGTTTTTTTGTTCAGCAAAATTTTAATCAAGTTTTATTGAAAACATCCGAAAATAACAATAAGGCGTATTTTGCGGTCTGCACCGAAATTTTTGACGAAAGGCGGAAAAGGATGAAATTAAGACAGAAGATTTTATTAGGAATTATTATCCTTCTTTGCATATTTGGATTGAGCACGTATCTTGCGGTGAATTACCAGGTTGGCAAATTGGTGCAGAGGAGTTTACTAAACCATCTTACCTCCTGAGACTGGGATACAAAATCATCGACATGATGTATCCGGGAGATTGGCGCAGGGAGAATAATAGTTTGTATAAGGGGAACGAACTGATCAACAATAATATCCGGGCCGTGGATCTTATTAGGGAGGAGACGGGAGCCCTGGCCACTATTTTTCTAGGCGATACCCGGGTTGCGACCAACGTGACCCTTGAGGATGGGAGGAGGGCGGTAGGAACCAAGGCCGCGCCGGAAGTTGTTGCCAAGGTCCTCCGTGATGGCGAGGAGTTTATTGGCGAGGCGGATGTGGTTGGCAGGAATTTTTTAACGGCTTACACCCCGATCCGCTCAAATAGAGGGCAAGTAATCGGCATGTGGTTTGTTGGCGTTGAAAAAGAACAGGCCGACCGGCTTGTGGGTGACCTGAACAGACTCATCGGCCTGGTGCTTATCGGCAGCATTGTCGTGGGGTCTTTAATCTCGCTAATACTGACCAATTTTACTCTGAAGCCGATTCCTCATTTGTTGACCGCATTTAACAAAGCTTCCCATGGGGATCTAACAACGGAGGCGCCTATTGTCACCAGGGATGAAATCGGTGGCTTGGCACGGGAATTTAATCACATGTTGGAAAAACAGCGGGAATCCATACTTTCAGTTCGCCATGCTACGGAACGGATTCATGATGCCGCCACGCATATTTCCAAAGGAAATGAGGACCTTTCCCAACGCACTCAGGAACAGGCCTCCACCCTGGAAGAATTATCCGCAACCCTGGAAGAACTGACCGCCTCCATACAAATGGTGGCGGCCAACTCAGAGCGGGGGGAAGGCCTTTCGCAAGCCACATTAAATGTGGTGCAAGAAGGTAAAAGGGTTATTGCCGAGACCATCAGAGCAATGGAGGAAATATCCGATAGCAGCAATCAGATTGCGGAGATTGTCAAAGTTGTCAATGATATAGCCTACCAAACCAACCTTCTGGCTTTAAATGCAGCGGTGGAAGCAGCCCGTGCAGGCGAGCAGGGTCGAGGGTTTGCTGTAGTTGCGGCTGAAGTAAGAAACCTGGCCAGTCGGACTGCGGAATCGGCCAAAGAGATTGCGGATTTAATCAGTGAGAGTGTGGTCAGAGTCGATAACGGCAACCAGATGGCGGCAAAAGCCGGGGAAACACTTGATCTGATTGTTGAGAATACCAAAGAGACTTTTGAGGCGAATACGGAAGTGGCGGCCGCCATGCGGGAGCAGGCAGAAGCCTTCAATCAGATACAGACAGCAATTGAACAGATGAATGAGGTTACCCAACAAAATGCCGCCATGGTTCAGGAACTTGCTTCCTCCAGCCAGGCGCTGGATATGGAAGCCAACAGTCTCCGCGCTTTGGTCGAAAAGTTTATAGTGGATGATGATAACACAGGGTATTCGCGGCAGTCCGGGTAATTGCCGTTGCTAAGTGGCTGAAATAGACGTGCGGGCCCCGGGGCCCGCACGTTTTCTTTACCAGTTTCAATCTCCGGCGCGTTCTTACTCAGCTGAAGAAGTTGATATATCCCTGGATCAGCACGATTATGATAATAATCGGCAGCACCCACTGGAAATAGCCTTTAAAAGCGCGGGGCAGTTTTATGCCTTCACCGGTGTTGACTTCCTTCAGGTAGTTGTCAAATCCCCATCCGTAACGGGTGACGCAGAAAAGAAGGTAAATCAGGGAACCGATGGGAAGCAGGTTATAGCTGAGGATAAAATCTTCAAGGTCCAAGATGTTGGTGCCCTTTCCTAAAGGCTGGAACCAGCTGAGCACATTGAACCCTAAAACACAGGGCAGAGAAAGCAGAATCATCAAAAACATATTAATTATAGAAGCCTTTTTGCGGCTCCAGCCCCAGAGATCCATGGCAAAAGCGATTATATTTTCAAAGACAGCGATTACCGTCGAATATGCGGCAAAGGTCATATAGATAAAGAAGAGCGAACCCCAGATCCTCCCGCCGGCCATTGAATTGATGATATTCGGCAGGGTGACGAAGACAAGTCCCGGTCCTTCACCTGGATCAACGCTAAAAGCGAAGCAGGCCGGGAAGATAATGAGCCCGGCAAGGAGTGAAATAAGGGTATCCAGGGATGCGATATTCGCCGATTCGTGGAAAAGATTGCGGTCTTTATCGATGTAGCTGCCGAAGATCGCCATTGAACCGATTCCCAGGCTCAAGGTGAAAAACGCCTGGCTTAAGGCGGCGAAGATCGTTTCCCAGATCCCCTTTTCCTGCACGCGGCTGAAATCAGGCAATAGGTAAAACTTCAGGCCTTCACTGGCATTGGGAAGAGTCATGGATTTTACCGCCAGCACAATGATGATCGCCAGCAATAAGACCATCATGACCTTGGTCACCTTTTCGACGCCTTCCTGCAAGCCAAGGGAGCAAACGCCAAAGCAAAATACGGTCGTAATCGCCATCCAAATAAACATTTCCAGAGGGTTGGCGATAAGACTACCAAACACCTCTCCTACCTGCTGTGTGTTTAGCCCGCCAAACTGCCCAATCATAAACTTATAGAAATAAGCCAACATCCACCCGGCCACGGTGGTATAAAACATCATCAACAGGTAGTTTCCGGCTATACCCAAATACCCCATCAGGTGCCATTTCTGACCCTTTTTCTCCATAACATGGAAGGAGGTGGCGATACTTTTCTGGCTGGCTCGTCCGACTGCCAGCTCCATGGTCATGATCGGCAAACCGATCGCAAAAATGCAAATAAGATAGATCAAAACAAATATTCCCCCGCCGTACTGTCCCGTAATGTAGGGGAAACGCCAGACATCACCCAACCCGACGGAACAACCCGCAGAGATTAGAATAAACCCCAAGCGGGAAGCGAACCTTTCTCTTGATTTCACTTCTCAACCTCCTCAATTGTTGTTAGTACAGAAATTAGGCGGTCCGCCTGGAACATTATTATAACAATTCTGTAAACCATAAAAATAAGTATATAATATTTTTTCCTATTTATCAACGGTTTTTGGCGCCGGGATCCCGGAACTTATATGCATCTTGTCGCTGCACCGGAGGAACTTCGGATTCGCCGCCTTTGTAGCGATTTTTTCCAATCGGGTTGGTCTTTGAAACGTCTCTCCCACGGGTTTATTGTCCATGATATAAAGGGCGGGAGATTGTGGAAACCCGGTGATAATGGTAATATGAAAACAGAAAAGGGGTGGTTTCCATGAAGTCCTTTCGCAAAGAGTTGGTTTTCAATACCAAAGAACGGGTGGAATTTATCAACATCACGGACCAGGTGGAAGAGGCCCTGGCGGAGAGCGGGATCAAGGAGGGCCTCTGTCTTGTCAATGCCATGCATATCACGGCCAGTGTCTTTATTAATGACCATGAAAGCGGTCTCTGGGAGGATTACCGGAACTGGCTGGAGAAGCTGGCGCCGCATGAACCGGTCTCTCAATACCTGCATAACCGCACCGGCGAGGATAATGGCGACGCCCATCTCAAAAGGCAGATCATGGGGAGGGAGGTGGTGGTTGCTGTTACCGGCGGAAGACTGGACTTCGGCCCGTGGGAACAGATTTTTTATGGGGAATTCGACGGGAAGCGGCCAAAACGGGTGTTGGTGAAGATCATTGGCCAGTAACACGTAGTACCTGGAAAGGGAGGGGGCAAAATGGCGGAGGAGCGGCAACCGGGGTATCTCCGGCTGGCGGAAAGCGGCGAATTGGAGCGGAGGGTGACCCTTCTCAACGAAAAACTGAAAAGCTGCGTTATCTGCCCCCATCATTGCCGGATAAACCGGCTCGAAAACGAACAAGGTTTCTGCCGGGGCGGCGCCCGGGCGGTCGTCAGCAGCTATGGGCCGCACTTTGGGGAAGAAGCGCCCCTGGTGGGGCGGGGCGGTTCCGGGACCATCTTTTTCAGTCACTGCACTCTCCAGTGTGTTTTCTGCCAAAACTGCGAGATCAGCCACTATGGGATGGGAGATGATGTATCCCCTTCCGAACTGGCATGGATCATGCTCTCCCTGCAAAAAAAGGGGTGCCATAATATTAACCTCGTTTCCCCTACTCATTATATCCCCCAGATCGTCCACGGGCTCAGTCTGGCGGTAAAAGAAGGCTTGACCCTGCCGCTGGTTTATAATACCGGCGGCTATGATGACCTTGAGACCCTGAAATTGTTGGAGGGAATTATTGATATCTATATGCCGGATCTGAAGTTCGGCGATGATGAAAGGGCTAAAAAATACACAAAAGCCGCGAACTACTTTGACCTGGCAGCCGCGGCCGTTAAAGAGATGCAGAGGCAGGTCGGCCACCTTAAACTGGATGAAAGGCAAATAGCTTACCGGGGCCTATTAATCCGGCACCTGGTGCTCCCGGGTAATCTGGCGGTTACGGACCGGGTTTTAAGGTTCATCGCTGAAGAACTTCCCAAGGAGACGGCGGTCAATATCATGGCCCAGTACTACCCGGCGCACCAGGCCTATAACTACCCGGAACTGGCTGTCAGAATCACAGGGAAAGAGTATTACGACGCGGTCTGGTACGCGAAAGGGCTGGGGTTGACGAATCTGCTTTAAAGGGGGACCCCTTTTTGGGGTTATCCGGATTACCGGGGCTATCCGGTCTACCGGGATTTCCGGCATGGTTTGCCTTTATGCAGCCACATATATTCAATAAGGACTTTTGCCGCCCGCCACCACCTGCCGGCAGGCAGGATGTGGACACGGGGGGCGGGTTCCGTGTATAAGCTGCCAAGAAACGGGTAGAAAACGCCGTTGTTCGTCTCAAAAAAACTCGCGGTGGTCCCTTTATAGACGGCCTTGGGTTTTTTCCCGGAGACAAGGGCGGCGATATTGACGGCGAGTTTTTGCGCTTGAAAAGTGGCGATTGAACCGCATTTGGTAAGTTCGCCGCCGCCGGGGAGTCTTATTTCTGCGGCATCGCCCAGGGCAAAAACACCTTCCCTGGCAGTCTCCAGGCGGTAGGGGTCCGCCGGGATCCAGCCCTCCTTATTGCCGAGGCCGCTTTTTTTCACCACAGCGCCGGTCCGGTGTACCGGAGCGTATAAAAGCAGGTCATAAGGGTATTCGCCATCTTTCGTCAAGAGCTTTTTCCGGGAAGGGTCAGCGTCCCGCAACGAACAACCGGCCACCACCGGGATCTGAGCCTTTTCCAGCAGGCCGGTGAGAAAAGCAGAGATCCGTGGGCCGAAGTTTTCCATGGGGGATTTCTCCACGGTATAGATGGTGATCTCTACCGCCTCTTTTGCCTTTGCCCGGAAGAGATCTTGCAGGATGAAGGCCACTTCATAAAGGGCGCCGGCGCATTTCACCGGCAACCGGGGGAGGACAAGGGCGATCCGCCCGCCGGAAAAGGAAGTCAAGGCTTTGCAAAGGGCGGTGGTCCCTTCCATGCTCCAGATATTGTAACCGCCGGCGGTCAGACCGGGATAGGCCCGGTCGTCGTAATCCGCACCGGTGGCCACCACCAGGAGGTCGTAGGGCACGCGGCTTTTCTGGCAGACCACTTCTTTCTTTTTGAAGTCGATATTGACGGCTTCATCATGGATAAATTCGATCCCTTTTTCCGGCAGGATAGAGAGGCTGCGATAGAGGGTCTCCGGTTTTCTGGTCCCCGAGATCATCCAGACCAGCCCCGGATAGTAGTATTGTTTCTCCCGGCGGTCGATGACGGTCACCCGGTTTTCCCGGGGCAGGAGGCGCCGGAGCCTGGTGGCGGTTGCCAGGCCGCCCACCCCGCCGCCCAGAATAACAATATTTTCCACTTATATCCCTCCTGGATTTGCCACTGGTTTTGCTTCCTCACGAACTGCCGACGGCCTCTCCTGCCAGCGTCTTGCCTTGTATACCATTAGTCTGCGACAAAATGGGCGGTAAAAACCAAAATTAATCTATCGTTCTATATTAATACGCTTTTTATGATAAAATTAAACTGTCGAGAGTTGTTTGCGTGCGCCTACGGGGGCGCGGCCATGACGAAATTTTCACTGGGATACCGTCCTGGTCTGCTTCGTAAGGAAGTTGTTGCTGGCGGCGCCAACCTGCACCTTTCTGAACTGGCGAAATTGGGGACAGTGGGCGCGGTTTACATCATCGCCCGCGTCGTGGGGAAAGTGGCCGGCGCCGGTTTGGGTGGTCTGATTGGCCGGGCTGCCCCGGTTGTCCAGAAATATTTGGGGCTCGGTTTGCTCCCGCAAGCCGGGGTGGCGATCGGGCTCACGCTGCTCCTGCAGAATGATTTCCCCGCTTTTGCCAGAATGATTACCCCTGTAATCCTGGCCTCCGTGGTAATTTATGAGATTTTTGGCCCCTTTTGCGTGAAGATTGCGATCAGCCGGGCAGGGAAGGTCAATAAAGCAGAAGATTACACTTATCTCTGACAGGAGGACGTTTGACAGGATCAACGGCTTTTGTTATACTTTGCTCAAGACTTATAGGATCAAAGATTACAGAATAATATACCCTTAATTTAAAGTTTGTTTCGGAATATTTCGTTATCAAAGGCAACTTAAATTAGGGCGTTTTCGTTATAGAAAATAATAAAAAAAAAGCAGATGAAGGCCGGATGAAGAAGAGGAAAAAACGGATAAGAATCGGTTATTTCAACCAGATACTGGGCGAATACTGGTCGTTCCCCCCGTGGCTCGGTGCGGTTGAAGCAGCCCGTAAATATGATGTGGATCTGATTTCTTTCTACGGGAATGCCATCCTTGATCAGGAGAACAATAAGGAGCAGGGGAATATCCTCTATGACTTGGCGAAGGGCGGGAGGCTGGACGGTCTTATCGTCTGGAAAGGCCATTTCTCCGCAAATTTGAGTGACGAGGATTTTTTAGCCTTCTGCCAACAGTATTGTATACCGTTCGTGACGATCGAGGGTTCTTTCCCGGGTTATCCCTCGGTTACATATGGGAATTACAGCGGTATGCGGATGATTGTCAAACACCTAATCGAAACCCACGGGTATAAAAAGATCGGGTTTGTCGGCGCAGATGTAGAAGGCGAATCCCACAAAGTTTTTCAAGAACGCTACCGCGCTTATTGCGATACGATGCAGGAATACGGGCTCCCGGTTGATCCGGATTGGGTTAAGCCTTGGCGCCCTTGGGAGGATTTGTACGGCCGCCCCCCCGGTGAACTGCTGGATGAGTGGTTACGGGGCGGCGTCGCTTCCGAAGTGGAAGCAATCGTCGGGATTTCCGACCCTACAGCCCTTTGGGTCTGGGAGCATCTGGAGAAGCTGGGTTTTTCCGTTCCACATGATCTGGCTATAGCCGGCTTTGATAATTCGGCGGCCGAAAGAAACAGCATTCTTCCTCTCACCACCGTCGACCCGTCCTGGACCGAATTGGGCGCAGCCACAATCAAGGTGCTCCTGGATATCCTCGACGGCAAACCCGTTCCGGAAAAAACCGAAGTCGAAGCCCATCTGGTTGTAGCCCGGACCTGCGGTTGCCGGGAAGAGAATATCACCCTTGCCGGTGGCTACGGTCGAAAAGGCCCCCTTCTCGCCGCCGGGAAAAAGAGGATTATTTTTGAGATCAATAAAACCCTGGGAAGAGAGAGGTTCCTTGAAACGTACAACCCGGCTGAAGAACTCCTCGATGCTTTGCTGGCAGAATCAGAACACGGTGAAGAACTCTTCCTGAACAAGCTCGAAAAGATCCTAAAAGCCGAATACATAGCCGGTAAGAATATCGGTCTCTGGCAAGATGTGATTTCCCTCCTGCAAAACCTGGCAATTCCCGCTTTCTTAAAGGGAAAGGCAAGAAAGAAGGCGGATACCATATGCCGGCAGGCGCGGGTAATGGTCGCCAACATGGCTTGGCGGGCCCAGGAAAGCAGATGGGGCGAGATGGAAAAGACTATCAACCGCGAACGCCAACTGGGTCTTGGGCTAATCACGACTTTTGACCTCAACCAGTTAATGGATTTATTGGCTGAGAGCCTACCGGCGCTTGGTATCTCCGGGTTCTACGTTTCCCTTTATGAAAACCCGGTATTCTACCGCTATCCGGCGCCGGTTCCCGAGATTTCCCGGTTGGTACTAGCCTATAATGATCAGGGCCGGGTAGAGTTGGAACCGGGCGGGCTGAGGTACCGGTCCCGGGAGGTTGTTCCGGAGGAACTCTGGCCTCAAGACCGGGCAGTCAATTTTTCCGTTCATCCTTTATACTTTCAGGAGAACCAGATCGGGTTTATCGTTTTTGATGCCATCCCCCGTAAGCTGGATGTCTTTGATTCCCTGCGTATTCAGTTGAGTAGCGCACTCCAGGGGGTTTTCCTGGTAAATAAGATTGAAGAACAGATGCGGGATCTGGCCAAAGCCAATGTCCAATTGGAAGAGTCCTACCGCTATTTGAAAGAAAACCAACAGCGGTTGATTGCTTCAGAGAAAATGGCTTCGCTGGGCCGGATTTCCGCCGGGGTTGCCCATGAGATTAATACCCCGCTGGCTACGGTGCGCGCGGCGTTACTCGAAATACAGCTCTTGGCTGAGGAGTATGAGCAATCCATAGACAACCCGCAGGTGGAACCGGAGGACCATCACGAGATCGCGCAAGAGATTCTGAAGAATACCGCCATTGCCATGCGGGCGGCGGAGAAAAGCGCCGGGTTTATCCGGGGGATGAAAGCACAGACCCATGGGCAATTGGGCAAGAAAAAAGAGCTGTTCAACGCAGCGGCAGTTGCAGAAGACGTTTTTGTCGTTCTCGAACATCAGTTTAAAAAGAACAGATGTGCGTTAAAGAAAAAACTCGGTAAAGATCTCTACCTGCACGGCGACCCGCGGGCTTTCAGCCAGATTCTCACAAATTTGCTGGTTAATGCGATTGATGCTTGTACGGATAAACCCGGGGAAATCCATGTCATCCTTGCGGAAGACCCGGAGGAAAAGACCGTAGATTTGAGGGTAATCGACAATGGGGCCGGAATCAGTAAAGAGGATATGACCAGGATCTTTGATCCCTTTTTTACCACTAAAACCTTTGGCGAGGGGACAGGCCTTGGTCTGAGTATCGTCTATGATTTGGTGAAAGAATTCAGCGGTAATATTAGTGTGGACAGCATTCCGGGGAGGACGGAGTTTTTCGTGCGCTTTCCCGCAAAGAAGGAGATAGGTTGAGATGGCAAGGATCAAACAGAAAACCGCTCCCTCTGGGATGAGGATTCTCCTCATCGACGACCAGCAGGATTATTTAGAGTCGACGATTGCGATTTTACAAAGAGAAGGCCATGAGGTTCTGGGGGTAACCAGCGGTGAAGAGGGACTGGAATTATTAAAAAAAGAGCATTTTGACCTGTTATTGGTCGATTATTATATGCCCGGCGGAATGACCGGTGAAGAGGTTGTGAACGAATTAAGGCATTTTAACCGGTATACGCAGGTAATTTTGCAGACTGGTTATGCCGGGGAACATCCGCCCCGTGAGATGCTGAAAAAATTGGATATTCAAGGATATCACGACAAGACCGACGGCCCGGAAAAGTTATTGATGTGGGTGGAAATCGGTTTAAAGACCGCGCGTACGTTGCAGCTTTTATCAAAAAGCAAATCCGGGTTGAAGTATATCCTTGATATCACCCCCGAACTCCATAAAATTCAACAAATCCAAGATATTTGTCAGGGGATTTTATATCAGATTGCCGGACTCGTCGGGATCGTCAATACCTTTATCGCTACAGCCCAGATCGCCGCCGGGGCTGAGCCCAGCTTGCAGCTGGATGGGTTTGTTGCCACCTTTGAAGATTCAAGACTGGTGATCCAGGCGGCGACCGGGAAATTCAGTAGAGGAAAGGAAACAACCGAGTATTTTTCCGAAGATGAACTGGAAAAACTTTTCGCTGTCTTAAGAGAAAAACAGATTCATATCAACAAAGAAAAAACAATCATCCCTCTGGTGATCGGCGAAGAAAGCCTCGGTTGTATATACCTGGATCAGCCGGTACACGCTCCTCAGGATGTGGAGTTGCTGCAGGTCTTTGCCAACCAGGCGGCTCTGGCCATTCAAAACGCCACTCTCTATGAGATGGCGACATTGGATCCGCTCACCGGAGTCTTTGTCCGGCGGGTTTTCGACCGCTGGTTGTTACGGGATTTACGCACGAATTTCCGGGATCAAACCACACTGACCTTGTTAATGATTGATGTCGACGGGTTAAAAACGATCAATGATTCCGCCGGACACCTGGTCGGGGACAGGGCCCTGGCGGCAGTCGGCAGGGTATTAATGAAGGCTACCCGGGCAACGGATTTTGTCAGCAGGTACGGCGGGGACGAATTCGCCATCCTCCTCTCGAATACGCCGGTGGAAAGAGCAGAAAAAATAGCTGAGAGGATCCTCCAGTTGTTACGGAAAGAAGTTATCGAAGACAAAGGGAAACGCTACCCGCTCAGGGCTTCTATTGGTATCTGCAGTATAAAACCGCATGTGTTTAAAAAGGAGGAACTCCCCACTCAGAATTTGACGGCCTATTTTAAAAACGCCGCTGAATTGTTGATAAAAAAAGCCGATGAAATGCTTTATGTCTCTAAGAGAAAAGGCGGGGAACATGTGCACACCGCGGAGATCAGTTGGCCCCGCTGCGGATAGTACGGACGGACCTCTTCCCTCCTTATTGCCGGAGGGAAAAAGAGGTTTCTTGGCCCGCCATTTAACGGGTAGCTAAAGGAGGAAAAGCATTTGCGCCAGAAATATAAACATAAGCCCCGGACAGGACGGAATATTCTATTGGTCGACGACAGCAGGGAATACCTGGAACTGACCCGGAAACTCCTGGAGCGGGAGGGACATACGGTATTAACAGCAACCAACGGAGCGGAAGCACTGGAGATCGTTAAAAGTAAACGGGTCGACCTGATGCTCATAGATTATTTCATGCCCGGGATGACCGGGGAGGATGTCGTCCGTCAAGTACGGAAGTCCCGGCCTTACTTGCAAGTAATAATTCAGACGGGATATGCAGGGGAACAGCCGCCCAGGGAATTACTGAAACGCTTGGATATCCAGGGTTATTATGACAAGAGTGAAGGGCCGGAGAAGTTGTTGGTATGGGTGGATGCCGGGTTAAAATCAGCCTATTTTATTGAATTGTTATACAAAAGCCGCCAGGGGCTAAAATATATCCTCAATATTACACCGGACCTACATAAAATCCAACCGCTGCAGGATTTATTGAAAGGGGTTCTTCTGCAAATATCCGGGTTGTTGGGGGTAGTCCATTCATTTCTGGCGATTGTTCCGGAAAAATCCCTCCCGGAAAAGGATCCGGAGCCTGCCGCCGACGTCTTGGTGATATTGGAAAATGATGATGCAAACCTGATTGTTAAGGCGGCAACCGGCCGTTTTTCCCGGATGAAAAAGGTTGACCTGGAACACCTGGGTATGGAGAATATACGGGGGATCCGGGAGGCGCTGAATGAGGGGACGATTAAGGTCTTGGGGACCGGCACCGCAATCCCGCTTTTAGCCGGCAAAACAAGGATCGGCATTATCTATTTGGATTATCCGGTAACCAACAGTCAAGAGCTGGAGTTGATTCAGATCTTTGCCAAGCAGGTCGCGGTGGCCATTCAAAACGCCAGGTTATACCAGATGGCCCCTGTGGATCAGTCAACCGGCTTGGTTGTCCGGGAGGTTTTTGAAGAGTACCTCATCCGTGAAGTACGGGCGGCATTTCGCGCAGGCCGTGAGTTATCCGTTTTCATGCTTGAACTCGACGAAATGAAGACCATTAGTGATACCGGAGGGCGCCCGGCGTGCGAAAAAGCCCTGGCGATGGCCGGTGAGATTCTCCGTGAGACTACCCGGAGCACTGATATCATCTCTCGCTACGGAGAAGATGTCTTTGCGGCGATCTTGCCCAGCGCCAATCCGGAGGGGGCAATCGCGGCCGCCAGCAGAATCCTGGCATCTTTGAAAGATAAGAAAGCGAAGATTAATGGAGATTTTATACCGCTTAAATGCAGTATTAGAATTAGCACCCTCCCCGCGTATGCCCTCCCCCTTGATGATGTGCCCCGGCCTTTCCCTGCCTCTTATTTTCAGGAGATGGCCGGACTTCTTGTTAAAAAAGCCGGCAGCGAATTGTGCCGGGCGAAAGAGAAAGGCGGTTTCCAGTATTCCGGTCCGGCAGTTCTTGCCTGGTTACCAATTCCCAGGGAGAAAAATGGTGATTGATTTATACCGGCAGGTTATACCGGCCTTAAAACAGGCCGGTTCGGTTTTTATAGAAGCAATTACCAGGCAGGAAAAACCAGATAACCGGCGAATATGAAAATATTCTTTAAAAGTTAAAAGGGAGGGCTTTTTTATGATCAAGATTTTGACCGATTCCACTGCGGACCTTTCTCCCGAACTCGTTGAGAGTTACAGGATTGAACAGATCCCGCTCTATGTTTATTTCGGAGAAGATTGCTTCCGGGATGGCGTGGATTTTACCTATGAAGATTTTTGGGAAAAATTGAAGACCACCGATGTTTTCCCCCGTACCGCCCAGCCGAGTCCGGCCGATTTTATGGAGGTCTACCGGCGCCTGTTGGATGAGGGTAAAGAGGTTTTATTTATCGGGATTGGGTCAACCATTTCCGGAACAATCAGCTCGGCGCTGCTTGCCCAAAAAGAGTTTCCCGGCGCGCCCATTGAAGTGGTGGACTCCTACAGCCTTTCCATGGGAATCGGGCTCCTATGTGTTCACGCCGGGGAAATGGTTGCCCGCGGCATGACGCTAAAAGAGACGGCGGAGGAACTGAGAGAGATGGTGCCGAGGGTCTGGGTCTCCTTCATCGTTGATTCACTGGATTATTTATACAAGGGGGGCAGGTTATCCAAAACCCAGGCCGTCCTTGGGAATGTTCTGAATATCCACCCCCGGATCGCAATGGCTGAAGGGAGATTGTTCGCGGCCGAAAAGATCCGCGGAAAGCGCAGGGCGGTGAAAGGGCTTATTGACTGGGCGACGAAGGAGCCGGAGAAGATCGATCCGCTGATGATTTCCGTGACCCATTGCGATGCCGGGGAGGAAGCGGAAGAGATCGCCGATATCCTGCGCGAGATGGGACTGGCAAAGGAAGTGGTTGTTACCAAGGCGGGGGCGGTAATCTCAAGTCATTGCGGGCCCGGAACGGTCGGGATCTTATATATTGCCAAAGAGGATTAAGAACATCCGCCATAAGCCGGGCAGGTCCGTTCGCCGGCCGGCGCTCATCAGCAGAAGATACTTTTTTTATTCCCCGCGGCGCTTTTCCGGATAAAAAAGCAAAGCGGGGTTTTTATGTTCTTGCGGATCCGGGTATACCTGTGCGTCCATCTCATTTTGGTATTACGAATACCCGGTTCTGTCCCCGCATAATGAATAGGGAGAGATGCATCGCGCGCAGGCAAAGGGGGATTTGCACATGGAAAAAAAGGAATTGGAGAATCTGCTTTCTTCCTTCAAAGAGAGTCCGGCTGAAGAGCTTTTACGGTTTTTCCTCCCGGCTTACCGGGGGAAGATAGCCCTGGCTTCCAGTTTCAGCGGGGAAGACCAGGTGTTGACTGATTTGATCTTAAAAATTGATGCCGAAGCCAGAATCTTTACCATCGATACCGGGCGTCTGCCGGAAGAGACTTACGCGGTGATTACAGAGACCATGGAACGTTATGGGCGGGGCTTTGAGGTTTATTTCCCGGAAACCACCGCGGTGGAAGCGATGGTAAGCAGTCTGGGGCCGAACCTTTTCTACAAAAGTCTGGAAAACCGGAAACGCTGCTGCGAGGTGCGGAAGATCAAACCGCTGGCCAGGGTCCTCCAGACGCTGGAGGTTTGGATTACCGGTCTCCGTAAGGGGCAGGCCGTTACCAGGCAGGAGGTTCAGAAAGTCGAATGGGATGAGACCAACAAATTATTGAAACTAAACCCGCTGGCCGACTGGACCGAGGAACAGGTATGGCGCTATATCCGCACCCACCAGTTGCCCTATAACAAACTGCATGACCGGGGTTATCCCAGCATTGGTTGTGCCCCATGTACCAGAGCGGTAAAACCCGGGGAAGATATCCGTGCCGGCCGCTGGTGGTGGGAGGCGCCGGAACATAAGGAGTGCGGACTCCATTACCGGGACAGGTAAGGCGGGCAAAAAGGGCTGAAGAAACGGGTAGGGAGTGCCGATTATTAATAGTACAACTATTTAATAGTGAAACTATTGAATAGTTACACTATTAGTAATACGATTGTTAGATAAGACGATCATCAATAATATCAATTATATAAATTAATAGCACCCGGAGAAAGCAGCAGAGGATGATCCATCATGAATTACTCCGTCATGAATCGCCCCATCATGAATTGCTTCATCATCAAACGATTAATGAAAAGATGCTACCTTTTCCCGTCCCTTCTTTTTGGGCCCGCGCTCTTTCTTTTCGGTTGCCTCCATCCGATCCAAACCGGGGGGGAATACGCTCCAGAACCGGACCTGCCCGCCCCTGAGATCCTTTGGGGCCTTGGCGATGTGGAGTCGGCCGCCGTGAAACAGCGGTTGTTTACCGACGCCGGTATGGAGATTATTTCCCACTGGTTCAACGGGCCGGAGGAATGGCAGTGGGGGTATGAAAAGAGCGGGCCCCAGGCGGTCATCCGTGGACATTACGATAAAGGCCGGGCTATCCAGATCGTTGTCTGGCTCCATGATTGGGAGAAAAAACACCCCGGCTACCTGACGGGGAAATTTGTCCGGGAGGATGCGGCCCGTTTGGCACGGATCTGGTCCGGGATGGGTTACCGTTCCGACCGGCTCTTTTTTGTTCTCTTTAGCGAGGTCGAGACCTATTACAAGCTCCCGTCCCTTTCCCGCGAGAAGGTATTGGCGGCGTATAAAGCGGCCCGGGCGGCCATTAAGGCCGAGGCGCCCGATGCCCGCGTGGGGTTGGGGTTTGGCGGTTACTCATGGTTGGGCCCGGGCGAACCGGACCTCTCTCCTTACGAGGAGATCCTGCGGTTCCATTCGGATATCGTTTGCGTACAGCATATGCATGATTACAGGAATTACGGGCTCATGTGTGAACAGGTACCGAAATCCATTGCCCGGCTGGGCCGGTATAATTTGCCGGTCATGGTTTCGCATTTTAAGTTCTGGCAAGACGGCCATGCAGAAAATCCGGGTGCACGGGTGACCGGGAGATTTGTCCAGGAGTACCTGACCGGGGAGAGGCTGAGGAGACTGTACGCCGACGGCCTGCGGTATTGGATCTTCATGGCCGAGGTGGCCGAGGAGCAGATCTTGCCCGGCACCCCCGAATACCGGCAACTGGTTTGGTCCCTGCGTACCCACCAGCCCTATCCTTCCGGCATGGCCCCGGACGAAACCGCCGCCGGTTTGCTTTTGGCAGAGGCATGGGCGGATTATAAGAAATACCAGATCACCGCGGAGGGGGCCGGCGGTTTTCTCCGGGTGGGAAAAGCAAATGGGGAGACGGTCTCCGAGGGGATCGGCTACGGGATGATCATGGCGGTCTGCTTTGACGACCGGGAGATCTTTGACGGATTGTGGCAGTATGCCAAAGCCCACCATAATAAGAAAGGCTTGATGGACTGGAAGATAGGTCCTGATAACCGGCCAACGGCCGACGGGAAAAACTCCGCCACCGATGCCGACGAGGATATGGCCTTCGCCCTGATCGCCGCCGACTTGAAGTGGGGCGGCTACCGGGAGGACGCCGAACGTTTGGTGGAGAGTATCTGGCGGTACCAGATTGAAGACGGCACCTACATTGTGAAGGGCGGCGACCACTGGGGCGGAGCGGAGGTCACCAACCCCTCGTATTTTGCCCCTGCCTATTACAAAATCTTTCAAGAGTACACCGGCAACCCGGGGTGGAGCCGGGTGGTTGACGCCGGGTATGAAATGATTGCCCGCCTCAACGAGAAAACCGGGGCCGGGCGGACCGGTCTCCTCCCCGATTGGACCAGAGCCAACGGTACGCCGGCTCCGGGCTTCCGGTTCGACTATACTTATGATGCGTGCCGCGTGCCCTTGCGGCTGGCCATGGATGCCATGTGGTTCGGCGACCGACGGGCCCTGGCCCAGTTGGCAAAGGTGAACAGTTTTTTCGAAAGGATCGGCGCAAGCAAGATTAAGGCCGGGTACACCCTGGACGGGAGGGTGGTCCATGACTGGTCCGACGTCTGCTTTACCGGTCCGGCGGGGGCGGCTGCCTTGTTCTCCTCAGATCAAGACTACCGGCGGGAAATTTGGGAGCAAACGGTGGCCATGGATGATCCCGGGGCTTACTACCAGTCGTCCCTGCGTTTGCTCTCCCTCCTTCTCATCAGCGGAAAGCTGGCGAATCCTTTAGATTGAAACAGGAAAAAGGAAGGGAAACAACCGGTTACAAGCGGCGCGGGTCCCTATTCTCTTCTTGACAGTCAGGGGAATATATAGTAAAATGTCTTTAACTATACGGCAGTCAGGTAGAATGGTAGGAAAGATCAGGGACGGCGCGTGACGTCCGCGCGCGGATATCCCCGGGAAAAATGGTATTACGGGATTGTTCCTAAGCATGCCTTTACCAACAGGCGCTCCTACCGGAGCGCTTTTTTTCTTTTGTTTTTAAGAGAAGAAATCAAGAGAAACCGGGAGAAGGAGGTTGCTAAATGCGGAAAAAAACAGTAGTCTTGCTGATTGTGGCGGTGTTGGCGGTAGCGGCCGCCGCTCTCGCGACGGTTGTCTTGCGTCCCAAAGACGACCCGGTGGTCCGGTTGAACCTGGCCCATTTCTTCCCTGCCGCCCACCCGGTGGAGAAAGATTTGGTGCAGCCGTGGATCGCGGCGGTGGCGGAAGCCACCGGCGGCCGGGTGCAAATCACCAGTTACCCCGGGGAAACCCTGGCCAATGCGGCGGAGATTTACAGCGGGGTGATCAGCGGCGTCGCTGATATCGGCATCTCTTGTTTTGCCTATACCCGGGGACGCTTCCCTGTGCTTGAGGTCTTTGAATTGCCGGGGATCACCTATCTTAACGCCAAGGTCGCCGGTAAAGTGGCCTGGGAGGGGATAAACCTCCTTGACCCGGAAGAGGTAAAGGATACCCGCCTTTTGATGGTCTTTTCCACCGGCCCCGGGGCGCTCTTTTCCAAACCGCCCGTTCGCAACCTCAAGGATTTACAGGGGATGACGGTCAGGGCCACCGGCCTCAGTGCCAGGACCCTGGAAACCCTGGGCGCCTCGCCGGTAGCCATGGCCCAGCCGGAGGCTTATGAGGCTCTGGCCAGAGGAATTGTCCAGGGAAACCTCGCACCCCTCGAGGTTCTTGAGGGGTGGCGG
Organism: Bacillota bacterium; assembly: GCA_012735195.1. Taxonomy (GTDB): domain Bacteria; phylum Bacillota; class UBA4882; order UBA10575; family UBA10575; genus JAAYGG01. Next base: position 19,674 of record JAAYIC010000022.1, read on the forward strand.
CACGCGGAGGTTACCGATTATGTTACTTTGACTCCTTTTCTTTATAACACCCTGTTCTTTATGACCATGAATCATGGGGTATGGGAGAGGCTTTCTCCGGAATTGCAGGAGATCTTTTCCGCAGTGACAGAGGAGTATCTGGAAAAGGTGGCCTACGGACTCTGGGATTGGCAAAACGAGTCTGCGCTTAGGTGGGCTGTGGAAGAAACAGGCATGCAAGTGATTGAACTGCCGGCGGAGGAGACGGAACGCTGGATTGAAATGGTCAAACCTGTGCAGGACGATTTTGTGGAGAAGATTGCGAAAATGGGCATAGACGGGGAAACGGTCCTCAGAACCGTTAAGGAACTGGCGGATCGTTACAACCAAGTCTATGGCAATAACTGAGAAAAGGGGATGAGGTACCGATGGACCGGTTTTTAAAAGTGGTGGCCGGTGTTTCCCGGATCATGGACCGGATCGCCGGTTTTTGCCTGACCGGGGTGATGGTTTTGGTTGTTGCGAACGTCATTTTGCGACGGCTCTTCAAAAGTCCGCTGTTGGGGGCCTATGAATACGTGGGGTTCCTGACCGCGGTTGTGATCGGTTTCTCCCTGGCTTATTGCGCAGTAAAAGATGGCCATATTACTGTGGACCTTTTCTTTGCCCGTCTGCCCCGGAAGGTGCGGGTTGCTTTGGAGACCGTCACCGGTTTTGCCGTCTTTTTCTTTTTGTCCCTGGTAGCCTGGTATCTGATGAAATATGCCAAAGGCATTCGCATCAATGGACAAGTCTCGCAGACCTGTGAGATCCCGTTTCACTTCTTCATCTACCTTGTGGCCGGGGGCTTTTTTGTCCTGAGCTTGACGGCGCTGGGTAGAGGGTTAGAATCTTTACAGGATGTGAAGAAGAAATGACACCAATCATTGCCGGGATAATAGGGATTATCCTCTTTTTTTTGCTAATCACCTTACGCGTGCCGATTGCCCTGGCCCTGGCCATGGTCGGCGTGGGGGGGATCGCTTGCCTGACTTCCCCGGTAGCCGCCAGTCATATCCTGGCTTCAGAGATCTATGCTACTTTTTCTTCTTATTCCTTAAGTGTTATTCCGATGTTTACCTGGATGGGTTTTTTGGCCTATTATTCCGGGATCGGGTCAAAACTGTACCACCTCGCTTACAAGGTAATGGGACACTTGCCGGGGGGGTTGGCCGTGGCTACCCAGGCCACCTGTGCTTTGTTCGGAACGGTCTGCGGTTCCAACACCGCCACCGCGGCAACCATTGGCGCCATTGCCCTGCCGGAGATGCGCAAGTATAATTATGATGATTCCCTTTCCACCGCCAGTGTGGCGGCAGGCGGCGCGCTTGGGGTATTAATCCCGCCCAGTGTGATCTTTATTGTCTATGGAATCGCCACTGAACAGTCGATCGGCCGGCTTTTTTTGGCCGGGATCCTTCCCGGGGTCCTCCTCATGCTCTTACATATGCTTACCGTCTATCTCTGGACGGCCCGCCGGCCGGAACTGGGACCGCCCGGGCCAAGGGCATCCTGGCGGGAACGGTTGGCGGCGCTCCGCGGCGGCCTGCTGGAAGTGATTATTATCTTTACCGTTTCCCTCGGCGGCCTGATTACCGGCTGGTTTACTCCGACCGAAGCCGGAGCCGTTGGGGCGGCTGGGGTTCTCTTTGTGAGCTTAATGGGACGGAGGTTGAATTGGGAGGGTTTTTTGAGGTCTCTGGCCGACGCCACCCGGACCTCCGCCATGATCATGCTTTTGGTGGCCGGAGCGATTGTTTTCGGACGGTTTATCGCCCTCAGCCGGCTTCCTTTTGTCATGGCCGGTTGGGCGGGGAGCCTGGCGTTGCCGCCATTCGTTATCATCCTGATCATCCTCTTGATCTATCTTGTTTTAGGCTGTTTTATCGATGCCTTGGCTTTGGTCCTCTTGACGATCCCCATCTTCTACCCGGTAGTCGTCGAAATTCTGGGTTACGATCCCATTTGGTTTGGTGTCATCGTTGTTCTGGTTGTGGCAATGGGGGTTATTACCCCACCGGTGGGGATGAACGTCTATATCATCAAAGGTGTAGCCAAAGATATACCACTAGAAGTCATTTTTAAGGGGATCTGGCCTTTTCTGGCGGCCCTTGCCGTCTGCTTTCTCCTGTTGATCTTTTTTCCCCAAATTGCCACCTTTCTTCCGTCGCTACTAATGCCTGGTTCCGGTTGAGGTCAGTAGACCGGTGGCGTTGTGGGCCCGTTTTTTCAGGTCAAACCGGCGCCGTGCGCGAAGGCCGGGATAAAAAGGTTATCAAGGCGCATCGAACCAAACCAGCACCGCGTGTGTGAGACCGCCGGGGCTAGCGGTCTCTTTTTGTAGTTCTATAAGCGGTATTACAGAGATAAAATAACCCCGAGAGAAGGAGTTTCCTTATTTTGGGCGAAATTATACCAAAACCCTGTGTTGGCAGTCGGGAGGAGTCAAGATGAAAAGGGCCTTTCTTTTGCTGTTGATGCTTTTATTATTCATTTCTGGTCTGGGGGGGGTGTTTCGCCGTGCGTGGCAGTTTTACCGAAGAATACCAACTGCAAGGGGCAGTAAAGTTGAAGATCTCCACCAAGAACAGCTCCGTAAAGATTACCGGCTGGCACGAAGATTATGTGCGCGTGCAGGCGACCTGGATGGTACAGGGTGAGACCGAGAGCGGGCTTTCGGAATACGGCAGGAGTATTGAGGTTCTTCCCCGTTGGGATGGAGATCTCCTCGAACTGGCCGTCTCCTACCCGTCCCGGCCCCCGTATATCCATTCGGTCAGCGTCAGTCTGGAGCTGGAGGTACCACAGAAGAAAATAGAAGGGATTACAGTGGAGACCAGCAACGGAGCGCTGGGTTTTTATAATCTCCGCTCGGCGCTTACCGGCAGAAGCACCAACGGCCGGATTACGGTGGAGGATTGCGAGGGGGAAATCGACCTTAAGACCGCCAACGGGGGGATTCTTCTGAACCGTCTGCAGTTCCGTGGGGAGAAGGGAAGCGCGGTGACGACCAACGGCCGGATCGAAGCGGACGTAACGTTCCCGCCTGCCGGGAATTTTCTTTTGCGTACCACCAACGGCTTTGTTGATCTCAAGCTGCCCTCCTGGACGCAAGGGACTCTCCGTCTGAAGACTTCCCATGGCGCTATTATTGTCGACCAGATGCCCGTCGCCCGCCTCCTCAGGTCGGAAAAAAACCTTATGGAGCTCCAGTTGCACGAGGGCGGCATGTATCTGGAGGTCGAGACTTCGAACGGTAATATCAGTTTGGGAGAGAGCGAGCATCTTTATCCTTCGGCAACAGCGATTTAGGGTTTATAGGTTTTTTTTGGGCTAAAAGAGGGGCCCTTTTTCCGTATAATCTCTATCCCCCGGAAAAAAATAAACAAAAAAAGATAAAGCAAGAAAGAGGCAAGACCATGGAAAGAACCGTGGCGGAGTTCGTCGCCGACCAACTGGCGGCCTGGGGGGTAGAGGCGGTTTACGGGGTCCCGGGGGATGCGATTTTGCCCTTTATTGATGCGGTGGAGACTCACCCGCAGTTACGTTTTTACGGCGTCAAGCACGAAACAGCAGCGGCTTTTATGGCCTCCGCCAGCGCGAAACTTACGGGCAAGATCGGGGTCTGCACTGCCACCAGCGGGCCGGGGGTTGCCAACCTCGTCAACGGCCTGGCTGACGCCAAAAACGACCGGGCGCCGGTGTTGGCCATAACAGGACAGGTGGAGACCTATAATTTTTCCACCAATTACAAACAATACATTGACCAGGGGATGTTGCTGGGACCGGTCACCGGTTATTCCGGCCTGGTAATCCATGAAGAGGCCGCCGATGAGGTGACAATCACCGCCTTAAGAAGCGTTGTTACCGGCAGAACCCCCGCCCACATTGGGGTGGCGGCGGATCTCTGGTCGCAAAAGATCAAAGGGAAAGGGATGGTCCGCCCCTTTGAACCCTTTTTGCAAACACCGGTGCAATCTTCCCCGGAAACGATCGCGGCAGCAATCAACCTGCTTAATGCGGCTGAACGCCCGGCGATCCTTGCCGGCCGGGGGGTCGGAGACAATGGGGATCTCCTTCTTGAACTGGCGGAAAAATGGCAAAGCGGCATTGCCCTGACAATGCCGGCCAAGGGGAGGTTGCCCGGGGAACACCCGCTGGTCATGGGCGGACTGGGTGAAGGCGGGAGCGAAGCCTCCACCGCCATGCTGAACGAGGCGGATACCATTTTCATGATCGGCGCCACCTGGTGGCCCGAACCGTACCTTCCTTTTCCCGGGCGGGTTGTCCAACTGGATATCCTCCCGGAAAATATCGGCCGCAACACACCGGTAACCTACGGCTTGGTTGGCCGGGTCGAAGAGGTATTGCCGGTGATCGGCGAAGGGCTCAAGCCCCGGGAGAGACCGGCCTGGTATGGGCGGTTAACGCAGCTGAAAAGTGACTGGTCCAAGCGGCTCGCCGGGGAAAAAACCGCGGCGGGAAGGCCGGTGCCACCGGCCCGGCTGGTCGACGCTTTGGAAAGGGTAATGGCCAATGATGCGGTGGTCGCTTTGGATGTGGGGGATCATACAGTCTGGTTTAACCGGATCTTTTCCGGAACAAACCAGACGGTTTTGGTCTCCGGGAACTGGCGGTCCACCGGTTTTGGCCTTCCGGCCGCGATCGGCGCCCAGGTGACCGCACCCGGCCGCCAGGTAATCGCCTTGGTGGGAGACGGAGGGATGGCTCAGAGTTTGGCGGAGTTTTCCACCGCCGTCCGTTACCGGTTACCCGTAATTGTTGTGGTGGCCAACAACGGTTATCTGGCAATGGAGAAAGACCGGATGCAGTTGGCGGATATGGCGTATGAAGTTACTTCCCTGACCAACCCCGACTTCGCCAAGTTTGCCGAGATCTGCGGGGGCATCGGCTACCGGGTAGAGGACAGCGACGAACTAGACCGGGTTTTACAGGAGGCGGTGCAATGCGGTGAACCGGCAGTGGTGGATGTCCTTACCGCCGCCCCGGTTTTCCCCGGGTTGCTTGATCAGGAAGAAAAAAAAGAAAAGATCCTCCAAAAACATTGAATAAACCTTTAGCACGAGTTTCTTGGGAAACCTTTGGATCATGGAAATATCCTCACCCACTGTGCTCACAAGCGTAAACATGCCGTTACCGGTAAATGCTTTTATTGGCACGCATAGGCGCTGTAATCCCATTTCACTGGAGATCCATTTCCTCCTGGGAAAAAACCTTACAATTTTTTTAAACATCACTAAAGATTGCTATCAGAAACAATATTTTACGCCCCTGTGAATCTCCCGGCTGAACAAAGGATGAGAAGAACAAAAAAAGACCCGGTTCAACCGGGTCTTTTTTAAAGACTCCTCCTAAAGATTTCCTGAAAGGCTCTTTCTAAAGGCTACTTAAGATGCTCCTCCTAATGGATTGATGCCCTTACGAAGGTAAGGCATTATTACATGAACTGTTAGTGTAAAATTACTGTAGGTCTTAGCAGGAAATAACTTATGGAAAAAAGAAGAGGAACCTCACATTCAGACAGTTGAATGAATCCCCCCTGAAGAAGGAGGCTGAGGTTCCTCATGGATCTA
>JAAYIC010000121.1 GCA_012735195.1 Bacillota bacterium
AATTAACGCCGGCTGCCCCGCCTTGCGGTATTCCGCCGGCGCCCGCCGGTCGCCGGCAGGCAGGGCCCTGGTTGCCCCTTTGCGGTGCACCACCAGTTCCTGCCGGCCAAACTTCTCGATCTTGGCAATGTTATGGGCCACATCATAAACGGTCCAACTGGCAAAGCCGCCGCCGAAGATCTCCCGCAAGACTTGCCGCACCTTTTCCGCTATTGTTTGCCGGTTTGCCCAGGCGTAAATGGCACAGGCGGCCCTAGCCCCCCAGTAACTATCCGCCTCCGGGGAACCCCAGGGCACACAGGCCAGGTCCGGGTGGGGCGGGCTGATCCCGTATTTTTTCATGGCCGGGCGGCAGACTTTCTTCACGTAGTGCAAGGCGGTGCCGTTCCCCATCCTCCGGGAACCGGAATGGATCATCACCGCAACCTGGCCGGGAAAAAGGCGAAAAACCTCCGCCATCTCCGGGGCAAAGACCTCCTCCACCACCTGAAGCTCGACAAAGTGATTCCCCGAACCCAGGGAACCCAATTGTTTCCGCCCGTATTCCAGGAGCTCGGCGGGGATCCGGGAAGCTTCCGCCCCCGGCAACGCCCCCTCTTCTTCCGTAACCCGGAGATCCCTCGCTTCCCCCCAACCCCGTTCCACCAAAACCCTGGGGCCTTCTTCCAAAAGGCGCCAGAAATCCCGTTCCGGCAAGGTCAAAACCCCGGCTTTCCCCTCGCCGGCAGGGATCTCCCGCCGGAAGCCGGCCAGTAGCCGCTGGCGGGTCTCCTTATTGGCCACCGCCGCAGCCTCCAGATCCGTGGCCAGCAGCCTGACACCGCAGTTGATGTCCACTCCTACCGCTCCGGGAGAAATAACCCCGTCCTTGGTGCGGGTGGCCATAACCCCTCCCACCGGCAAACCGTATCCGGCATGGACATCCGGAAGGGCCAACACCTTGTGAACTCCGGGTAATTGGGAGGCATTGACCAGTTGTTGCACGGCGGTTTCATCCAGTGTCTGTTCGAGTTTGGGGGTGAGGTAGACCTCAATCCCCGGTTCGATCATAAGTAAATAGTCGTTTACCCGTTGCCAACGCATTCTCTTCACTCCCTTAAGAAAGAACAGGGTTTTCTTCCGGCCTCTGCAGGATATCTTTATTTTCTACCGAATATATTTATAGCATTTCTTGCCGTTCTTTGCCAAAACTGTAGACTTTTAGCCCGGCACTTGTTTTCTGGGGTTTTCGCCTTTTTAAAAAGTGAAAGAAATCGAGGTGCGACCATGGACTTATTCGACAAATGCCGTGAATTTACCACTGCCAGGGATCTGGCAGCCGCCGGAATTTATCCGTACTTCCATGAATTACAGACCGGACAGGATACAATGGTCACCATGAGTAACCGCGAGAACATCCTGATGTTTGGTTCCAATAATTACATGGGCCTGACCAATGACCCCCGGGTGAAAGCGGCCGCCATCGCCGCTGTCGAAAAATATGGAACCGGTTGTTCCGGTTCACCCTTTCTCAACGGCACCCTGGATATCCATGTCCAGCTTCAAAAGAAACTCGCCGCTTTCCTGGGCAAGGAAGACGCCCTGCTTTTCTCCACCGGTTTCCTGGCCAATCTGGGCATTATCTCCGCCATCGCCGCCAAAGGCGATTATATCCTCTGTGACCGGGCCAACCACGCCAGTATTTATGACGGCTGCCGGCTTTCCTTTGCCAAGTTGATAAAATATGACCATAATGACATGGCGGACCTGGAAAGGCATTTAAAAAAGCTGGGGCGGGAAACCAGAAAACTCATTGTTACCGACGGGGTCTTCAGTATGGAAGGAGACCTGGCCAACCTCCCCGCCATTGTCGAACTCGCCCGGAAATACAATGCCCGGATTATGGTCGACGATGCCCACGGTTTGGGGGTCTTGGGGGAAAACGGACGCGGTACGGCTGAGTATTACGGGGTGGAAGACGAAATTGACATGGTAATGGGGACTTTCAGTAAATCATTTGCGTCTTTAGGCGGTTTTTTAGCCGCCCCGGAAGAAGTCTGTCATTATATTAAACATTTTTCCCGGCCTTTGATCTTCACCGCCAGCATGCCGCCGGCTTCGGTCGGGGCGACCCTCAAAGCCCTGGAAATCATAGAGACGGAGCCCGAGCGCCGCCGCCACTTGTTAAAGATCGCGGCCAGATTCCGTAACGGGCTGCGCGAAAGGGGCTTCAAAGTCAGCGACGGGATCACACCCATCATTCCCGTGCTGGTCGGGGATATGTCCCAAACCTTCTATGCGTGTAAACTCCTTTTTGATGCCGGGGTATATGTGAACCCGGTGGTGGCCCCGGCCGTACCCCCGGATGCCACCATGATCCGGACCAGCCTCACGGCAACACATACGGAAGAACAGGTGGACCGAGCTCTGGAGCGTTTCGCCCTGGTCGGCCGGGAATTGGGAATTATTTAAAACCTTCCGGTCAGTCCAGCCGGTAGAAACACCTGGTCAATTTCTCCCGCAACCGGCGCGGGACTAAACGGTTAACAAGGGGCAACTGGACGGAGAGGAGATCCCCTGCCGGGTAAGTGGGACCGGGGTTTTTCTTCTCCGCCAGCCAGGCAACTTTTTCCGCGATTACCCGCGGTGGCGGGGCTTTTGCCATATTCTCCTCAATCGTTTGCCAGCACCTCTCCGCCCATTCCCGGTAAGGCGAGTCCTCTTTCATCTCCCAGTCGGTCACATCATTAAACCTGGTCTTGATATCCCCCGGCGCCACCGCCGTCACTTTCACCCCAAAGGGCCGTAATTCCTGGCGCAATCCTTCAGTCAAGGCTTCCAGCGCATATTTTGTCGCGGAGTAGTGGACCTGGAACGGGATGACAAAGGTTCCAGCCAGGGAAGTGACGTTAATAATCAGCCCGCTGCCCTGTTCCCGCATGACCGGGATCACCTCCTGCAGGACCCGGAGGACACCAAAGTAATTCACGGCAAAGAGCGCTTCCACTCTTTCCACAGGGAACTCTTCGATGGGGCCAAAAACCCCGTAACCGGCGTTATTAATCAAAATATCGATCCCGCCGGCCTGGCGGAAAAATTCCTCCACCCCGCGGTGGACCGAATCCTGATCCGTTACATCCATGGCGAGGAAGGTCACTTTTTCCCGGAGTTCTCCCGGAAAGGAACCGGCTTTCGCCAGGTCCCGTGTGGTTCCCCAGACCTTGTACCCCCGGTCTGCCAGAAAAAGAGCAACCGCCGCCCCGATCCCTGACGAAGCGCCGGTGATCAAAACCCTTCGTTCGCTTGTGGTTTTGCCTGCCACCCATATCCCCTCCCTGGTTTGGCTTCTCCGGCGGCGCCCATCCCCGGCTCCTGCCGGCGGGTCCGTGCGGCATAGACCCGGACCCGGCTACCGTTCTATGGCCGCCTGTTTTCTCCCATGGAACCCGCGGCGTACCGGCGCCCGGCATTGCAATGGCACACCTGCCGCCGGCCTCTTCAAGCCGGAGTACGCCCATGCGTCTAGTTCTTCTCCTTCTTCCGCTTTACCGCTTCCTTTTCCTGCCTTCCCAGTTCCTTCTCCCATTCTTTCATGATATTATCGGTCAGGTCGCGGCCGCCTTTGATCACATGTTGCTTGATAAGAATTGTCTGTACCCGTTTCTTTTCCGCCACTTTCTTAACGATCGCCTCGAGCTCACCTCTTGCCGCCTTTTCCTTTTCCTCTATTAGCTTCTGGATCTCTTCTTCTTTCCGGTCGAGCTTCTTCTGGGCCTCATTGGCCAGTTGCTCTGCCCTCCGGGTATACTCCCTGTCTAAAACAGGCTGTTTTGTCCCGTCGTCGCCGGTTTTCTCTGTAAACTCTTTGGTCAGCTCTTTAATTGCCCGGGCATGTTCAGCCAGGACCTGTTCACGATAGTCTTCGAACTCTTTCTGCAAACGGTCCCGTTCTTCCCTGAAGCGCATATAGCCCTTGGCTTCCGCTTCAATCCGCTCAAGATCAATAACCCCGTATTTAATTGACCCCCAGAAAAAAGATTCCGCTACGCCCGGACCGATGATGAATAAGGCGATAAGCACCGGGATGACGAAGAAGAGTTTGGATCGTCTCATTTTCCACCCACCCTTCTTGTACTACTACAGGTTATTCCCTTTTCATCGCCGTTTTCCTGCCGCAAATATCAATTCCCTCCCGTTTCTTCTTAAGGAACCCGCCACCTCCCTCTCCTCTTTTTTGCGGCACTCTCTTTTATGTACAGACAAAAGAAGCTTTTCCAGCCTCCGCTTTGCCACTCTTATCGCCAATGCACCACCGGTCTCCAGTTCCGTGCAGCCCGTTCTACGGAATTATTAAGTAAACCAGCCGGACCGCTCATCCCAGCCGGTATACCTTGCGAATTCTCTCCTCTACCTGCCATGTACAGCGTAATCCCGCCGGAAAGGTCACCAAATCCCCGGCCTCCAGTTCCACCGTACCCTCAGGAGTGCTTACCGTGACTTTCCCTTCTTTGATATATGCCGTTTCTTCGCAGTCATATTCCCAGTCGAAGACGGACGGTTCGCAATCCCACGGAGCCCAATTCTCCACCCCCAAAGCCCGGAGGCGTTCCTCCGACGGGCGTTCAACCTTTACCCCAGGTATCCCCATGATTTTTTATACCTCCTTCTTCCTTTTTTCATTCCTTCTCTTGTTTCCTGCGCCTACCTTCTCTTGTTCTTTATATTTCACCTAATATTTTACTCTTTTCCCCGTACAAACAAAGATGGTTTCTTCACCGATATTGGTTGCATGGTCCGCGACCCGCTCCAAAAACCTGCCGGCCAAAAGAAAACGGACGGCTTGACCCGTACGGCGGAGATCCCCGGATTTGGTCAGGATTTGCAGCAACTCACTGTATAATTCCTCGTAGAGGTTGTCGGCCTCTTCATCTTTGCGGCAAACCGCCTCCGCCAAATCGGGATCGGCGTCCTCAAACGCTTTTATCGCCACACCCAGCATCCCGCAGGCCACCTCCGCCAGGCGGGAGATATGGTCCAGCGTTTTGATATATTCTTCATTCTTCAGTTCCAAAGTAATCACGGCAATATTGGACGCATAATCACCAATCCGCTCCAGATCACGGGCCAGTTTCGCTATGGCAAGACAGGTTTTTAGCTCCCGTCCCTTTGGGTTGCGGTCCGCCAATACCGCAGCCACCTTTTCTTCAATCACTATTAATTCATTGTCGATCACACTGTCATTGGCAATTATCTGTAGCGCCTCTTCCGTATCTTTCTCAACCAGCGCCTTTACTGCATTTTTAACAGCCGCTTCCACCCCCTTGCCCATCTGGATAAAATCTGCTTGTAACTGCTCCGGCTGATGCAAGTTCAACCACACCCTCCTCATTTTTTCCCCGGCTCTCTCTTGCATAGTAATTCAGTAAAGAAACTCCAAATTCCTGCTCTCATCCGTAATTACAAAAGGATTTTATGGAGATCCCCCTGCTGCTTCCGGCTCCGCCGCCGGCGGTTCCTCCGCTATTCCCTCTTCCGGAGCCGGCGTCCCGGCCGCCTCCTCTCCAGCCGCCGGGTCCGCGAAAAATCCCTCCGTTGCCTGGTCTTCTACAGCAGAGTCTTCTCTTGCCGTCTCCTCTGTAACCGGTTCCCCTATTAATGATTCTCCGGTCATCGGCTCTTCTGTTAACGGCTCTTCGGTAGCCGGTTCTTCCGTCACCGGCCCCTCCGACTCCGCTTCCTCCGCTAACGGTTCATCCGTAACCCTCTCTTCTGCCGGCTCTTCCTCCGCCGGACGGTCTTGTGCAACTGGCTCTTCTGCCAACTCTTCCTCTACCAGCGACTCTCTTGCAACCGGCCCTTTTGCCGGCTCCTCCATTGGCTCTTCCCCAGTCGGCGGCTCTTCTGTTAATTCTCCCTCTGTCAGCGGCTCTCCAACACCCGGCTCTTCTGTTAAGGTTTCTTCTTCCCGCAGCAGTCCGGGAGGAACTGTTGCCAAGGCCGCCAGTTCCTCTTCATCCGGGTAATGGGCAGGATTATACCTGCTGCCGGCGTTCCAAAACAACCATTCATCCACACCGGCCGCGCGGGCCGCCTTGATCTGGGCAAGGATCTCTTTCCGTCCATATCTGGCGTTAATCGAAAACGCCTGCAGCCAGGGGCGCAAACGTGCCCCGCAGACAACTTCGCCTCCTCTGGCCAACCGTTCTTGCGCATCGGCCAAACTGCGGTATACCGTGGCGTAAGGTTGACGGTCCGGATCGGCCAACCCGTAAGTTCCCGGATAATAATGAGAGGGGTAAACCATCGGGGAAAGGATATCGACAGCCCCGGCAATTCCCTCCAAATTCTGGCCAATCCCTATATGCCCCGGATCTGAACAAACCAGCCCGAAAAGATCGACCGAAACAAGAACCCCCAACGGTTCCAACTGCTCACGGGCATACCGCAAAAAATCCTCGATAACCTCAGGCTTTGTTTTTTCCCCGCCATGAGGGTAAAAAGCATTCTCCAACCGACCGTCACTGGGAAAACGGACATAATCAAACTGGATCTCCGGAAAGCCCATGGCTGCAGCTTCTTTCGCGATGGCGATATTGTACTCCCAAACTTCCCTGCTGTTCGGGTCTACCCAGGCAATTCCCTTGTTATCCAACCAAACGCCGCCATTGATATTTTGCACCGCCAAATCCGGACGTTTCCGGGCTAAAACCGGATCTTTAAACAGCACCAGCCGGGCAATGGGATATATCCCCCTCTGTTTCAAAGTGGCCAGCATTTTTTCGGGATCCCGGATTTTCTCCGCCCACGCCCCCAATTTCCTAACCGCCGGTAAATTCGAGTAATAACTCACCAAACCGGTATCGTCCTTGATATCGATGACCAGCGAGTTGATACAGGTCTTCTCCGCCAACTCAAGCAGGGCGGAAAAACGCGCCGGTAAGCCGGCTGTCCAACCCGTGACATAAACCCCCCTTACCTGCGGGGGTAAGGGGACCGGTTCGACCCGCCGGGGCGGGAAAACCAGTTCATAATCTTGACTTGAAAAAGAGGTTTCTTCTGTGACCGGCGGTACGGCCGACAACTCGAGTTTCTCCTCTTCCCAGCCGGCCTGGACCATTGCTTCCCAAAACGCCGATATCCTTTCGGACGAAAATAACGGTGCTTCCGGTTGGGGTGAGGAAACGGGTCCCAAACGAAAGAGGCTTAAGTTGAGAATGATCAGGATGGTGAAAAAGCGAATCATCAGTTTGCGGCCGGTATATTGGTAATGCATTTGCAACCCCTTATCTCATGTCGTACATTCGAAAAAGTCAACATAATTTGGGCATTATATATATTCGCAAGTAAAACCGATTTTCGGTGCATTTTTATTATCTAATAAAAAATAGAATTTGCCAACAATAATAATGTTGGCAAATTATTCCAAGTAAGAATACTCACTCCGCAAATGGGCGCCGCCCCGCGCGCACTTGCCGGTTATATCCGGTTACCGAAGGTTGTATAAGGCATGGTAAAACCTTCCGGTCTTAGATCAACCGTTCTTCAGACCATACGGTCTTTAAACCTTTCGATCTTCAACCATCCGGTCTTAAGACCAACCGGTGACATGTACCACCCGGTACCCCCGTTTTTCCAACTCCGCCAATAGCTTTCCGGGGTCCTGGGTATCCAGGCGCAATACAAGTTCGCCGGAGGTCCCTTCCTCCCGGCAATGGCAGGCCAGGCTGATAATACTCACCCCGTGCGCCTTAATAACCTCCGTTACGTCGGCCACGACCCCGAGGCGGTTTTCCACATCAATCACTACCCTGGTACCGGTCTGACGCAGACCCATCAGAGCGATAAATGCGTCAAAAATATCACTTTCGGTTATGATCCCCACCAATTTCCCTTTCTCCACCACCGGGAGGGCGCCCACATTGTTCTCCCTCATGATTAGGGCTGCTTCTTCGAGTGTTGTTTCCGGACTTACGGTACGTGGATTTTTTGTCATCGCGTCTTTCACTTGGAGGCGGGAGAGGAGATAATTTAATTCAAACACACTCAATGACGTTGCCGAGGACGGGGAAACCCGGAGCAGATCAATCTCTGTAACGATCCCTACCAGCTTTTCTCCTTTGACTACCGGCAGCCGGCGGATATTGTGGTTCCTCATAAGCTCTTCTGCTTCTTGAATCGGCATATCCTCCGGGATGGTCAACGGATTCTTCGTCATATACGTCCCCACGAACATCAAAAAACCCCTCCTTAGAGTCCTAAATAGGCCTTTCTTACCTCTTCGTTCCGGACAAGCTCTGCCGCTGAACCGGAGAGTACAATCTCACCGGTTTCCAATACATATCCGGATTGTGCAATGGAGAGCGCCATATGGGCATTCTGTTCCACCAGCAAAATTGTGGTTCCGGCCGCATTGATCTCCCGGATAATAGCGAAGATCTCCTTCACCAAAAGCGGGGCCAAACCCATGGAAGGCTCATCCAACAGGAGCAACCGCGGCCTGGCCATCAGCCCCCGGCCAATCGCCAGCATCTGCTGTTCGCCACCGGAAAGGGTCCCGGCCGGCTGGTTTTTTCTCTCTTTCAGCCGGGGAAAAAGCTCAAAGACCCGTTCCAACTCATTCAGGTGCTCCTTACCTTTTCGCTGGTAAGCCCCGAGTACCAGATTCTCCAAAACCGACAGTTCAGGAAAGACCCTCCGTCCCTCGGGTACCTGCGAAATGCCCCGCGCCACAATTTGGTGGGGCGCCAAGGCCGAGATTTCTTCCCCTTCCAAAAAAACCTTGCCCTCGCGGGGTTGGAGGAGCCCGGAAATGGTCTTTAAGATCGTGCTCTTGCCGGCGCCGTTAGCCCCGATCAGGGTGACAATCTCTCCTTTGCGCACAGAAAAACTGATCCCCTGGATGGCATGGATAGCGCCATAATAAACATGCAGGTTCTCAACGGTCAGGATCAGGAAACCTCCTCTCCCAGATAGGCTTCGATGACCCGGGGATTGTTCCTGATCTCTTCCGGAGATCCCTCGGCAATGGTCATTCCGTAATCCAGGACCAGGATCCGCTCACACAACTTCATCACCAGGCTCATATCATGTTCAATCAGGAGGATGGTCAAGGAAAACTCCTGCCGCAACCACTGAATAAGCTCCAGAAGCTCCATGGTCTCCTGGGGGTTCATCCCTGCCGCCGGTTCGTCCAAAAGTAACAACTTCGGGCGGCCGGCCAGGGCACGGGCGATCTCCAGCCGCCGCTGTTCGCCGTAGGGCAGGTTTTTGGCAATTTCCTCCGCTTTGCCGGCCAGGTCAAGGATCTCCAACCGGCTTAACGCCCATTCGGCAATCTCCTGTTCATAACGGCGGTAAGACCCGGTCCGAAAGATTGTATGGCGCCAGGAATACCCCCCGGCATACTGGTATGCGATCTTCACGTTCTCCAGAACCGTCAGTTCATTAAAAAGCCTGATATTCTGAAAGGTCCTGCCAATCCCGAGCCGGTTAATCCTATGGCAGCCCAGACCTGTAATTTCCGTACCGTCAAAAAAGACCCGCCCCTCCTGCGGCTGGTAAAAGCCGGTGAGAATATTAAAAACCGTTGTTTTGCCGGCGCCGTTCGGGCCAATCAACCCCACCAATTCGCCGGGTTTGATTTCGAGGTTAAAACCGGAAACCGCCCGCAGTCCGCCAAAGGAGAGCGACAAGTCTTCAACTTTAAGCAGAGCCACCGTTACCACCCCGTTCTTCTGACCGGGACTTCATCTCTTCCTCCACCCGGCTTCTAAACAACGACTTAAAAAATGCTAAATTCACTTCCGCCCGGCCAAAAAAGCCTTGCGGCCGGAAGATCATTAAGACAACCAGGGTCCCGGCATAGATCACCATCCGGTAAGCCTGGAGAAAACGCAGTACCTCCGGGAGGGCCGTCAGGACTATGGCGGCAATGACCGAACCGGTAATACTGCCCAAACCACCCAGGACAACCATCAACAGGATCTCGATGCTCTTTAATACGTCAAAACCCTTTGGGGAAATAAACGTAAGGTGATGGGCCAAAAGGCCCCCGGCGACACCGGCGAAAAAAGCGCCGATGGTAAAAGAGAGCACCTTGTAATAGGTGGTGTTTATCCCCATGGCTTCCGCTGCTATCTCATCCTCGCGGATCGCCACCATCGCCCGGCCATGGTTGGAATGGACAATATTCCAGATAATCACCACAGTCAACACGGCAAAAAGCTGCGCCCACCAGAAGTTCGTGTAATTCGGGATCGAAGGGATCCCCCGCGCGCCCCTGGTGATATTCAGATTAAGGGCAACTACCCGGATAATCTCACCAAACCCCAAAGTGGCAATGGCCAAATACTCCCCGCGCAGGCGCAAGGTGGGAATGCCAATCACCAGGCCGGCCAGGGCTGCCGCCAACCCGCCGGCGAGCAAAACCAGGGGAAATTGGAGCACCGCCTGTACTTGGGAGGAAACCAACTCCCACCTGCCCATGTTCAGTGTAAGCAGCGCTGAGACATAGGCCCCCACCGCCATAAAACCGGCATGTCCGATAGAAAAAAGCCCGGTGATGCCGTTAATCAAGTTCAGGCTCACGGCAAGAATGATGTTAATGAAGGCAAGAATAAGGATGCCCTTGTAGTACCGGCTGACAATGTCAAAACCAAAGTGCTCCATAAAAATAAGAAGGTTAAGCAGAACCAGAATTGCTAACCCCGCGGGAAGCAGGTGTGTTCGCCATTTTTCCACGGCTTCTGGTTTTTCCAGTCCGGTTGTTGTTTCTGTTTCCATGTTATCACCTACACTTTGGTCCGGCTGCTGGAGCCAAAGATACCGGAGGGTTTAATCAGAAGGATGACAATGAGCAAACCAAAGGCAATGGCATCCCGCCAAGTAGAAGAGATAAAGGCTGTCACCAGGGTTTCAGCCATTCCCATCAACATGCCGCCCAACATGGCGCCGGGGATGACGCCAATACCCCCGATCACCGCGGCTACAAATGCCTTTAACCCGGGCATAATCCCCATCAGCGGCTCAATCCGGGGGATCAGAATTCCCACCATTACCCCGGCGGCGCCGGCCAGGGCCGACCCGATCACAAAAGTAATGGAGATGATCCGGTCGATATTAACCCCCATCAACTGTGCGGCCTCCGCGTCCTGGGAGACGGCGCGCATCGCCTTGCCGGTTTTGGTAAAACGGATAAAAAGTGTAAGGGAAATCATAAGCACAGAAGTGAACGCCAGCGTCAAAATCTGCGGAATAGAAATGGTTACCCCCCCGGCGAAGTGAATTGGTTCGTTCGTAAAAACCCGGGGGAACGGCCGGGGATCTGGGGAAAAGAGCAGGATCCCCAAGTTCTCCAGGAAAAGCGACATGCCGATGGCCGTAATCAATGCAGCAATCCGAGGCGCGTTGCGCTTCCGCAAGGGCCGGTAAGCGAAAAACTCAATTGTCAGCCCGAATAAGGCCGGAACAACCATTGCCAGAAAAAAAACAAGCGGCAGCGGCAGCCCGGCACGGAAGGCAAAGTACCCGACAAAGGCGCCAACCATATAAATATCCCCGTGGGCGAAATTGATCAACCTGATGATCCCGTAAACCATGGTATAACCCAGGGCAATCAGCGCATAAATACTGCCTAGAGAAAGCCCGTTGACTATTTGCTGTAAAAACTGGGACATGGCTTCACTCCCTTAACCCTGCAAGACATTAAAAACAGGGTAAAGAGGAGATATCTCCTCTTTACCCTTTCCCGGAAATCCGGATTATGGCAGTAACTTGGTAACCAGTTCAAACTGGCCGTTTTTCACCGTGACAACGGTAACCTCTTTGTATGGGTTCCTGTTCTCGTCCAATGTGATCGTCCCGGTAACGCCCGGGAAATTCTCGGTGCTGTTGATGGCGTCTTTGATCTTCTCCCGGTCGAGGCTCCCCGCCCGCTCAATTGCGTCCACCAGCATCTTGACGGCATCATAACCCAAAGCGTTAAAAACGATCGGGTCTTTCCCGTATTTCTCCTGGTACCTCTTGACGAAGTTCTGGACGACTGGGGACGGGTCGTGTTTGGTGTAGTGGGTTGTGAAATAACAGCCTTCCGCTGCGTCCCCGGCGCCTTCGATCAATTCTGTGGCATCCCAACCGTCAGCCCCGAGGAAAGCTGCGGTAATCCCCAGGTTTCTGGCTTGCCGCAGGATAAGAATGTCATCATTGTAGTAGACCGGCAGGTAAATAACATCCGGTGCAGCCGCCTTGATCCTGGTCAACTGGGCGCTGAAATCTGTATCGCCGCCGGTATAGGAGACGACTTCAACGATTTCCCCGCCGTATTCCACAAACTTCTCGGTAAAAACATCTTTCAACCCGATGCTGTAATCATTGGCTACATCAAAGAGGATCGCCGCTTTTTCCGCCTTCAGTTCATCACGGCTGAACTTCGCCATCACCGTGGCCTGGTAAGAGTCGAGGAAGCAAACGCGGGAGGTATATTCCCCGGCGTGCGTAACCTCAACGGCCGTAGCGGCGGGAGCAATCATCGGCACTTTCTCCCTGTTGACGATGGGTCCGGCCACATTGGAGGTGGAGCTGATTACCGGCCCGATAATGGCAACCACTTTGTCCCTGGTGATCACCTTGTTAATGGCGTTGCTGGCCTCCGCACCGTCTCCCTTGGTGTCCTCAATAACAGGGACAAGCTTCATCCCCAGGACGCCGCCAGCCGCGTTGATCTCTTCAATCGCCACCAAAGCCGCGTCACGGACAGCTTCTCCGTAAACGGCAACCGGGCCGGTATGGGGGCCGACAATGCCGATTTTAATATCTTGCGTTTCAGCTTTTTTGAAGACCCCGGTGAACGCCAGAACGAGGATAATGGCGACCACCACTACAATCAGGACAATCCACAAGGTCCGGTTCGTTTTCCCGCTCATCCAGAAAACCTCCTTAAAAAAATTATCTTTAGAAATGTCTCATTGTCTATTAGAGAAAATTATATATAAAAGTACCGGTTACTGTCAAGTCAAATAAAGATGTTACATACGAAGACACCCTCATTTTGGATATGCCCATGCATTTAAAGGGAATCTGTAATACATTGCCGAAAGAAGAGAAAATGAAATAGCAAAGAACAGGAGAACGTGATGGGCAAAAAAATACAGAGCGGGCCGGAACCTCAAAACCGTAACAATAAAATCGGCACTGAAAACGAGCGGTCCTTGCACGCGGCATTAAAAAAATGGTATGCGCAACCCGGAGATGAACTTGAAGTTTGTATCGACGGCTATATTATCGATCTCGTGCGGAGGCATGCCCAAGGCGAGCTGGAGCTTATTGAGGTACAGACGAAGAATTTTTCTGCAATCGCCCAAAAACTTGGCTCGCTTGCAAAAAATTACCGGGTCCGTCTGGTCCATCCCATCCCTGTGGAAAAATGGATCACCCGGATCACAGCAACAGGCGAGTTTATTAGAAGAAGGAAATCGCCGAAAAAGGGAAAACCCATCGATCTCTTCACCGAATTGGTGAGAGCCCCGGATCTTCTCAATGAAAAGAACCTCATAATCGAGGTCCTGCTCACCAAAGAAGAGGAGATCTGGTGCGAAGACGGAAAGGGAAGTTGGCGGAGAAAAGGGGCAAGCCGCCGGGACAGAAAACTCCTGGAAGTTGTTGACCGCATAGAACTGAAAAACCATAAAGACCTCCTGGGGTTCCTGCCGGAAGGATTGACTGCGCCCTTTACTAATAAGGAACTGGCTTCGCTACTGGGAGAACCTGTACAAATCGCCCGTATGCTCACCTACTCCCTGCGCAAATGCGGATTGATCAAAACTGTAGGGAAAAAAGAGAATGAACTTCTGTTCGCCATTGGTGGTAACCGGTTTGATCATACAACTTCAGGAGTTATCAAATAAAACAATTACACAATAAGCCATAATAAGGCAAAACACGCAAAATATTAATATTTATATTAATATATAAAGAAGAGCCTTGGCAGTACCCCATGCGCGGGGCGACGCCAAGGCTCTTGTTTATCATCATAACTGCTATGCTTATTTTGCTGGTAATCGCCGGATCTTTGCCGGTACCCCCAGTTTTTAAGGTAATCCTAAAAAATCTCTGAACAGCTAGAACGGCAGTTGGAATAAGGAAAACTTCTTGTAGCCGGCGGGAATCTCGAATAAATTATCGGGCTGGGGTCCTACGGCAATATTCTTA
>JAAYIC010000114.1 GCA_012735195.1 Bacillota bacterium
GAATTGACCAGTTCCATGTATTCTTCATAACTGATCTTTCTGGTTGCCCGGTAACCTCTGGCTTCTTCATGGACCACAAAAAAATCCGGTTCGGTGTAGGGGATTAGTTTGGCAACGGCCTTGCCGTTTTTAAGCACAATAATATCTTCCTTTTCAACCAGAGCAAGGTATTTGCCAAAAGCATTCTGCAAATCCGTGGAGGAAACACGCATAAGAACACCTCCCTTTCTAGGTATAATTTTAGAGAAAAATAGCTAAATTGTCAAGAAAACTTTAGCTATTTACAATGAACAACAACGCTTCCAAACAGGTCAACAGTGTTCCTGTTTCCCCCCTGGTTTGCTTGCAGTGGAAGGAAAAAGTCATTATAATATTACAAGACGATGCCGGAAAACGAAGGTTTGGGAAAAGAGAAGACAGGTGGTTAAGGTGAAAATTGGCCCGGTTGAACTGGAGAACCCGGTGGTCCTGGCCCCCATGGCCGGAGTGACGGACCTGCCCTTCCGGAAGATTGCCAAGGGTTTTGGCTGCGGGCTGGTCTACGGCGAGATGGTCAGTGACAAAGCCCTCCTCTACGGCAACGAGCGTACCTTCGAGCTCCTGCGGACAGAGGAGGAGGAGGGGCCGGTCAGTATGCAGCTTTTTGGTTCCGACCCCCGACAGATGGCCCGGGCCGCCCGGCTGTTACGGACCTACCCTTTTACTTTTTTGGATGTTAATATGGGCTGCCCCGTCCCCAAAGTGGTAAAGAACGGGGAAGGCGCCGCCTTGCTGAAAGATCCTCCCCGGGCGGCGGAGATCGTCGCCGCGGTGGTCGAGGCGGCCGGGCGGCCGGTCACCGTTAAGATGCGGGCCGGGTGGGAAAGAGGGACGGAAGTGGCCCCCGAGTTGGCGCAGGTTTGCCAGGAAGCGGGGGCGGCCGCCGTGGCGGTCCACGGGCGGTACCGGGGGGATTTCTACCAGGGAAGGGCCGATTGGGGTGTGATCAAACGGGTAAAAGCAGCGGTTACTATTCCGGTTATAGGAAACGGGGATCTTTTTTCCGCCGAAGACGTTCTGCGGATGAAGGAGGAAACCGGTTGTGACGGGTTTATGCTTGGCCGGGGCGTACTGGGCAACCCCTGGTTGATCCGGTCGGCGGTAGCGGCTCTGACCGGCAAACCCCGGCCGCCGGAACCCTCACGCGGGGAACGCCTTGCACTGGCCCGTTTTCACCTACGGCAACAGATTGCCTACTGTGGAGAGGACAGGGGGGTGAGAGAGATGCGCAAACACCTGGCCTGGTACATTAAGGGTTTTCCCGGCGCTGCCCGGATCCGGGAACGCCTTTTCCAGGCCGGGACGGAGGAGGAGATCCTGGAGATCCTGGATGAGTACGAACAGGCCTGCGCCGGTGAGGGGGATTGATGGGCGACAAGTAGCATAGGGCTGTTCGTCTCCTGTCGCTCGTGGCGATTAGGTGTTGAATGTTGGCAGTACATTAATGATGAGTAGCATAGTATCGAGGCTGATGGTATTTTGCCGGATTGCCAACTGACGCGGCGTGATCAGCTGCGCATGACGTCGTTGCTCGGTGCGGGCGGTGCTCGAAACTGGCGGGGGCCCCGGGAAACTGGAACCAAGGAATTCGGCCGGGCCGCTAAGGCTCGGTGGGAAGGGAAATCGGGTAAATGGCTTACGGGACCTCCATGTCCCGGAAGCCACCGCGCCGCCTCCTGCGGCGTGCCCCGGTTTTCCTTCCCCCTCGCCAAGTA
>JAAYIC010000003.1 GCA_012735195.1 Bacillota bacterium
ATTAGCACGGGTTGTAACTACAGATATTCTATTTTTACTACGTCTCCGATCGTGGAAACCCTTGTTATTCTTGACTCGTGGATTTTAAAATGAGCCATTTGTGCCTATTTACTGTTCAACGCCAGTATAACTTAATTTAACAATTTGTCAACATCATATTCTGAATTTTTGACATCCTTCATAATTAAAAAATTAAATCCACCGGTAATTGGGCAATTTATGGCTCACCTGATTTCTATCCCGATGCTTTTTGCGACAAAAGCCGGTTTTAGTTCGGGAGCCATCAGGTAACCGCGGCGGTAACCGCTTTGTAGTTCATCATAAAAAGCCGGAGCTTCCAGGATTAAGGCAAGCAGGTTTTCTCCGCACGGATTAAGGAAGGTTTCCGGGATATAGAACTCTTTCTGGGGACCAAGAGCGTCGTAGCGGCCGACCGGCCGGCCGTTAACGTACATAGTTAGCTTTTGGTCGGCTTCCGTAATCCAGAGTTTCAGCGGTGCGCTGAACCCCTTTCCCGGATCATAACGGAACTTCCTTCTTAACCATATGATATGTCCCAGCTCCGGCGCGGCGACAAGTTTTCTTATCCCACCGGGAACTGTGGGCCAAGAACTGTCGTCATAGTCCAACCGGTGAAATCCTTTGTCGAGCCCGCTCAGACCCTTTTTTATATAAAAAGATTCAAGAGTAAGATCAATTTCCCGCCCGTCTTCGTATTGCCCGTACAACCGGAAAGGATTCATCAGGCCGCTGTATTTAATCAACTCTCCCTCGTGCGGATGGGATTTATTATGAAATTCGTTGGCATATAAAACCGTCATGACATTTTCTCCTTCTTTGAGCGCCCGTGAGACCTCCATCTGCTTGATCTTCCTATTGTGACTCTTGTAGACCAGTTCCCCGTTGAGATAGATAAACATCCGGTCGGTATCGTTATGTTCATAATCCATCAATACCCGGCCGGGACTGCCTGCCAGTTCGAAGCAGGTGCGGAACCAGTAGTACCCGTGTTCGATCAATCCCAACTCTTCGAGGGTTGCCGGCCTCGTCGTCTTCAGCCACTGGGAATGGTCATAACCGGGAGCCACCTCCTCCGAATCAGTACCATACTTCCAATCGGAAAGCCACGACACTTCGGGCCGGCCGTCAAAGAGCTCCTGGGTAAAAGCCGCCTGATACATGCCGGTGTTGTTCTCCCGTTCCATCTTTATTTCCCTGCCGTTAACGGTTATGAGCCCCGGCGCCGTTCCGTTTGTTAAGGGGAAAAATTGCAAGAAGTTGTCGCTCATCTCTCTAACCTGCGCCTTCAGTTTAACAACGCCCGCAATTTCCCGGATCTCCTCAACATAGTACAGATTATGAAAAAGCAGTCCCGTGATCAGCTCTTCCACCCTTCCCACCAACTCTTGGGCAATAAGGAAAAAATAAACGTTGTTGATTTTCACAATCCCTATACCCGTGTGCCTGTACTTCAACAGTATCTCCCCGTTGTCTCTGACCACGCTCACCTCCGCCCCACTCTGAAGCAGATCAATACGAGCGTCTGACCTAAGGGATATTTCTCCTTCGGCACCTTTCTTCCCGTAAAGAACAAAAGCCACACCCTTCTCGTATTGCCGGGAAAACAACACCTCGGAAGTGGCGTAGTTGAGGGTTAGATTTGAACCCGGAATCTTGAAGTTTACGGGGAAAAGGCGGGTCTCTTTACCCTGCAGACGGGCGCGGAAAACATGCTCTTTACCCATCAGGCTCCGGTCAATATTAATCGTTACCGTTTTCTCCTCTTCCAGGTTCCGCACGCAAAAGAACCGCCCCTTCTCATTCCCCCGTTCGAAAGTGCGGAAATTTTCGTTGCTGCGCGATAAGTCCGTGTCCGGCGCCGCTCCCTTCCGGGTCAGCAAAGCAATGTCTTCGCCGCCGCCGGTCACTTTAACATAGTTTTTACCGTCGTCGTTCAGAATTAAGTCGGCAAACTCCCGGACAAACCGGATAAACCCCTTTATCCAGTAATACTTTTCCGGGTGAATTTCCCCGTCCTCCCGTACTGGCGAGGCGCCAAAGTCGTAACTGGTTATATTACCCAGACCGCCAAGGAAGTAAATATCGCCCCGGGCGCCGGTGAACGGGAAAGTGGTACCGCCGACCATCATGTAATAATTCATCACCGAAGCGCCTTGCATCAACACGCTCTTCGAGACGCCTTCAACCACCTCGAGCGGCGGTTCATAGATGGGCGCGCCAATCTGCGCGAACCAGCCGGCCTGCAGTTCCAGAATCATCACGGGGCAATCGGGCTGTTCTTTTACTGCTTCCCTTATCTTCCCGTCAAAAAGGTCAAACTCCCACATCCACAGGCCGGGAATATTGGGGTAATAAGTCCGGGTGTCGATCACTCCTTTGCCACGCAAAAAAGCTGCTTCATTGGCAAATTTGGGGGCGTGGATCCCGCATTCTTCCATGATCTTCTTTAAACAAAGAAAATATTCGACTGCTTCTTCCCTGCTGATCGGTTCATCACCGTATTCGATCAGGTGATCGTACTCATTCTCAATTTGCACGGCAATGACCTTCCCTCCGTTGACCGCCAGGTAAGGACGGATCATCTCCCCCACCCTTTTATACCATCGCCGGCACAGGGCCAGGTAACCCTCTTCCAACCTGCGCAGTTTTATTTCCTTCGCCGCCGCCTTGGCGATCAACCAGTCCGGATGCCCGCCGAAATCGAGCTCGGCACAGATATAGGGACCGGGTTTGACCAGAATATAAAATCCGTATTTTTGACACAAGTCGAGAAACCGGCCAAGATCATAGTCTCCCGTCCACCGTTCTTTTCCCTCCTCGGGTTCGTGCATATTCCACGGGATATATACAGAAATGAGGTTGGCCCCGGTGTTCTTCATTTTGCCCAGGCGGTCTTCCCACAAACCGGCGGGAACCCGGAAATAATGAAACTCGCCGCCGATTAAAAACTCCCTTTTTCCATTAATGATAAAACCTTTCTTGTCATAAGTAACTATTTGTCTGTCCATTTAGTCATCCCTCACTCGTCCTTCAAATACTACATTTATAGCAGGTTAAGAACGCAGCTTCCAAAAACCTGTTGTTGAAAGTTGTTAACCATAATTTTATAAACATTCCTTTCCCTACCGAAAGGATTTCCCTTCGCTCAGGCCAACTGGATTCATGAGGAACCCCCCGCCTCCTTCGCAGGGGATTTCATTAAAATACCTGAATGTGAGGTTCTTCTTCGTTTTTTTCATAAGAGATCTCCTGCAAAGACCTACAGTAATTTTACACTAATACTTATTCGCGGGTGTCAAGCTCAAGTTTGACAGCAAAATAAGTTTTAAGTGCCGTTAAATGCCGTCAAAAACAATAAGTCATGTATAAAAACGGCTTTTTCTAAAAAAGCTGTCAAACTTGAGTCAAGACATTTGGTCAGGATTACAGAAATTGGCTTGGAAATAAGCAATAAACGAAGTAAAACTTTACATAACCTTAGATATTTATCTCATACCTCACAATCCCCGTCTGAGTGTCGTAAGCTATAAATTGAATTTGTGTTCCCAAATCCGTAAACGGAACGCTTTGCGTACTACCGTCCTGATTTATTTGTGTGATGTCAGTTGCATCAGAGAACGGTAACCATACTGTAGTCGACTGATTGGCCGATTGGACATTGGTTACCGTTAAAATATATTTAGAAGAAGAACTTTTGGCCAACATAATATCGCATGGGATTGCGGCTCCCAAATACCTGCTGCCTAGAGTTACTTTCGGCGCCATGTAAACGGCATCTATATCGTTAACCCCTCGAATTAAGGCTGACCGGATATTATCATTTTCGATCCCGATCAGCGCTGCCGACTTAGCTGTAAGTGCCAGATTAAAATAGCCGGTAGTATTGTCAGGTTTTGTATACCATATTTTATAATTATTATTAGCAGTAGTCTTATTTGCTAAAACTGCAACATAAACGATGCCTTCACTGGTATTAAGTAACTCTTGAACATCAACGTTATAATCATTATCATCGTCCCAGGCTAATTTGGAGGCAGCTGCATAATGCGAAGCCAAATAATCGATCATCCCTTTATTCTTATTGATCAGATTACCATCATTGCGCAAAGGATTAACCCAGGGGTGGAAGCCGATGAAGATACCTTGACCAGCCCCGTATGGCACCCGGTAAGCCACATTATGGTTCCAGCCCCAGTCATTTAAGGTCGCCAACAGTACTGCGTTGCCGGTAAGAGTAATCGACCTGGTCCGCCAGAGCGCCGCTCCAATAAACTCTCCATTGTTAAATTTAACCGTACTAGTAAAAATGCTGGAAAGGGATTCTTCGACATCGGGGCAGTAAAAAATGGTATCTTTTAGGCTGGTATATGGTTGCATGTTTTCATCCAAGTAAGGAACCAAATCGCATAATACCAAAACACCGCCGTTATAAACATAGCTAACCAATTTATCCTGCGTAGCACGGTCCATCCAATCATAAGTAGATAAACAAATCATCTTATATTGCTGCAACTCTGACAGCGGGGCTGTTTTAATGTTTACTTGATTGAACTCAAAGTCAGTCATCTTGCACATCTCCTGATACCCGTCGGCGCCATAAAAACCGTTCCGCGGAATATCATAAAAACCAGCCGACTGCCACGCACTGGTATTATCCTTCCAAGCGCAGGCTGATGAATAAGGAGGGTAAATACCCCAAGCCACTCTGTTTTGTCTATGGTTGGCCAATAACAAATGACGACCTTCATTTCCAAAAAATAAGCTCAGCTGTTGGACAGTCCAGAATTTATTCCTTGGTTGCCCGTTTTCACTTATCGGTGCAGCTGGCCCATGCGGCGGTGTATTCCTAGAATCTAAAGCCGAGGTCCAATAATCAACCGAAGCAGCAATATAGATATTTAGACCGGTTGCTCCATAAGCCGTATAGAGCATACTTTCAAAATAACTAGGGGTTGTATACTGATATTCTGGCCAAACACTAGTATAACTCCAATTACCCTCCGTGTTAAGTCCACGGTGATGAGCTGCGGTAAATACCAGCTTGGCATAGGCATTTTCATCATTTGTCGGTGAACCAACCCAAGCCGTATAACCATGAGTTGCCGGGCTAAACAGATCAGGAACAGTTCTGGTATTAAAATGCTCTACTCCATTTAAATCGACGATATCCTTATGATAGCCATATACAGGCATGAAATTTTGAATCAATGGAACGGAAAGATTGGGCATATAAGATTTATAAGTTGCCAGCACCCGTCGATAAAAATCCGCACAATACTCTCCCCAATCAAGATATTCCAAGGCTTTTTGCTTACTGTCCGGCCAGTTCCAGTGTCGAGGGGGTTCAATCTCATCCCACGAACTGAATGAGGTTCCGTGGAAGCTATTATAATTGGCCAGGGAATTATTATATCTGGTTTTCAGAAAATCGCGAAAATTATTTCTACTACTTAACGACCAATCATAAGAACGAAATCCCGTAATTCTTTCTCGACTGTTAGAATAGATTCCTTCATTCAACAGTTGAACTCCGATCACCGGCCCGGCTGGATAAAGATAATTATTAGCCACTAAAAAATTATCAACGTGATTCAACCAATCTTGGACATAAGTAAGATAATAAGGATCCAGCGCAGCCGGAAGCTTAATCAATAAAGGTTGTTGCCATTGAGTGGGTAAATCACTGCAATCTTTTTCGGCTTCAATCAGGCCACTTTCGATTGCTTGACTAATATAATCCGGAATTCCTCCATAATCAACTTCAGCATGAATAAACGGCCCCGGTTTGACAATGGCCATTAATTCCTTTTGCTGGATTAGGTCTAAAAAATATTTGACATCGCGATTAGGTTGGGACTGCCCTGTAAAATCATAGAAACCGCTGCCATACAACGGATCATTTGGAGCATGGTGGCGCCAAGGCATATAAAATGTTATTATTTTTACACCCATACTTTTAATCATATCCAGTTGTCGAGACCAATCATCGCGATGGTCTCTATAGTACGGGTAATCAGCCGACAACAGAAATGTAGGGATACCGTCAATGTAAAGAATTTCATCCTGAAAAACCACATTGGCCATTGTAGCCGTTGTCCAACATGCACTTAGTATTATGATACATAAAACCATCCGGGCAATGTTTGCGATAAAAGTGAAAGCTAGTGTATAATTAAGTTCGCAATTTCAAAGAGGAAAAGCCATCGGGACTCCGAAA
>JAAYIC010000074.1 GCA_012735195.1 Bacillota bacterium
CCAGCTTTAGCAAGGCCGGATCATTTTTATCTTTTTCCCGCACCGCCAGAACATTGGCATAAGGCGACTCGCTGCCCTCAATGAACAAGGCATCCCTGGTCGGGACCAATTAGGCCGGGAGCGCATAGGTGGTATTAATCACCGCCAGATCAACCTCGTCTAAAATCCGCGGCAGTTGAGCGGCTTCTAACGGCTTAACCTGCAGGTTCTTCGGGTTCTTGGCAATATCCAGTTCGGTGGCGGTCAACCCGACACCCTTTTTCAACTCTATTAACTGCGCCTGCTCCAGGAGTAAAAGGGCCCGCCCGCAGTTCGTCGGGTCATTGGGAATAGCAACAACAGCCCGGTCCCTCAATTCCGCCAGCGAACCAATTTTTCTCGAGTAGACGCCCATCGGCTCGATATGCACTTTAGCGATGTAAGTTATGGCCAACCGGTGATCCTTGGCAAACTGTTCAAGATAGGGGATGTGTTGGAAGAAGTTGGCATCCAACTCTCCCTCCGCCAGGGCCAAGTTGGGCTGGACGTAATCTTGAAACTCGATAATTTCGAGTTCAATTCCCTCCTGCGCTAATAGGGGTTTAACCACGGCCAAAATCCCCGCATGGGGTGTGGGTGATGCTCCCACTTTCAAAACCCTAGCCCCGGCGGAAAAGAGGGACGAAAAACCGAACAGCCCGGCCAATAAAACTAAACACACTACCAATAACCATCTTTTGTTCATCCTTTTTCCCCTCCATTCTTTTTTTTGCTCTTTTTTCTCTCCTACTGTTGTCCACTTTTTACCCGGTTTTTACCTTGACCTTCCAGTATTTTTACCGGGTGGTACAAGGCCAAACCCTTCAGCTAAAGGCCGGCTAGCGACGGTTCAAGCGGGCAGCCAACCAACTGCCACAGGATTGAAGCCCTTGTACAATGGCGACCAAGATTACTACTGTCAAGAGCATGATATCCCCACGGAAGCGTTGGTAGCCGTAACGAATTGACAGGTCACCAAGTCCGCCGCCGCCTACGGCGCCGGCCATCGCCGAATAACCAATGAGATTAACCGCCACCATGGTTAAACCTAAAATCAGTCCCGGCACGGCCTCCGGAATCATGACTTTGGTAATAATCTGTCCGGTAGTAGCCCCCATCGCTTGTGCCGCCTCAATCACTCCCCGGTCAATTTCGAGCAAAGCCGTCTCCACCACCCGGGCTGTAAACGGGATCGCACTGACCGTTAGAGGGACGATCGCCCCGGTCGTCCCGATGGAGGTCCCTACCACCCAGCGGGTAAAGGGGATGATTGCCACCAGGAGAATGATAAACGGCAGGGAACGCCCGATATTAATGATGGTTGACAATAGTTTATGAACGAGCGGCGCCGGTCTAATATGACGCGGCTCAGTGATTACTAAAACAATGCCCAACGGGACTCCAAACAGGGCGGATAATGCCAGGGAGGCCCCGACCATATACAAGGTTTCCCATAGGGCTTTAAGCAGTAGGTTCCACACCGTTCAACACCTCCAGTTTTAACCCCCGGTCTTTCAGAAACTCCATGGCTGCTTCAATCTTTGAACTTTCGCCCATCAAATCGATGATCAGGGAGCCAAAGGGGGTATTTTTAATATAGTCCAGATTGGCATGGATAATATTAACATCAACTTGAAATTTCCGGATCAAAGAGGAGATCACCGGTTCGCCGGCGACATCCCCGATAAAAGAGATCCGCACGGTTTTCCCGCCCCGCTTCCTGTCATCCATCCTCAAAGCCCGCTCTTTGATTTCCGCCGGAATCTCCGTCGGCAAAACACTTTTCATAAAACGGCGGGCTGTCGGGGTCCGGGGACGGGCAAAAAGCTCGACGACCGGTCCCTCTTCAACGATGCGTCCGTCTTCGATTACAGCTACAGTATCACAGATCTCCTTAATCACATTCATCTGATGGGTAATCAGGACAATTGTTAAGTTAAAACGCTGATTAATATCTTGCAGCAGCCCCAGGATGGACTTGGTGGTCTCCGGATCCAGGGCCGAGGTGGCCTCATCGCAAAGGAGAACCTCCGGGTTGTTGGCTAGAGCGCGGGCAATCCCCACCCTTTGTTTTTGTCCACCGCTTAACTCCGCCGGATAAGCCGATATTTTATCGGAAAGCCCGACTAAATCGATTAAGGAAAGGACCCGCTCTTTGAGTTCGGATCGTTTAGCCCCGGCAATCTCCAGTGGGAATGCGATATTACCATAGACAGTACGGGAAGAAAGAAGATTAAAATGTTGGAAGATCATGCCGATTTTTCTTCTGGTCTCCCGCAACTCCTTCCCTTTTAATTTCGTGATCTCCTGCCCGGCGATGGTGATCGTTCCCGACTGGGGAACCTCCAGTTTATTAATGCACCGGATCAAAGTACTCTTTCCGGCGCCGCTTAACCCAATAATGCCAAAAATTTCGCCTTTGTTAATCTTTAAACTCACATTATCCAGAGCAACTACCCGTTTCTCGCCTTGTCCATAGATCTTCGTAACATTTGCCAATTCGATCATCACTTGTGACATCTTCGCCCACCTCTCTGCAGATCAATCCGGCCGGCTCAACCGGGAATATCTTCAAGCCTCCGGGGCCTTTGTCTAAAGTGACGGCTGCAGGTTTATTATTTTTGTAAAACGAAAACGTACCGAGTTAGAGTTATTGTACCTGATCAATCCATACGCTGTCAATAACAGCAACTTCATCTACTTAACCTCGGTGAACGCCAGGCGAAAATCATGAACTCAATTTGTTTTGCGAAGTTGCCTATTATTTCTTGACACGCATCCTTTTTCTCCCGTTTTCTTTGCTTTTTTTCAATAAATATGCTATAATTTTTAAATTAATATGTTTAGTGCGCATGCGCAAAACGGAGACTGAAAACCAACTGCGAACAAAGGGTTTTGCGTATAAGCGCGAATCGGAGGAGGAGCCAACATGACACACCAAGCACTCAAAGCCTATCTGGCAAAGACCAGCCCGGAAGAAGTTAATCCGGGGTTTCTTGCGTATATATCCGCCCTGACCGAAGTGGCCAAGGTTTCACCGGTAACCGCCGCTTCAATCGTCCATGAACTCGCCGCCCAAAGAGAAAACCTGAAATTGATCGCCAGTGAAAATTATTCCTCCCTTAACACCCAATTGGCCATGGGCAACCTCCTAACGGACAAATATGCCGAAGGTTACCCGGGACACCGGTTTTACGCCGGATGCGATAATATCGACGCCATCGAGGAGTATGCCTGTGCCACAGCCTGCCGGCTTTTTGGCTGCGATCATGCTTACGTTCAGCCCCACAGCGGCGCCGACGCGAACCTCATCGCTTTTTGGGCAATCCTCACCGCGCGTGTACAGACTCCGGCCCTAGAAGAACTGGGCGAAGAGAACCTGCTTAAACTCTCTGCCGATGATTGGAACAAAATCCGGCAAAAAATGAGCGCCCAGCGGCTGGTCGCCCTGGATCTTTTCTCCGGCGGCCATCTGACCCATGGTTACCGGTTCAACATCTCCGGTTCCCTTTTTGAAACATACAGCTATACTGTTAACCCTGAAACCGGTCTCCTCGATTACGACCAGATCGAAAAGTTGGTCCTTAAGGTTAAGCCCTTGATTTTGCTGGCCGGATACAGCGCTTATCCCCGGGCTATTAACTACCGGCGCCTGCGGGAGATCGCCGACAAGGTCGATGCCGTGCTGATGGTGGATATGGCGCATTTTGCCGGTTTGGTGGCGGGCGGGGTCTTCACCGGTGAACTAAACCCGGTTCCTTACGCCCACATTGTTACCACCACAACCCATAAACCCCTTCGCGGCCCGCGGGGCGGGATGATCATCTGCACCCGGGATTTCGCGGATTATTTTGATAAGGGCTGCCCTTATGTGATCGGCGGCCCCCTCCCCCATATGCTGGCCGCCAAGGCGGTGGCCTTGACTGAAGCCTCCAGCCCAAGCTTCCGGGAGTACGCCCATAAAATCGTAGAAAATTCGCAGGCCCTGGCTGCCGCCTGTATGGAAGAAGGGATGAAGGTTGCCACCAACGGCACGGACAACCACATGCTCTTAATTGATGTCTATGCTTCCTTTGGCTTAACCGGGCGCCAGGCGGAAAGCGTCTTGCGGGCCTGTGGCATAACTCTTAACCGGAATGCCCTGCCCTTTGATCCCCACGGCGCCTGGTACACCAGCGGCCTCCGCTTGGGAACCGCCGCGGTCACCACGTTGGGGATGGGTGAGGCGGAAATGCGGGAAATAGCGGCGGTTATCAAATATGTCCTGGCCAACACCAGCCCCAAGACGGTGGAAAAAGGCAAAAACGCCGGCAAGCCCAGCAAAGCCCTGTACATTATCGATGAACAGGTGGCGGCTACAGCCCGCGGCCGGATCCGGGACCTCCTGGATAAATACCCGGTCTATCCCGAGATCGACCTCGATTTTCTCCAGGAGTATTTCGGCGGAGCCGGCAAAGAAGGCTAATCGTTGCTAAAGGGTGGTTATCGCCACTACAGACGGTATCGCCGCTGTAAACGGCGCCCTTCTGCGGTTAATTATTGCGGCTAAATTTTTCCCAATGAAGGACCTCGTTCAGCTTGCGTTTTTGCGGCCCGGCTGCCTTGCTCTCCGCAGGGTAGCCGATAGCTATCAGGGATATTAATTTGTAGCCCGCGGGGAGACCGAGCAACTGCCGGACGGCTTCGGCATACTCTTTTTTGTCCCCCGCTACCCAGCAGGAGCCAAGGCCCAAAGCATGCGCTGCCAAGAGGGCGTTTTCTGTTGCCGCCGCCCCGTCTTCCAGGTAGTACTTGGTCTCCTTGCAGAAGACCGCCAGGCAGGCCGGGGCTTCCACGATAAACTTCCCGTAATCGGCCAGCCGGGCGATCTCTTCCCGGAGGGCGGGCGTGCGGACGATGACAAACTCCCATGGCTGCTCATTCCGGGCGGTGGCCGCCATTCTTGCACAGTCGACAATCTCCCGCAGATGCTCTTCCGGGACTTCCTCCCCGGTAAACCTCCGGACACTGCGGCGGGTCTTTAATGCGGTCAGAGTATCCATCATTTCTTACCTCCTTGTACAATATAGTTATCTACTAAATAGGCCATTTGACAACAATTCCACATTTGACAACCAGTTTTCTCGTACAAGGTAGGACATGCCGTTTGTACTCCTCGGGAAGTAAAGCTGTCCCGTTAGAAAGGGTAGCCCTACCCTTACGAGATGTTGCGAATGAGCGTGTTGGGGATACAACTTGCTGCATCCCCCGGGTTAAACGCAAGAGGTATTGTTTTATTTTCCCTTCTCCAATTTGTTTATAATCTCCAGACGGATCTCCCCGGTCCGGCGGTTAATCGCCTTGGCCAGTAAGGCAACTTTGTTTTCCGCATGGAGAAGCTCCCAGTAATACCGGGCCGTTGTCCGGGGATCGTCAAAGACCTTGACGGCAAAGGGCTCTCCACTGAAGGAAGGCAACGGGTCGCCGTTGCCGGCATAAGTATGGATGCAGTGACCTATCCCCGGGATCCCTTTTTCGTAGTAAAAATACTGCCTGGCACAACAAGCCGGAGAACCGTCCGCCGTTTTGATGATCGCCAACCGGTAGGCGCATTCCGCATTAAGCTCCACCAAACCGGAGATCCGTGGCGTATAATGGGGCGGATCCGGCTCAAAGGTCCGGCTAGCCAAAGCTTCAGCAAAACCCGTGCCTTTTTGCAAAGCCGAATAGATGGTTTCCGTCTGGTCGCCGTTGGTTACGATATGACTTTCTCCCCAGTGTTTAACCGGGTGGTACAGTAAAAGCGAAGGATTCCCCTGCTCTTCTGCCCCGGGAACCGCCGTCTTGACAAACTCCCCTTCCGGGACCAGGATCCGGTTGCGGCTGGCTGCGCTTCTCCCCATCAACCAGTACACCTGAATAAAACTTTTGCCGTCCGGACTGAGGCCGATAATAATGCCCCTTCCCGGGTATTCATTTCTCCGCAGGCGGTCAATATTGGCTTCCACTTCTTTCTTCCAGTCCATCGCCGACCTCCTCTCTCTTTACAAGCTCCGTCCAACCGGATATTCTGATCCCGGCGGTGAAAATTATCCTCTGTACAGTTTTTGTACAATTATATAGGCATTGGCTCAGACTTTTTTCTATGTAAAAACAAGAGGCCTGCAGGCCCCTTGTTTTGCGCTTCCCCTCTTGTTATCTTCAGCTGCCTACTCACTCGACTTCACATTTCTGCAGCAGCTTTTCCCACTCCGCATCGACGTGCTCCTGGACCTTGGCCAACAGCTCTTCATTCCCCGGTTTAAACAGGTGACGGAAGCGGGTTTGTTTCTTCAACCATTCTACTACAGGCTTTTTCTCCCGCGGTTTGTACGTCAGTTTGTAAACACCGTTCTCCACCTCGTATAAGGGCCAGAAACAGGTCTCCACCGCTTCCCGCGCCAGTTCAATCGTATCCTCCGGTCTAAAGCCCCAGCCCAAACGGCAAGGAGAGAGGATATTGATAAAGGAAGGACCAGGGGTATCCAACGCCTTCTTCACCTTGGAGGTGAGATCCCGCCAGTGACTGACAGAGGTCTGTGCCACATAGGGTACATTATGCGCAACCATGATCGCGGTCAAGTCTTTACGGTACTGCTTTTTCCCGGGGATTACACTCCCGGCCGGACTGGTCGTGGTGTGTGCCCCCAGCGGCGTGGCGCTGGAACGCTGGATTCCCGTGTTCATATAGGCGTGGTTATCATAGCAGATATAGAGCATCTGGTGTCCGCGCTCCATAGCGCCGGAAAGTGACTGCAGTCCGATATCATAGGTGCCTCCGTCGCCCCCAAAGGCAATGAACCTGACCTCTTTGTCGTATTTCCCTTGCCTCTTCAGGGATTGATAAGCAGCCTCAACCCCGCTGATTGTCGCTGCGGCATTCTCGAAGGCGTTATGAATAAACGGAACTTTCCAGGCGGTATAAGGGAAAAGGGTGGTGGTCACTTCCAGGCAACCGGTGGCACTGCCGACCACTACCGGATGCTCCGCCGCTAGCAGGACCTGACGGACAATGATTGGCGCCGCACAACCGGCGCAAGCCCGGTGTCCTCCGGTCAAAAGGTCTTCTCTGGCTGCCAGTTGTTTTAAATTGGCCATTTCTACACCTCCTTATTCCCGAACGCCCAGGTACTGGATGGTCTCCTGTACCTGACCGCCTCCGGATATTCTCTGCAATTCCCGGTAAACACCTTCCAAGTCCTCCACGGTGATGTCCCGGCCGCCCAATCCGTAGATATAATTAACGATCGCCGGACGCTCCGGCAGGTCATAGAGGGCCGAACGGACCTCCGCAAAGAGCGGGCCGCCGGCGGTGGAAAGTGAATCCGAGCGGTCCATGACCGCGATGGCTTTCAAATGTTTCAGCGCTTCCGCCAGTTCCTCGGCGGGGAAGGGCCGGAAGACCCGGAGTTTCAACAGACCGCACTTAACACCGGCCTCCCGCAGTTGGTCCACGGCCACCCGCGCGGTGCCGGCGGTGGAACCGAGGAGGACCAGGGCAATCTCGGCATCATCAAGCTTGTACCCTTCAAAGAAACCGTAATTGCGGCCAAATTTTTCACCGAATTCCCGCCCCACCTCAAGGATGACTTTCTTGGCGTTCTTCATGGCCTGGGCCGTCTGCCGGCGGTGCTCAAAATAGTAGTCAGTAAAATCCAGACCACCGGCGGTAATCGGCTTTTCCACATCCAAAAGGGAATAGGCGGCTTTATAAGGACCGATAAAATCCTGTACTTCTTTATCCTCAAGCATACTGATGGCTTCCAGGCCATGACTGATAATAAAGCCGTCCGTGGTAACCATAACCGGCAGGCGCACATCCATGTGTTCCCCGATCCGCACAGCCTGGATCATGTTGTCATAGGCCTCCTGGGAGTTTTCAGAAAAAATCTGGATCCAGCCGCTGTCCCGGACGCTCATTGTATCACTGTGGTCGCAGTGGATGTTAATCGGCGAGGACAACGCCCGGTTGACCTCTGCCAAAATGATCGGGCACCGCAGGCCCGCTGCGATATAAAGAATCTCCGCCATCAGGATCAGGCCCTGCGAGGAGGTACCCGTCATCACCCGGGCTCCGGCTGTCGAAGCTCCCACACAGGCGCTCATCGCCGAGTGTTCGCTTTCTACAGTAACAAATTCCGTATCGACAAGTCCGTCCGCAACATACGAAGAAAAGAGCTGGACGATTTCTGTGGCCGGAGTTATGGGGTAGGCCGCCACGACATCCGGATTAATCTGGCGCATGGCCTCAGCCATGGCTTCATTCCCGGTCCGGGCGACTAACTCTTTGGTCGCCACTTACTTCTCCCCCTTTCAAACTCTTTTTATCCGACTTTTCATAACTGTGACTCACTCGTACTCACTTTCATCCACCATTTTTATGGCCTTGACTTTGTCCGGGCATTCCCGGGCGCAGATTCCGCACCCCTTGCAGTGGGCATAGTCGATTCCCACGACTTTTCCGTCTTTGACAATAATGGCGGAATCAGGACAATAGATCCAGCAGAAAAGGCAATTTATACATTTTTCCCGGTCATGCACTGGGCGGAGGTTACGCCAGTCTCCGGTCTCATATTGATGGGCGTTACCGCTCTCTGTAATCAGACCGCCCTCCGGCAACTCTTTCCAGGTTTTGGTCATTCCCCGCGCACCTCCTGGTAAGCCCGTTCAATGGCTTTGATATTCCCGTCAATAACCTCGGGCTTGCGTTGGAACTTCTTTGTCAACGTCTTTCTGGCATCGGCAATCAGGTGCTCATAATCGACCAGCCCGGTTACTTTCACCAACGCCCCCAGCATCGGGGTGTTGGGTATGACGCGGCCAATCGTCTCCTGAGCTATTTTGTTGGCATCGATCGTGAATAGCTTTCGTCCGGACAGACCCAATTGCTCCCGGATCTCTCCCGGCTCTTTCGGAGTGTTCACAATCAGAACACCATCTTCAGGCAGGCCTGCCGTGACATCAACCTTCCCTAACAAAGTGGCGTCAAGTACGACTACTACTTCCGGATTAGTCACACCGGAATGAATGGTAATGGGTTCGTCGCTGATTCTATTGTAAGCCCTCATCGGCGCACCCATCCGCTCCGGCCCGTAGTCAGGAAAAGCCTGCATAAATTTGCCAGTGTTTACCAGCACTTCACCCAATAAAAGGGCACCAGTCTTGGCTCCTTGCCCCCCACGGCCGTGCCAGCGGATCTCCAGAAGTTTTCCCAACTTTGTTACCTCCTTTCTTTGTGCCAGGTTTGTGATTAAAAGCACAAACTAATCCTTTCTTTTGAGGGATAGACGCTGGCGCGAATCTCCCTCTACCAGCATATCTTATTTTAACTGCGGGGAAAAGGAGTTTTACTAAAGATTAACCTGTTCTCCGCAAAGGCTCCGGCGCGTTTACAGCGCCCGCAAATAGACGGGCGTACGCTTGGAACCTTAAATGTTATCCAAGGGAGCGGGTGCGCCATACGGTGCACCCGCAGCACGTGATCGGGAAATACACGTGAAAAATGCACGTGAACGGGCAATGGGCGTGACTATTGCCCCCTGACAGCCAGGCGATCCGCCGGTCCCAGGCTGGCGACGGAAAGTCCCGGCATGGCGCTGCCGAGTCCGCGCGACACCTCCGCCAGGATTTTCGGGTCGTCAAAATGTTTGGCTGCCTTGACAATGGCACGGGCGCGGGCGCCGGGGTTCTCCGACTTAAAAATCCCCGAGCCGACAAAAACACCGTCACAGCCCAACTGCATCATCAAGGCGGCGTCAGCCGGGGTCGCGATTCCGCCGGCGGCAAAATTCATCACCGGCAGCCGCCCCAGTTTTTTTACCTCCAGCAGGAGTTCTTCTGATACCCGCATTTCCGCGGCTTTGACCTTGATCTCTGCGGCCTCCATGGCCTGCAATTCGGCGATCTCCCGGGCTATGGTCCGGATATGCCGGACTGCTTCGACCACATCGCCGGTGCCTGCTTCCCCTTTGGTTCTGATCATTACCGCACCCTCTTCGATACGGCGCAGAGCCTCCCCCAAGTTGCGGGCTCCGCAAACAAACGGGGTTTTAAACCGGCGTTTATCTATATGATACAGTTCATCCGCAGGGGTTAAAACCTCACTCTCGTCAATATAATCGACGCCCAGCGCCTCAAGGATTTGCGCCTCAACAAAATGGCCGATACGGACCTTGCCCATAACCGGAATCTCCACAGCTTCCTTAATTTTGAGAATAACCTCCGGATCCGACATCCGGGCTACTCCGCCCTCCATCCGGATATCCGCAGGCACCCTTTCTAAAGCCATTACCGCCACCGCTCCGGCGTCAGCGGCAATCTTCGCCTGTTCCGGGGTGGTGACATCCATGATCACACCACCGGTTAACTGGTCTCTTAAGTCTTTTTGCATCGCTGCACCCCCCTCTTCTTGCCCGCGCGTTGTAACTTGCGCATGCAGCGTACCGCGCATACAGCGCGCGCAAATATCCAGATACCAGATACATTTTACCGAAAGAAGGCGAAAAAAACAAGTCAATCTCTTTTCATGCCGGTTTCACGCATACGCCCCTGTCAAGGTTTTACGCAACTTTCTCCCTATAGTTACCATGGTTTCTTTATATGGTTACCATAGTTTAACGTACCGCTGGAAAGAGAGCATAGATACTCCTGTAGATCAGGGCGGCTTCTTTCGCTGTCAGCGGGCGCCCGCGGGCCTCCGGGTTTGCTGCTAAAAAGGTCCTTATCTGTTTTAACCCTATTTCCCTGTAACGCGCCTCCCCGGTTTCCCGGTACAACAAGCCGAGAGCCGCCGAGAAGGTGAGACCGCCCTCGTTCTGCAAATACCCAAGTTCCGCATCCCAGAAGTGGTAGATCCCTTTGTCAACGGCTGATCGGATCCCGGCAAGCACTTCCGGGTCTTTTTGCCAATAATAATATTCAACCAGTCCTTCAAGGGCCAGTCCGGCCTGGTATATGAAATCGCTGGGAAAACCGGTCTCCTGTTCTTTCTCCCAGTCCAGGGCAGCCCGGACCAGCTCGTCGGCGCGACGCAGGTATTTTTCTTCGCCGGTCACCTCATATCCGGCCAGGGCCGCTAAAATCCCCAGGCCAAAGGTCCTGGGTTCCCAGGGGTTTATCCCGTCGTGGAGACAGACCCGGTCGGCTACGCGGACCGCCAGTTCCCGGCCGCGGTAATCGCCAAACAGATAATAACTGAGGAGTAAACCCCGGTTCTTGGTGTAACTGAAATACATCGCCTCCGTGAGTTCACCCGTTTGAAAGGAATTAACATGGTCAAGCCCGGGCGTGACACGATCCCCCCCCGCCGGATGCACCAGGTCGACATCGCCCAGGTGCATGAGGGCAGGCCTGGCCAAATCCAAGAAGACCGGATCCCCCGTGCGGATAAACTCCTGGAGGAGAAGATACGGCAGGTCGTAGTAGTTGTTATTCCAATATCTTCTTTCCGGGTTCTGCGCCCCGGAAAAAGCGGTTTCCAGGTCACCGTAGTTGAAAAAACCCCAGTGCCGGGGGTTAATACGGACCCCGTTGGCCGGCGGGCCAAAAAGGTTCACCAGGTCCACCTGGCTCCTGGCCTTTAATAACATTACTTCCGTATATTCCTCCGGGTGTTCGTCAGGAAGGGGCGCAAACGGTTGCGCAAAGACGCCGGCCTGTTCATACCAGGAAGCGGCCAAGATCCCCACCGGCGGGCCGGTAAGCATCGCCTCGACCATCCGTCGGTATTCCCGGTCCCTGCGGGTATGGAAATACATGAAGAAGCGGTGGGTTTTGGCTGCGCCCCGCGGCCAGCGGACCGCAGCGCCGGAAGGAACCAATTCCGCCCGGATCTCTCCTCCTCCGGTCAGGAGCAACCGCTTGGGATATTGCTGCCAAAAATCCTGAACCCCCAAGGCCACTCCCCAGGCCTCGCCGGTCAAATCCCCCCAACCGACAGCCGGCGCTTTTATCACCTGTTGCCGGGTGGACGGGACGGTAATTCCCTCCCAAGTGATCTCCCTGCTGCCGGAGGCCCGCACCCCGGCATGACCCGCCGGGTCCAAGACGGTATCGACTGGACGTTGCTCTTCACCACTGCCCAGGGTTGCGGTCCATTTTTGGGCTTTTCCTCCAGCCAAGGCCCACCGGATCCAGGCCTCATCCACCGTAAGCCAGTCCCGGCGGCCGCCGGCGGTCAGGGTTAAATCCACCTGCAAATATGGGGCTCCGGCATAGGCTTCTATCCGGCAGGTGTAAGTGAAATCACCTTTACCTTCCAGATCATAGAGTCGGCCCCGGAGTTTAATGACGGCTTTTACCGGACCCGCTTCTTCCAGTGTGATCTCTGCCGGCACCGCCCATTGCGCCCGGAAGATCTCGTCACCAATCCTTAAAGCCAATTCATCGCCGCCGGGGACCAGGATCCTGTAGTCTTCCTGGTAATTCCGGCGTCCCGAAGGATCAAACCAGATTTGGTGAAAGATGGGCTTATCCGCCCTTACTTCCAAGAGTACCCTTCCGGTGTCCACGGTTACGCCTTCGGCTGTCTCCGTAACCAGCAAAGGAGTGGCCGGCGTTGGTGATGCCCGGCCGCCGGCGGCCAGCCGGTAACGGGCGGAACCGTTTCTGTTCACCGATGCCAAGAAGGTCAGCAGCCACCAGCGGGGGCCCTCTTCTCCCGGCCAAACCCCCACCGGCTTGGCCTGGACAGGCACTTCCCGCCCCCACGGATCAAAAAGCCGCGGCGGGAAGGTCAACTCCGGTTCGCCGCGGGGAACCGGGACCCCGATGGTCACAGGCTGCTGCCGCCAATCAAGACCGGTCCTTTCTTTAATTACCAACGATTGTTCCCAGCTGCCTTCAAGACGGGCGGCAGGGAAAAGAAGCATTGCCAGTAACAGACTGCATAATAAATGGACGCGTCCACGCTGCCGGGAAACGCAGGAACGAAACCTCATTTTTCCCCGTCCTCCTTCCGGAAGCCACCGGCGGCCAGGTGAAAGAGGGCCCGCCCGTAAATCCTGGCTGCAAGCATGAGGTCGGCCACTTGAATATACTCGTCCTTCTGGTGGGCCAATTGTGGACGGCCGGGAAGGTTGGGCCCGAAAGCCACCCCATTCCCCAAGGCGGTAGCGTAAGTTCTCCCGCCGATCGCCAGCGGCGGGCTAAAGTCACCGGTCTCTTCCTGGTAGGCGGCAAGCAAGGTCTTTACCAGCGGGCTTTCCGCCGGGAGATAGTGGGGTGGCAGGCCGTGACGGCCGGTTATTTCAA
The DNA here is from genome assembly GCA_012735195.1 of Bacillota bacterium. GTDB lineage: Bacteria > Bacillota > UBA4882 > UBA10575 > UBA10575 > JAAYGG01. The sequence goes on from JAAYIC010000074.1 coordinate 13,288, forward strand.
AACCGCCTCCACCCAATTTTTCGTTTATCCGCTGAGTAATAGTTTTCTCGTCTATACAAAGGGGGTATCTGATATCCAGCTCCAATTGGACTTCACCGTCGCCCATGGCGAACGTCCCCAGGTTGCAAGTGAGGGCGCCGGAAATCCGGTCCCGGCAGGCGATCCCCAAATCCTTGCCGGTAAAATCCGGTATATTCTTGGTCAGAAGGGTTATGAGTTCCCACGGGCCGCCTTTCTCCCCCAGAGCGGCCAGGATGGCCAGGAGATGGGTTATGGCGTTCTCCCCCAGGTGCGGCAGGCTGGCATGGGCCGCCTCTCCCTTTACTTGCAGCCGGATCCTTCCGCCGGTTTTCTCCAAGGTAACCCGTGGGTCTTCCGCACAGACGGCCTGGAGGCGGTCCCGGACCCCGGTTCCGGAGTCAGCCGTAAGAAGCGCTTCTGCGCTTTCCGGCACCACATTACGGCGGGTTCCCCCGGTCACGCGCAGCAATTCCAACCCGCCGGCGGGAGAAGGGTTGTACCCGGCCTGCAATGTCAAGGCGACAAACCCTTTTTCACAATGGATCAGCGGAAAATCGGCGTCCGGGACAAATCCCAGGACCGGCTTGGGCGCCTTTTGAAAATAATGATCCATGCACCGCCAGCCGCTTTCCTCATCACAACCAAAGATCACCCGGATTTTTCTAGCCAGGCGTATACCTTCATCCTTTAGTGCCTTCAAAGCGTAAAGGACCGCTACTGCCGGCCCTTTATCATCAACCGCTCCCCGGCCATAAATCCGGTCACCCACCTGAACTCCTTGGAAAGGAGGGTACTGCCAACCCCCGCCTGCGGGAACCACATCAAGATGGAGCAGAACGCCAAGATCCTCTTCGCCTTCTCCATATTCCAGGTGCCCGGCGTAACCCGAGAAATTCTGCGCCCGGAAGCCCTCCCTCTCCCCCCAGGCCAGTACATACTCTAAAGCCCTGGCGATCTCCGGACCAAAGGGAGCGTCCGGGCCAGCTGGACTACTTTTCACACTGGGAATGGCGATTAACTCTCTTAACCATAAAATCATCTCGTCCTGATATTGGTTGATGCGCGCGCCCACGGGCGCGAAGCCTGTCAAGTCCATTCCCGTTCCTCCCCTCCGCACCAAAGCTTAAGTAGTATATGGTATCAGATCTCCAGATCATTAATGCCCGATCAGCCACCGCCAAAACCGGAAGCTGTTTTCCTGAATAAAACTCTCCCCTGTGGCCCAGCCTTTATTGGCCACTGAAAAATCCCAAAACCATTTGCCCGCCAGATCCGATAGGTCCTTGGCCGCCGACGGCCTTAAAGTAACCAGGTTACCGCCGAACCGCCAGAGCCCTTCTTTCCCGGCTGGAATAATCCGGGACATAATAATGTCGCCCCGCTCAATTTGACCGGTCTCGCCCACCAGTACCTCCACTTCGTTCTCGCGGTAAAAGTCGGTAAGCAGCAACCGCGATCCGGGACGGATCGCCTCTACCCTGAACAAACCAAACCTGCTGGCTTTAATATTCTGTAAAAAGTCTTCCTCCTCCGGCTGGAGTTTCTCCGCGTTCTCCGCCAAAAAATAGTCGATAATCTTCTTTCCCTCCGGCAGCGTCCGGTCACAAGTGATAAAGATGAGCAGTTCAAGGATGAGATCGATCGGCAGAGGCGGGGCCTCCACCCCGACAAATTGGAAGAAAACTTCCCCGATATAGTTTTTCCATTTCTCTGAAGTCTGGGTATAACTCATCAACTTACGGAAGACCTCGGCCGCCACGGGCGTAAAGAAGCCTTCGGCAGCCTCTTGCATTCCCTCCCGGCCCTCGGCTTCCCGTAACGCCCGGTGGATCTGTTGCCATCTTTGGCTGATACTGCCCGGGGATACCGAGAACGATTTGGCTAAATAAGTCTGGTTGAGCCATTTGTGGCCACGGATTTTCCCCAACAAATAGATGACCGCCGCCGCCCAAGTCCGGCTGTTGGCCCGGTAGTTCCCACTTTCTTTGATATAGCGAACCCAAATCTCTTCCGCCTTGGCGATATCTTCCGAGGAAAAACTATGCCGTCGCAGCCAGGCGATAATTTGGTTTAAGACCTCTTCTTGTGGTTTTGGAAGAAAATTCCTGCTATGGCCGGATGTGTAGTCTTTCACCAGGGACCCTCCATCTCTGGAATTTTACCTTACGCTTTTCTATAATTTCCTCCCGATCCCCGTTACTCCTTCCTGTGATGGTCCTTTTTTTGCTGACATTTTTTTCTGCCGGCTCCGGGTTTTTTCTGGAAGGCATGTCAAATGCCTACGTATGCCGCTGCTACCTATGATATAATGGTCTTGAAAAAATAGAAGTCATCCAAGGAGGATAAAAAGTGCCGGGCGACTTGTTAGAGATTTTCCACCGGCTCCTGGCCCATTTTGGTCCCAGACATTGGTGGCCGGCCAAGACCCCTTTTGAAGTTATTGTCGGCGCCATCCTTACCCAGGCTGTGGCCTGGTATAATGTGGAAAAGGCCATTACTTGTTTGGAAGAGGCCGGCCTGCTGACGCCGGAGGCTCTTTACCGGTGCCCAACAGAGCGGCTGGAAACGATGATCCGCGCCACCCGTTACTACCGGGAGAAAGCCAAAAAAATCAAGGCCTTCCTCACCTACCTTTTTCAGAATCACGGCGGTGATTTGGACCGGATGTTCCGGCTGCCCCCGGATCGTCTTCGCCGGGAGTTGCTGGAGATTTACGGCATTGGCGAAGAAACCGCCGACTCGATCCTTCTTTATGCCGGCGGTTTCCCCTTTTTTGTCGTTGACAGCTACACCAAAAGAATATTTTCCCGGCTGGGTCTTTTACCGGAGAAAGCCGGTTACCGGATGGTCCAGGATTTTTTCCAGACCCGGCTCCCCAAAGACCCCCAGCTCTTTAATGAATACCATGCACAGCTTGATGCCCTTGGACATTATCTCTGCAAGGCACGGCCGCTCTGTCCTGAATGCCCCCTGCTGGATCTCTGCGCCTACGCGCGGGAGAACAGAGAGAATAAGAAAAGACCTTAAAGCAGTGGGAGAAAGCAATTTTACAGATACGCACGGGAAAACAAAACAATCATCCGCAAAATACCCCGCGGCGTATTGGCGGCGGTTCCGCGCATACAAGCGGGAAAACGGAGAAAACCGGCAAAAGAGGGCTTAAGCGGAACAGTCTCCTGCAGCCGCCCCTTCTCCGGGCTGCTCTTTTTTCAACCCGTCTTCAACCGGCTGCTTTTCTTCGCCAGCCTCCGGCTTTGACGCACCTTCTTCCGGGTTACCCCGTTCCAGAACGCCCTGCTCCGGGCTGCCCCTACCGGGCAGGAGAACCACCCCAACATCCCCTTTAATCTCTACCCGGGTACCAAAGGCGGTGGAGAGCTCCTGGATCTCCCGGAGTAACCGGCCGGCCTCTTCTCCCCGGAAAAGCCGCGGTTTAAAGGCCACCTCGGTATTGTTGACGTTGATTGGATAAACCTCTGCTCCCCGCAGGCCCTTCCGGTCCATCCGGACTTTGAGGATGAGGGAATCCCGTAAATTCGGGGAATAACTGGCGAAGATAAAATTACCCAGACTATAGGCGATAAGTCCGTTCTTATAAACCTCCACCCCCTGGTGGACGTGGGGATGATGACCAAAGACCAGGTGCGCACCGGCATCAATACAAAGCCTGCCAAAGCTGCGCTGGTAGTCCCGGGGTACTTTTACCCCCTCGCCGCTCCAGTGAAAAGAGACGATCACCAAATCGGCCAGACCGGCGGCTTTCTGCACATCCTCACGGATATGTTCCCAAACCCCGCGGGCGGTCCCCGGCCGGCTGGGCGTGGCGTAAAACTCCAAGGGGAAGGTGTTGTTATAGGCCAAGACCGCTATGCGCAGCCCCTTCCGTTCCAAGAACGCCGGTTTCCGGGCCTCCTCCAGGTTTCTCCCGGCTCCGGCGTACGCAATCCCGTGCTCTTTCAGAACGGCAATGGTATCCGCCAGTGCTTCCGGCCCATAGTCCATTATATGGTTGTTGGCCAGGCTGACAAAGTCAAAGCCCCCGGCTGTTAAAGTAGCTACCACCCCCGGGTGACAACGGAAGGTGAATTTTTTCTCCACATAAACCTCTCCCCGCTGCGAAAAGGGGGCCTCCAGGTTCCCCAGGACCAGATCGGCATGGTCCAGAAGTTCGCGGACTCCCGGATCCGCATAAGGGTAAGCCGGATCCTTTAACAACAGAGGCTCCAACCAACTGGAGAGGAACAAATCGCCAACCATCACCAGGGTGATCTCCTCATCCGCGGCCTCTTGACCCCCGCCGGCTTCCGCACCCAGCGCCGGGTTGCCGTAGCCGGCAACCGCTCCAGTGATTATAATAGAAATAAATAATAACAGCAAAATAGAGCAGCGCTTGGCCATTTCTCAGTCCTCCCCTGTTTCCCTGCGACCTTCTAATTTCTCCCGGAACTTGCGCAGATCTTTCCGCCAGGCATCACCGGCGGGGTCTTCTTTCCGGGCCTCCTTTACCCGGGTTTTGTACTCCTCGAGCAAGCTACTGATGAGTTCGACACAGGCTTCACAGTCTTCATGAATCTCTGTATTGGTAAAACGGAGTACGTGGTAACCGGCGGCCGTCAACTGCGCTGTCTTTTCCTCATCCTTCAACTGTTGCGCTGTGCTCAGGTGGTAAAACCCGTCGATTTCCACAGCCAGATGGCCTGAGGGAATCAGGATATCCACCTCCCATCCGGCTACCTTCCGGTTCTCCTGGTGGAATATTTTCCTCTCCCGCAACTTTTGGGCCAATTTTTTCTGGGCTGCTGTTATTGAAGGCTGAAACCGCATTTTTTCCTTCCCGCCTTTTGCCGGAGATTTCCCGGATCCATCTTGACAGTGGTTGTTCTATCCCTTATAGTTATTATAAAATACCGTAAATGTTATTACATGTCAGGATTTAACATATAAAATTTCTTGGGCATAACCCGCATCCTCAAAATAATATTTTTATTAATAATGTCATCTTAATAATAACATTATTATAACATTCCTTTCCGATCAATCTTAGCCCCGGATTTGTCCCATATATCCAATTAAAAAGAGGTGTTCCCCTTGACCAAACAAGAAGTGCTGCAAAAAGCCCGGGATTTACAGGTAAAATTCGTCCGCCTGCAATTCACAGATATCCTGGGGGTGGTGAAAAATGTAGCCATCCCCGTCCAACAGCTGGAAAAAGCCCTGGACGACAAGATTATGTTTGACGGCTCTTCCATTGAAGGGTTTACCCGTATTGAAGAGTCGGATATGAACCTCCGGCCTGTTCCCGAATCCTTTACCCTGTTTCCCTGGAGACCCGGGGACACGCAGGTCGCCCGTTTGATCTGTGATGTCTACACCCATGACGGAGAGCCTTTTATTGGTGATCCCCGTTATATCCTGCGCCGCGTGGTCGAGGAAGCAAAGGCCATGGGTTACTCCATCAATATCGGCCCGGAATGTGAATTCTTCCTTTTCCGCTTTGATGAAAAGGGGATTCCCACCACAATCACCCACGACCAGGGCGGGTATTTTGACCTTTCACCTGTTGACCGCGGTGAAGACGCCCGCCGGGATATAGTGCTGGCCCTCAATGAAATGGGGTTTGAGGTTGAGGCCTCCCATCACGAAGTGGCCCCCGGTCAACACGAAATCGGTTTCAAATATACCGACCCGCTCCTGGCCGCGGACCACGTCTCGACTTTAAAATTTGTCACCCGGATTATCGCTCAGAAACACGATCTTCACGCCACCTTCATGCCTAAGCCCATTTTCGGGGTGAACGGTTCAGGAATGCATACCCATATCTCCCTTTTTAAAGACGGCAAGAACGCCTTTTATGATCCGGCGGGGCCGTACCAATTGAGTGAAACCGCGCTCCATTTTATCGGCGGGCTTCTGACCCATGCCGGCGCTTTTACCGCGGTCACCAATCCGCTGGTTAATTCCTATAAACGCCTGGTTCCCGGGTATGAAGCGCCGGTTTATATCTCCTGGTCGGCATCGAACAGGAGCGCCTTGGTGCGGGTCCCGTCCTCCCGGGAAGAAGGGACCCGGGTAGAGTTGCGCAGTCCGGATCCGAGCTGCAACCCGTATCTGGCTTTTGCGGTAATGATCGCCGCCGGCCTGGACGGGATCAAAAAGAAGATCCAACCGCCACCGTCCGCCCAGAAAAACATCTACCAGATGTCCGCTGCAGAGCGGGAGGCGGAGGGGATTAAGCATCTCCCGGCCGACCTCTGGGAGGCCTTGGCGCAGATGAAACAGGACCCGCTCATCCGGGAGGTTTTAGGCGAACATATTTATCACCACTTTTTACACGCCAAAACCATTGAATGGGAACTTTACCGCACCCATGTCCATGATTGGGAAATCCAGCGGTATTTAGGAGTATTTTAACCCGGAACCATATGCCTCGGGCGCCCCGGCCGCGTGCAAAAAGCCCCTTTTCCAAGGGGCTTTTTCTCCGCTACTTTCTGCCCAATCTCTCCGGGCCGGCATTTCCGGCCCAGTGGCCCGCTGCTTACTTCTCTTTCTCGCCTCCGGATGGAGCCGGTATTTTCGGGGTATCAATCCGCAAGGTCTTTCCTTGGTTTTTTTGGTCTTTCGGAGTTTGCTGGCAGTTTCCTTGAAATACCGCCCCTTCCTCCACCACGAGCAGGGACATTCTTGCCTCTCCTTCCACCACCGCGGTGGGCACCAGTTCCAGTTTGCCGCTGACCTCCAAATCACCCTTGATCAACCCGGCCACCGTGACATTCCTGGCTTTGACTTTCCCGTGCACCTGCCCGCTTTCTCCTACTACCAGATCGCTCTTGGTAATAATATCGCCTTCAAATCTCCCATCCACCCGGATTGTACCTATTGATTCCAACGTTCCCGTGACTGAAGATTCTTTTCCAATCAGGGTGTCGATTTTTTTATTTCCCATTTCCGTAGTACTCCCCCGTTTCACAGAAACTCCTCCTTCTTTTCTCTGTGTATTATTGCCACAAATAAGTGGTGGGATTTACCGGTTTGCCATTGACATGTACTTCGTAATGAAGGTGGGGGCCCGTAGTATTCCCACTATTTCCCGAATACGCCACTACTTGTCCTTTACTTACCCATTGACCCTGTCTGACCGCTAGATTTCGATTATGTGCATAAAGGGTCCGGTAGCCATATCCATGGTCAATAATTACCGTCCAACCGTAACCCCCGTAAAAATTGGCGCGCACTACCCGCCCGCCGGCAGCGGCACGAACCGGGGTGCCGATCCGCGCCGATATATCAATTCCCCGGTGAAAATCATGCTTCCTGGAGATCGGATGGACACGATAGCCAAAGCCCGAGGTGATCCTTCCGTAAGCCGGCCAGATTGTCGGGGTGTAATCCAGTTCTTTATTAAAGGCCCGGAGATCCGCGTATAGCTTTTCCAGTCTTTCTTCAGATTTCACGAGCTCCTTTTCGACAAAATCCAGATTGGTATTGAGAATCTCCAATCTGGTCAGGTCATTATCAGCACTGGAGAGGTTGTACGAGGGAAGACTGATCGGGCGGTAGGTATAGCCCCGGCTGGCCGACCTGCTTTGTCCGGCCTTGTGAAGGATGGAATTGAGTGTCTCTCGGATCTCGGCAATCAGCTTGTTGGTATTATTGAGCCTCTCCTCCATCTCATGGGTTTTTTCGATGGAAGGGTTGATTTGTTTGAGGTCCCGCTCCTGACGGGCGATGATATCACTCAACTGATCTATCTTCTGCTCCAATTGGCTAATTCTGAGTAACCGTCCGGGGTACCGGAATAAAAAATAAAAATCCGCCACCAACAAGCAGAGACAAAATATGGTTAAGAAAAACGGAATGTTCAGGCTCTTGGTTGTCCCTTGATAATTGGGAACCACCATAACGGTATAGCCTTTACCCCGTTTCTTCCTTATGTAAGCCATTATTTTCTGCCATATCCGCATCGGCTCTCCACACCCCTTTTCAGCCGTTCCCTCCCGCGCTCCAGAGTATATACCCCATCACGACCCCTTGCCCTTAACCATGGCAAAAAAGAGCAGAAAAAACCGCCTATAGAATATTCTCCATATTTTGTTTAAATCCTTCTTGTCAGCTATCAATTTTTTTCTGTTTTATCACTTAAAGCCCGCGCCAAAACCTGCTGCTCTTCCTCGGACAAGGGATAACTGGATTTCCCGCCTTTAATCGCCTTCGCATAGATCCGTGATTCTTCCCGCCCATAAATACTGCTCAAAACAACGCCGTCCCCTTTACGATCCAGAATAACCAGGGAAAAGCTTTGGTCACCACCGGTATTGGCAAAGGCCTTGTATCTCAGTAACAACCATTTTTGGAGATATCCGCGGGCTTCTTCCCGGTTTTTTTCGAGCTCCCCTTCCACCCGGGCAAGGCCTTCTTCAAGCCGTTTTGTTCTTTCCCCCAGGTGCACAAGGACTTCTTCCAGGTCAATTTCTCCCTTTCCTGTCAACAACCGCCGGTACTGCCTGATCAAATTCCGCAACCGCCAACCGGTGGCCAGCAATACTATTACCCCTATTATCTGTATAACAAGCAGCAATAGAAACAGATTCTCATCCTGAAGAAGCATTATAAGTCTCCCCTTTTTCTACCCTTTTAATTAAAATAATTCTTTTTCCACTAAATTATCCTTTATTACCCTCCAAAAATTGCCTCTTCGCTATATCGTAAACCCCGGCAACAGCCGTGCCGGGGTTTCACCGGCCGGCGGTATTTTTTCTGGAGCACCCGGCAGCCTTTTCCCGTGTCAAAACCCGCTCTCTACCCGAACCCTCCCCTCCTCACTTGATTGTTAAATTTTTCCTTTCCCGACAAATCCGTTTATCCCGGTGCCGGAAGACGGAAACCGTAAAAGGATCTTACTTCCCACCCGGCCTGACTTCATTACCACCGGAGCTACTTGATAAGCCGAACCGGAACCATTGTCACCCTTCTTCTCAACAGGAAAGTTTGCGAAAGGATTGCCGGGACGCAAGGGCGAACGGAAGAGATTCAGTCTCAGTGCCGGAAGACCTTACCCCAAACAACTTCCTCCCAACCCATGATGGTCGTGACCGCTCCCACCGCCCGAAGCACCTTTTCCGCAGGAATAGCCGGTGGAGCAAAATCTTCTGCCGGCCGGCGGCTTCCGGCCTCTTCCCCCCTAAGAACCCATACCCGCAGAAGACGGCCGGCTTAATCTTCTTAATCTTAATGCGGCAATTGTTCCGGCCAATGGCACCCTTTTCAGCCGGTGCCGAAGGGTTGACCGAGAGAAACAGACAATTGATGCTGGCGCACGCTCTTCCGGGCCGGAATTTCCGCCCGGTGCAACCGGATGTTTCACGTGAAACAAACGGTGTTTGGATATATGAAGATTTTATCACCTTATATGGCCCGGCTTCTGGGATAAACCTCTTCACCCCGGCGAGTACCCGTCAAAACTGTCGAGGGGAAACAAGGATTTCTACAATCCTTTCCAACTCTTCTGCGGAGTAGTACTCAATCTCGATCCGCCCGCCCTTTTTTGCTCCTTTACTTCTAATGTTCACCTTGGTCCCCAAGGCCCGGGTCAATTCCTCAACTACCGCCTGTAGCTCTGGACTGGGTTGCGGTTCTCCGGTTGGTTTTTTTGTTCCGGGCAATGTTTCACGTGAAACATTGCCCTTGACCCATTGGCGGACAAGATCTTCCGTCTCCCGGACGGAAAGCTCTTTTTTGAGAATCTCTTCGCAGGCGGCAATCTGGTCTCGAGTTGACTCCAGCCCCAAAAGGGCCCGGGCATGTCCGGGTGTGATCTCTTTTTCGATCAGCCGGGTACGGACCTCTGCCGGCAGGTTCAGCAGGCGAAGGGTGTTGGTAACAGCCGACCGGCTCTTCCCAACCGCCCTGGCAATCTCTTCTTGTGTCAGCTGAAATTCGTCGATCAGTTTCTTATAGGCCTCAGCCTCTTCTAAAGGGTTAAGGTCTTCTCGTTGCAAATTTTCCACCAGGGCGATCTCCATAGCCGTCCGGTCATCAATCTCTTTGATAACCACCGGAACCGTAAAAAGCCCGGCCATTTTTGCCGCCCGTAATCGCCGCTCGCCGGCGATCAGTTGGTGTTTATCAGCGACTTTTCTTACCAGCAACGGTTGAAGAACGCCGTGGGTTCTGATGGATTCGGCCAGTTCCTCCAGACTTTCCGGGGAAAACTCCTTCCTGGGCTGAAACGGGTTGGGAATAATCTCGGCAATTGGGATCTCCGTAGGGTTTTGCAGAAGTTCCTCTTCCATCTCCGGAAAAAAGGCGCCCAAGCCTCTTCCCAGTCCTCTCTGTTTACTCATTGCCGATCACTTCTTTGGCCAAGTTCATATAGGATTCAGCTCCTTTGGATCTTTCATCATATAAACTTATCGGCAGACCGTAACTAGGCGCTTCGCTGAGCCTGATGTTCCGGGGAATAACCGATTTGTAGGTCTTGTCCGGAAAATACTTGCGGATCTCTTCAGCCACCTGCTGTGAAAGGTTGGTCCTGTTATCGTACATGGTCAAAATAACGCCTTCAATGGTTAGCGAAGGGTTGGAGTACTTCTGGACCAGTTGTAAGGTTTTCATCAACTGTCCCACACCTTCCAATGCGTAATATTCGCATTGGATCGGGACCATAACCCCGTCGGCGGCGGCCAAGGCATTCAGCGTTAAGTTCCCCAGGGAAGGGGGGCAGTCGATCATGATAAAATCATAGTCTTCGCGGATGGGTTCAAGGGCCCGGCGTAAGCGTTGGTCACGAGACATCATCCCCACCAGTTCGGCTTCGGCGCCGGCCAGTTTGATTGTGGACGGAACCGCCCAGAGTCCTTGGATCTGTGTGGGAAGAATCACCTCGGTGATGGGGATTTCGCTGATTAAAACATCATAGAGACATTTCTTGATCTGGCTCTTTTGCAGCCCCAGCCCGCTGGTGGCATTACCCTGGGGATCGCTGTCCACGACCAAAACCTTCTTGCCCATTTGCGCCATACAGGCTCCCAAGTTTACGGCGGTGGTTGTTTTGCCAACGCCACCTTTTTGATTGGTGATGGCGTAAACCCTGCTCATGACATAGCCAACCTCCCTTATACGGAATACATATCCGGTTTTATAATAATTAAAAAGAGCTCTTCCCGCTCCCGCCACCGGCAAAAAAACGGCCTCTGGCCGGGAGTCCGGGGGCAAAAGCCCCTTCCTGGTTTCTCTATGTTTATGGGAGAAATTCGCGACCCAAGGCGCAACTTCCTGCCGCACCGGGAAGAATTTTTCCTGTCCCCTCTTCCCAGCGGCGCCGGTCAGAGCAAGGGTCGCTTTTTTGGTATTCCCGGCCGCCGGGGATACCGCGCGGGAGTGGGTGAAACCTTGGCAAAGAGCAAAAGCGTTCTTTCCCCCTTCTCCCAAGGTAAATGGTAGGGGTAAGTGGCATGGAGCCGGCCGCCCAAAACCCTGCAGGCTGTAGCGGCCTCCGCCAATTCTTGTTGGGCCTGCGGTCCTTTATAAGCCAAAAAAAACCCGCCGCAACGGCAGAAAGGCAAGGTCAATTCCAGCAATTCCGGCAGGCGTGCCACAGCCCGCGCTGTAACCAAAGAAAATTGCTCCCGGTAAGAGGCCTCCTTCCCCAAATTTTCCGCACGGTCCGGGAGGATCGAAAGCATGGGGAGGTTCTCCTCCTCTTTTATGCCCTGGAGAAAACGGGCCTTTTTCTTATTTGCCTCCAGCAGGAATATGCGTTTTTCCGGGAAGAGAAGGGCGAAAAGCAGCCCGGGGAACCCGGCGCCGCTTCCCACATCGAGCAGGGGGTCCCAAGCGCAGTTGTGCATCTGTTGCCACCAGGCGGTCCTAAACAGCGCCAGGGAATCCAAGAGGTGTTTGCTGACCACATCTTCCCAACTGGTAAGGGCGGTCAAATTCATCTTGCGGTTTGCCTGAAGGAGGCGACAAAGGAATTTGTACAGTCTTTGAACTTTTTCCGGGGGAAGGGCTAGCCCAAATTCGCCCAAGGCCTTCTGCAAAAGCTCGTAACCGGCATTCACCGCTTCATCCTCGCTTCCAGCCAGATTAAGAGGGCGCTTAGATCGGCAGGGCCAACCCCACTGATCCGTCCGGCCTGTCCCAGGGTAAGCGGGGCGATCCGGGTTAATTTTTCCCGGGCGGCGGTGGAAAGGTTCGGTACTTCATTGTAGTCAAACCCGGGAGGGATCTGCTTTTCTTCCATTTTTCGCAGGCGCTCGGCCATTTTTGCTTCCCGTGCCAGATAGCCCTGGTATTTAATTTGGTTCTCTACAACCCGGGCTTCATCATTGGCCGGCGGCAATTCAGCATAAACCTCTTGGAGCATTTTGTAAGAGACCTCGGGTTTTTGTAATAACTCCGCCAGGCTTATCCGTTGTTGAAGGGTGATCCCCGTTTGCTCAGTAACCTTCCGCCCTGCCGCGCTCCGCGGATCAAAAGCCGTTTTCTCCAGAGTGGTCTGGATCTGCTGGATCCGCTCTTTTTTGGCCAGAAAATGCTCGTATTCGGCTTCCGAAAGCAGACCATAGCGGTAACCGTATTCAGCCAGGCGCAAATCGGCATTTTCTTGCCGCAACGATAGCCGGAATTCCGCAAAGGAAGTCATAATCCGGTATGGTTCATCCAGTTCTTTCGTAATCAGGTCATCCAAAAGCACGCCGATGTAGGCCTCATCACGGCGGGGGAGAAAGGGTTTTTTCCCTTTAAGATAAAGACCGGCATTGATCCCGGCCATGATCCCCTGGGCGGCGGCCTCTTCGTAACCGGAAGTCCCGTTGATCTGTCCCGCGCAGAAGAACCCGGGAAACTCCTTTAATTGCAGGTAAGGGGTGAGCTGCTCCGCGGCCACCACATCATACTCAATGGCGTACCCGGGACGGACAATTTCCGCCTTTTCCAGGCCGGGCACTGTCCGGATGAACTCTTCCTGGATCTCCTCGGGAAGGCTGGATGAGAGTCCGGCGACGTAAACCTCGTCCGTACCGGCGCTTTCCGGTTCGATGAAGACCTGGTGGCGCGGGCGGTCGGGAAAATTGACGACCTTCCCTTCGATCGCCGGGCAATAACGGGTACCCACGCCCTTGATCGCTCCGCAATACATTGGAGCGAGATGTAAATTCTTCCTGATGATCTCGTGGGTCCGTTCATTGGTATAAGTCAGCCAGCAGGAGGCCTGGAGCCGTGGTTTCCAGGGGATCCAGAAAGAAAAACCATGGGGGGTCTCCTCCCCTGGTTGCTCTTTCATGGCCTCAAAATTCAATGAGCGCCGGCGGAGCCGGGCCGAAGTGCCGGTCTTAAACCGCCGGAAACGGACTCCCATTTCCGCAAGTTTTTCCGGCAGAGAGATGGATGGGTGTTGGCCCTGGGGCCCTGAAGGAAACGTGGTAAGGCCGATATGGACCGTTCCCCGCAAAAACGTGCCTGCGGCCAGGATCACCACCGGTGCTTCGAGGATGATGCCGGTGGAGAGTTGCAACCGCCAAGAGGCCGCCGTGCCCTTGGATTGCTGTAAATCGACGATCTCGCCCTGCCGTAAAGAGATCAGGGGTTCCTTCTCCATAATTGACAACATAATCTCCTGGTAGCGCCGCTTATCAACCTGCGCCCGCAACGCCCTTACCGCCGGGCCTTTTTGCGTATTCAACGACCGCATTTGCAGGTGGGTAAGATCGGTCACCCGGCCGATTAATCCGCCTAACGCGTCCACCTCCCGGACCAGATGCCCTTTGCCCGGCCCGCCCACTGAAGGATTACAGGGCATAAAAGCGATATTACTAAAATTAAGGGTTAAAAGAAGGGTTCGAAAACCCATTTTGGCAGTGGCGTAGGCCGCCTCGCAGCCGGCATGGCCGGCTCCGACGACGATTACATCATAGGTTTTTGTCTGTGCCATTGTTCTTCACCCTACTTTCCAACACAAAACCGGCTGAAGATGGCGTTAATCACTTCATCGGAGACAGTCCTTCCGGTAATCTCACCTAATGCTTCCAAGGCCGCCCGTAAATCAATGGTCAATAAATCTTCGCTCAAGCCGTCCCGTAACCCCGCAGTAACATTCTGCAAATAGCGGACGGCCCTTTCCAAGGCCTCCTTATGGCGAAGGCTGGTGACTATAACCGGATGTCCCCGGCCGAAATCCTTGCCCACCAATTCTTCACGGATCTTTGTCTCCAGGTCTTCCAGGCCTTCTCCGGAAAAAGCGGAAACGGTAAGCACCGGCAGGCCGGAGAATTTTTCCGGCAACCCGGCCACGGTTAACCGGGGAGGCAGATCCGATTTGTTCAATATTATGAACATTCTCTTTTTTCCTCTTACATCCTCGATTAACCGCTCCTCTTCTGCGCTGAGACCAGCGGCGGCATCCAGGACGACCAGGATCAATTCGGCCCTTTCCACCCAGCGCCATGCCCGGCGTACCCCCTCCTGTTCCAGGGGGTCGCTGGTCTCCCGTAACCCGGCGGTATCGACCAAACGGACCGGTAAGCCCTGCAAGTTGCTGATCTCCGCCACAAAGTCCCTGGTAGTCCCGGGGATCGGGGTGACGATGGCCCGCTCTTCGCCAAGCAACCGGTTGAGGAGACTGGACTTGCCGACATTGGGCTTTCCGGCCAGGACGACAGTGGCGGCCTCCCGCAGGATCCGCCCTTTTTCCGCCTGCACCGCCAGGGTTCTTAGATCTTCAGCCACATCGTGAATTGTTCGCCCGGCTTCCTCCCGGTCCAAATCGGGGATCTCATCCTCCGGATAATCAAGAGCCGCTTCAATCTGGGCCAATACCGCCAGCAGCCGCTCCTCACATTGCCGGAGGTAGGTCGAGAGCCGCCCGCTCAATTGTTCCTGCGCCGCTTGGTGCGCCAGGTCAGTTTGGGCGGTGATTAAATCAATAACCGCTTCCGCCTGGGCCAGATCGATCCGGCCGTTGAGAAAAGCCCGTTTGGTAAATTCTCCGGGCTCTGCCGGGCGGGCGCCGGCGGCCATGGCGGCGCTGAGGATCAATTCCAGGTTCTTTTGGCCGCCGTGCCCTTGAATCTCCAGCACATCCTCACCGGTATAACTGCGGGGCGCCCGGAAGAAAAAAAAGATCGCTTCGTCAATGATTTTCTGCTCAGAAGAAAGAACCACCCCCAAACGGACTTTCCGTTCCGGCCAGGTGGTTATTGCCTTCCCTGAAGGGTGACGAAGGATTCTTTCGCCAATGGCTTGCGCTTGCGGTCCGCTTATGCGGATAACGCCAATCCCGCCTTCTCCCGGTGGAGTGGCCACCGCAACAATGGTCTCTTCGAACATTTTTGCTCACTCAATTTATTACATGGTTTTTCCTGTCTTCTTCATTCTCTTTATTTTCCAGCCCGTTGTTTTTTGGGGTAATAACGACCCGCCGGTATGGATCCTTCCCTTCGCTGTGGGTTTTCACTTCATTATTACTCTGTAAAGCCAGGTGAATAATCCGGCGCTCGTATGGTGTCATCGGATGCAAGACTTCCTTCTTCTTGTGCAAAGCGACCCGGGTTGCCGCCCGGTTGGCCAGTTTGCGCAGGCTCTCTTCTTTACGGCGGCGGTAACCGCCGACATCAATGATGATTTTCTCCTTTTCTTCACAGTCTTTATTTACAGCCAGGTTTACAAGGTACTGGAGGGCGTTTAATGTCTGCCCACGACGGCCGATTAACTTACCCAGATCGGAACCGTTAATATTCAGGACCAGATGGTCGGGTTTTTTAAACGTTTCCACCTCTGCGTAAATGCCCATGCTAACCAAAATTTCCCGTAAGAACCGTACCGCCTTTTGTGCGTATTCCTCTCTATCCCTAACTTTAACCCTGAGCCGGACCCGGTTGATATTGATTAGTCCCAGCAGACCCTTGCTGCTTACCTCTTCTAAAATCTCCACTTTTACCTTGTCCCGGTCTACCTTCAATTCCTTTAAGGCAAGATCCAGCGCTTCTTCTTTTGTCCGGCCGACAACTTCTACTGATCGCATCTGTATGCTTTCCCTCCTTTTGAAAGCAGGTTCTCTTGCCGCCGTTTCATTGGGCACTTTCGTTGGGTTTTGCCTTCTTCGGTCTGGCCTTTTCCTCCAGGCCTTTTTCTTCAACAAGACCTTCTTCAGGCTTTTCTTCCTTGGCAAGAATGAACCGGTTGATTACCCATTGCTGGGCGATCCCCAAGAACGTACTGGCCACCCAGTATAACCCAACGCCCGCTTTTAAACTGATCGTCAGCCAACCAATGAAAAACGGCATTACATACATCATGGCACTTTGTGAATCGGTCCCCGCCGGGGAGGTCATTTTTTGCTGAATAAAAGTAGTAGCTCCGGAGATAATTCCCAAAGGAATATAACCGGAATTTAACAGGTTCATCCCTAAAAAAACGGCATTGGTCATATCAATACCGTACTGTTCCGGGGTATTGAGCATCCTGAATAAGCCAATTAAAAAAGGGAGTTGAATCAACATGGGCAAACAGCCGCCGAAGGGGTTGACATTATGGGCCTTATATAACTCCATCGTTTTTTTCTGTAGTTCTTGCGGGTCATTCTTATACTTCTCCTGGATTTTCTTGAGCAACGGCTGGAGTTTTTTCATCCCCTCCATAGAGCGGATCTGACTGATACTGGTGGGAAAGAGGAGAATTTTAATCAGGACGGTCAAAAGGATGATTGCCCATCCCCACTCCACGCCCAGCACTTCATGGAAAAACTGTAGTATTCTGGCCATTATTGAACCTAATCCCAAATCCATGCTCGATCTTCACACCTTTCGCAGAGGATAAAATCTTTTGACGCCGGGCTTTCATCATCAATATTCATAACTTCTCTTTGTTTCCTGGATATCCTCTTCTTTTTTTGGCATATAAGAAAAAGGGGCTAAGCCCCTTTCCGGAATAAAAGCTCCTTCCACCCGGGCCTGCGGTCAGGCAGCGGATCATAGATCCATTGCCGGTACGAGCAACATGAGAGGATTCTCCTGCCACCCATTACTATTCCCCAAAAAACCCCAAATTTTTTTACTGCTTCCAAAGTATAGGAGGAACAAGAAGGCAGATAACGACAGGAAGGATATGTCAGGGGGGATATATATTTTTGGTATAAGCGGATTAAAAAACAGAAAAATTCTTTCATTTATTTTTCTCACTCGACGGTTTGTCCTTGTTGGTACGGGCGTTTTGGGGCTGTCTCCTCTCCATCGGAGCGTCCTTTCCGTTCGTCTTTGCTTCCGTATTTCTGTCCGGCACAAGCAATCCGGCCCGTACAAGCAGTTGTTCCAGTGCGCGCAGGAGCAACTGGAATTTGCCGGCATATACCGCCGGCCGGGCAATGATGACCACAGAATAGCCGGCCGGCAATTCTCTGGCTGCCAACCGGAAGAGTTCTTTGGTCCGGCGACGGATCCGGTTCCTCTTAACAGCGCGGCCCGCTGCTCTCCCCGTGCAAAAACCAATCTTACTGATGTTTTTCCCGTTGGGTAAAGTATAGACCACAAAGTACTGGTTAACAAAGGACTTACCTTGCGTAATAACCTGTCTTATCTCCCGGTTTTTCAAAATTGTGCATTCCCGTGCGGGACGATGCAGCGTGCGCTGGTCTTCTTGCAGGTTCACGCAGAGAGTACTCTTCTTCCTTTCGCCCGGCGCCGGGCTATGATTTTCTTCCCATTGCGGGTGCGCATCCGGACCAGGAAGCCGTGGTCTTTTTTACGTTTTCTTTTATTGGGCTGATAAGTTCTTTTCATTTTGCATACTCCCCATTTTTTTTCTAAGATTAAGCGCCTTCTGCGCTCTTTTTTACTGCTTTATGAATTCCTTATTAATTATAATAACCGGGTTGAGCATTGTCAATATTTCTGCCCTTTTTCTCTGGTAAGTTATCCACAATTCTATCCATTTCCATGAATTTTTTCTTGTAAGAGATTTAAAAGGTTTTTTTCCGTTGCTACCCTTCAGATTTGGAATTGTCAATTCACTGCATTTTTGATATCATTATTTTCAGTTTTCCCTTTTTTTCTTCTGCGACCGATTTTTTTTCTTTCCTTCTATAATTCTTCTTTTTTTGCCGATTTATTCACAGTTTACTCACATTTGTGAGTATTATGTTTATCTTATCTTTACAGAAGGAGGTGACTCTCCATCTTACGGTGGAGCCTCAATTATGACAACCCAAGATCTATCAATCCTTTGGGAGAAAACTCTACAAGCTGTAGAACCCCTCATCAATAAGCCCAGTTTTGAAACATGGCTCAAATTAACCCGTCCTTTAAAGATTGAAGACGGCTGTCTTGTTATTGAAGCCCCCAACGTCTTTGCCAAGGATTGGGTGGAAAGCAGGTACTCGCCGCTATTGCTCTCCGCCTTACGCGACCTTTTAAAGAACGATTTAGAGATAAAATTTGTAACACGGAAAAACGATCTTCACCAAAAACAGAGAGTGGAATTTCCGCAAGCGACCAAAGAACCGGAAGAAGCCACTTTTCAGCATCTTAACCCCAAGTACACCTTTGAAACTTTTGTGGTGGGAGAAGGAAACCGTCTGGCCCACGCCGCGTCGCTGGCGGTGGCAGAGGCTCCGGCCAAAGCCTATAACCCCCTCTTTATCTATGGTGGCGTTGGCCTTGGGAAAACCCATATTTTACAAGCGATTGGCCATTTTGTCTTGCAGAACAGCACCGGGTACCGGGTAGTTTATGTCTCTTCAGAAAAATTCACCAACGAGTTGATCATAGCTATCCAAAATAATAAAACCCCCGCGTTCCGGGAAAAATACCGTAACGTAGATTTATTGCTGATCGATGATATTCAGTTTTTGGCAGGAAAAGAGAGCACCCAAGAGGAATTCTTCCATACATTTAATTCCCTTTACGAAGCCAGAAAACAGATTGTGATCTCCAGTGACCGGCCGCCCAAGAATATCCCGACCTTGGAAGATCGTCTACGTTCCCGTTTTGAATGGGGCCTGATCACTGATATTCAAGCTCCAGACCTGGAAACCAGAATCGCGATCCTGCGGAAAAAAGCCGCGCTGGAAGGGTGGCGTTTACCGGACGATGTCACTATCTATATTGCCGAACAGATCGATTCCAACATCCGTGAGTTGGAAGGAGCCCTGATCCGCGTAATCGCCTATTCGTCTCTTACCAACCAACCGATTACGCTTGATTTAACCATAGATTTTTTAAAGGATATCATCGGCTCGCAACAGGATAAAAGGGTCACCATCGGCCTGATCCAGAAGACGATCGCTGAATTCTACAACCTCAGCCTCGAAGACCTGCGGGCGAAGAAAAGAACAAAGGATGTTACCCTCCCCCGTCAATTGGCGATGTATCTTTGTAGAGAATTGACCGACTCTTCCTTGCCAAAGATCGGTGAAGAATTTGGCGGCAGGGACCATACCACTGTTATCTATGCCTGCGATAAAATCCGGGCGCAAATGAATAAAGATCCTGCCTTCAACAGGATTGTTCAAGATTTGATCTTAAAATTGAAATGAGATAAACAAATAATGCGGCAATCTGAGTAACTCCTGAACTTCTTGGGGATTGACTGCTGATATTCTGTTTAAATTTTATCCACAGGTTATTTTTTTCTTGTGTAAACCGGGGAAAAGTGGAGTTTTCAATTTTTTATACACAGTTCCTTTTCGGGTTTAAGCAGGCCCTAACCGGGTTATCCACATATTTTATTCTCTTATTATTACTACTATTTATAGATCTGATCTTATAAATAAAAAATATTAACTAATAGGAGAGTAAATTCTTTACGGGGGGGAAGAAAATGAAGTTCACTTGCCGTCAGGAATTCTTGATGCGCATATTACACATGGGAACCAGAGCTTTAGCGGTAAAAACCACATTGCCTATTCTCAGCGGTCTGCTTTTGGAATCGCGGGAAAATGAATTGTATTGCGCTTCCACGGATCTGGAGATCGGTATTGAGGTGAAAATCCCCGAAGCCTCCATTGTTGAACCAGGACGGGTGGTAGTTCCCGGAAAGGTCTTTTATGATATCATAAGACACCTCCCGCCAGGGGATTTGACGTTGGGGACCGACGAAGAGAAAAAATCCTTCACTATCAAGGGGAAAAACTCGTTTTTCCAATTACACCTTTTGCCGGATGAAGAATATCCCCTGTTACCGGAGAGGATTGACGAAAAAAAGGCCAGGGATCAAGGGGCCATGGTTTTTCTTTTGCCGGTGGCCTCTTTCCGTGAGGCGGTCAGATGTACGGTTTATGCCACTGCGCCTGAGGATCCGCGTCCTTTCCTCTCCAGTGTCCTCGCGGAGTTTCATCCCGGGAGATTGCGTCTGGTCGGTACGGATATCAACCGTTTAGTGGTAAAAGATGTCGGTATCGAGGGAGAGCAAGAGTTTTCTACGATGATTCCTGTAAATTCCTTGCGCGAGATGGCGAATATCCTCTCCGGTATTGAAGACGAGCAGTTTACGGTCTTTTTCCACCAAAAAATGCTCTATATGACCAACGAGGATCTGGTCTTCTCCACCCGATTGGTGGATGCCCAGTACCCCAAGTATCAACAGGTGATCCCCGAGGAATTTGACGGCGAGATCCGGATCAAAAGGGAGCTTTTCCTCCAGGCCGTCGAGAGGATCGCCCTGCTGGATTTGGCGGTGAAGCTGACATTATCGCCGGGGAAAGGGATGGAAGTCTCCGCCCAAGGCCCGGAACTGGGAACCGCTTATGAAAATGTGGATTGCGCTTACGAGGGTAAAGATGTGGAGGTGGGGTTTAACTCTCATTTTCTTTTAAATTTCTTGAAAACCATCGACCATGACGAGGTCGTTTTCAAGATCTCAGCCGGAATGAAGGCTTCGGTCTTAAAACCGGCGGGTGATGAGAGTTATACCTATGTGGTTATGCCGCTAAGGATGAATGCCTGAGTTGACGGTGGCGGAAAGTGGAAAAATGAGCAGAGAGCAGAAGATTTTAATAAAGGGTGAAAGCATCCGGCTGGATCAGTTTCTTAAATGGTCAACTGTGGTTGGTACCGGCGGTGAGGCCAAAATTTTGATCCAACAAGGAAAGATTAGGGTTAATGGTGAAAAAGAAACAAGGCGTGGAAGAATATTAAAAGAGGGGGACCGGATCTCCTTACCCGACCAGAGGGTCTTGATTGTGAAAGCCGGAGGGGAGAATTGTGCGGTTGGCAAGAATGATCATCAAGGATTTCCGTAATTATAAAAGGCTAAACCTGCAACTCTCCCCGGCGATTAATGTTTTTTACGGCAACAACGCCCAGGGTAAGACAAATTTTTTAGAAGCCGTATCGTATTTGGTTTGGGGACGCTCTTTTCGGACTCACCGGGACGAGGAACTTATTCGTGAGGGAGAAGGGGGTTTTTTTCTAAAAGGCGAATTTTGTGAAGAGGAAACGGCTTCAAACTTAACAGTTGAGATTGGTTACAACCGCCGGCAGTTTTTGGCCAGGATTAACGGGAAAAAGTATCAAAAAAAAAGAGACTTGTTTGGTCTGGTGAAAGTGGTAACCTTTTCCCCTGACGACCTTTGGTTGATTAAGGGGGGTCCCTCCTATCGGCGGGAATTTTTAGACCTCTACCTTTCCCAGGCTTATCCGGCTTATAGAAACGCCTTCCGGGAATATTACCGGATCTTGCAACAGAGAAACAGGCTTTTAAAAGAGATCCGGGAAGGCAGGGGAAATAACCAGCTTTTGGAGTCCTGGACGGAGAAGTTTATTGACAGCGGCAGCCGTTTGGTCCTCTACCGGTTGAGAGGGTTGGAAGAGATCCGTTCAGCACTTAAAGAATATCACCACTGGATCTCCGGGACCAAAGAAGAAATGGACTGTACTTACTGGGGTTGTGGCGCCAGCCGGAAACTGGAGCAAAGGGCGATCGCTGAAGAAATGGGCCGCTGTTTGCGGAGGCAAAGGGGAGAAGAGATAAGAAGAGGAATGACCCTGGCCGGTCCTCACCGGGATGATCTGATCTTGACCATTAATCGCACACATGGGTGCGCGGACGCGACTGATCCGGGGTCCACAGGGGTGAATATCCGGATCTATGGTTCCCAGGGCCAGCAGCGGACCGCGGCCCTGGCTTTGAAAATGGCGATGGTTGATTTGATTGCCAGGGAGGACAAGACCCCGCCCCTTTTATTGTTGGATGATGCCTTTTCCGAATTCGATGACAGCAGAAAAAAAGAGCTTTTAAAACTTTTAACCACGAAAACTCAGACCTTCGTTACAACCACCGAACCGGAAACAGTTAAGGATTTGCCGGGAGAAATCTGGTTCTTCCATGTTAAAGAAGGGATGATTGTTGACAAGAAGCAAGGGTAGTCCCGTGCCGCTGACCCGGGTTTACAGGGAATTGATCGAGAGGATACCCGGCCCCGGCCGCTTAAAGGAGGGTTTGGCCTTGTATTTCTGGCCGCGGGTGGCCGGAAAGGAACTGGAGACAAAAGCAAAAGCGGAAAGGGTAAAAAACGGTATCCTCTGGGTGAAATGCCCGGATCCGGCCTTCAGTTACAATTTGAGCTTTTTTAAAAAGGAGATTATGAGAAAATACCGGAGGCTGCTCGGGCCGGGAGTCATCCGTTCTGTCCGGATTGTTACCGGCGAGGTAGAGAACCAACCGCAGGCCACAGAGGAAAACTACCCGTACAGGGTGGCGGGGCCGTTGGGGAAGTTAACCTTCCCTCCTGAGGTTAAACGGGTAAGTGATGCCGGATTAAGGGCGGCTTATACCAGATTTTATAACCTCTGTAAAAAGGTGAAAGAAGGCCCTGGTAAGGCCTGAACTGAAAGATTCTGCAAAACGACTGGGAACGGTATGGAGAATAATAATAAGGGGTGATAAAAGGTGTTTTTACATCTGGGAGGAAATACGGTTGCCGAGGGAAAAAAGATCATTGCCATTTTGAATCTGGAGAAGGGATCCTGTTGTAAAGATTTGATAAATAATAAACAAAATAGGCAGGTAGAAGATGTTTCAGAGGGAAAACCTAAAGCGTTGGTTCTTACCGACGACCGGATTATTATTACCCCGATATCCTCTTTAACCCTTAGTAAACGGGCAAAGCAAACCGCGGTGTAGGTAGATTGGTGATGAGTAAAGGCAGGAGGTATAGGATTGCAGGAGGAAAAAAGAAAAGCAGCGGTCACCGAGTATAACGCGGCACAAATCCAAATTCTCGAGGGGTTGGAAGCGGTACGGCGGCGGCCGAGCATGTATATTGGCAGTACCGGCAGTCGCGGCCTTCACCATTTGGTCTATGAAGCCGTGGATAACAGTATTGACGAAGCTATGGCCGGGTTCTGCGATCATATCAAAGTGATTTTAAAAAGCGACGGCTCGGTAGTGGTGGAAGACAACGGCCGCGGTATCCCCGTTGATATCCACGCCAAAGAAAAACTTTCCGCTCTTGAAGTGGTCATGACCAAACTACATGCCGGCGGTAAGTTTGGCGGCGAAGGATACAAGGTCTCCGGCGGGTTGCACGGGGTCGGCATTTCCGTGGTGAACGCCCTTTCCGCCTGGATGAAAGCGGAGGTCTGCCGGAACGGGAAGTTGTACCGGCAAACCTACAAAAAGGGAAAGCCGGATGGTCCCGTAAAAGAAGTCGGTCCCGCGGAAGGCTTTGGGACTAGGATCACCTTTTATCCGGACCCGGAGATCTTTGAAAATATAGAGTTCAGTATGGAGATTCTCTCGGCGCGCCTGCGGGAACTGGCTTTCCTCAACCAGGGGGTCCGGATTAACCTCCAGGATGAACGGGAAGGCAAAGCCGTAACCTTCCATTATGAAGGGGGCATCGTCTCTTTTGTTAAACATTTGAACAAGACGAAAGAGCCCGTACACAAAGAGGTCATTTATATCAAGAAAACAGCGGATGATAATATTATTGAAGCGGCGCTTCAGTATAACAACGGATATGTGGAGAATGTTTTTTCCTTTGCCAATAATATCAATACCCAGGAGGGTGGGACCCATCTCTCCGGGTTCCGGGCGGCGCTCACCAGAACACTGAATGATTACGCTCGCAAACATAATCTGTTAAAAGAGAATGAACCCAGCCTCAGCGGGGAAGATGTTCGGGAAGGACTGGCCGCCGTCCTCAGTGTGAAATTGCGTTTTCCCCAGTTTGAAGGGCAGACCAAGACCAAGTTGGGAAACAGTGAGATGCGCGGCCTGGTGGAATCAGTAATCAGCGAGGGTCTTTCCGATTTCTTGGAAGAGAATCCGGCGGTCGGGAAGAAGATCATTGAAAAAAGTGTCATGGCGGCACGGGCCCGGGAAGCGGCGCGCAAGGCCCGGGAACTGACCAGAAGAAAATCGGCGCTGGAGGTTTCTTCGCTCCCCGGGGCCCTTGCCGACTGCACAATCAAAGATCCGGAACTGGCCGAGCTTTATTTGGTGGAGGGTGATTCCGCCGGTGGCTCCGCCAAACAGGGACGGGAACGGCGATTCCAGGCGATCCTGCCGCTCAGGGGGAAAATCCTTAATGTGGAGAAGGCCCGCCTGGACAAGATTTTGAGCAATGAGATCATCCGCACGATGGTAACGGCTTTGGGGACCGGGATCGGTGAGGAATTTGACCTGACGAAGCTGCGGTATCACAAAGTAATCATCATGACCGATGCGGACATCGACGGCGCCCATATCCGTACACTCTTGCTAACCTTCTTCTACCGGTATATGCTACCGTTGATTGAAAAAGGCTACGTCTATATTGCCGTACCCCCCTTATATATGGTAAAGAAAGGAAACAAACAGAGATACTGTTTTTCCGAGGAAGAGTTACAGGATGCCCTGGAAGAAATGGGGCGCCAGGGGGTCACTGTTCAACGGTACAAGGGTTTGGGTGAGATGAACGCCGACCAGTTGTGGGAGACGACAATGAACCCGGAGACAAGAACGATTTTACGGGTAACCATTGAGGATGCGGTGGCTGCGGATGAACTCTTTTCCACGCTTATGGGCGACAGGGTGGAGCCGCGTCGTGAGTTCATTCAAGTACACGCCAAGGAAGTAGTTAACCTTGATGTCTAGATCCAGCCGGAAGTGGAGGGAATAAAGTGGCGGAAGTCAGAGAAGGAAGAATCCTCCCGGTCAAGATAGAACAAGAAATGAAAAGTTCTTATCTGAATTACGCGATGAGTGTCATCGTCAGCCGGGCGCTGCCCGATGTCCGGGACGGGTTGAAACCGGTGCAGCGAAGGATTCTTTATGGTATGTACGAGTCCGGAACAACCCCGGATAAAACCTTTAAAAAATCGGCCCGGGTGGTCGGGGATG
This sequence comes from Bacillota bacterium, assembly GCA_012735195.1. GTDB lineage: Bacteria > Bacillota > UBA4882 > UBA10575 > UBA10575 > JAAYGG01. The sequence goes on from JAAYIC010000074.1 coordinate 38,623, forward strand.
TGATGGGTCGCTATCACCCCCACGGGGACAGGGCCATTTATGATGCGATGGTCCGGATGGCGCAGGATTTTTCCTACCGTTATCCATTAGTGCAGGGACAGGGTAATTTTGGATCTATTGATGACGATCCGCCGGCGGCGATGAGATATACCGAAGTCCGCCTTTCCCACCTGGCCATGGAGATCCTGCGGGATCTTGAAAAAGAGACCGTAGACTTTATGCCCAACTTTGATGAAAGTATGAAAGAACCGGTGGTCTTACCGTCGCGCTTTCCAAATCTCTTGGCCAACGGCTCTTCCGGAATCGCGGTGGGGATGGCCACCAATATCCCCCCGCACAATCTGGGAGAGATCATCGACGGGGCCGTGCGGTTGATTGACGACCCGGAGATTGATGACGAAACCCTTCTTTCGATTGTCAAAGGTCCCGACTTCCCCACCGGCGGCTTAATCCTGGGTAAGGAAGGGATCCGTGACGCCTACCTGACAGGCCGGGGGAGTGTAATCATGCGGGCCCGGACCAGGATTGAGACGCTCAGCGGCGGAAAAACCCAGATCGTGGTTACGGAAATCCCCTATCTGGTGAACAAGGCGCGTCTGGTGGAGAAGATTGCCAGTTTGGCCAGGGACAAGGTGGTTGAAGGCCTTACGGATCTCCGCGATGAATCGGACCGCTCCGGGATGCGGATCATTATAGAACTGAAAAAAGACGCCAATCCCCACGTTGTCCTGAATAAACTCTTCAAACATACGCAGCTCCAGGATACCTTCGGCGTCATCATGCTGGTCCTGGTGGATAAGGAACCCCGGATTTTGACCCTCCGGGAGATGCTCTGTTACTACCTCGAGCACCAGGAAGAGATTGTGACCAGGCGAACCCGTTACGATCTCCGCCGGGCGGAGGAAAGAGCCCACATCCTTGAAGGCCTCCGGATCGCCCTGGATAATATTGATGCGGTCATCAACCTGATCCGGTCCTCCCGCACGGTGGAGAAGGCCCGGGAAGGGTTGATGAAAAACTTCGGTCTCTCGGAAAAACAGGCCCAAGCCATTTTGGATATGCGTCTCCAGCGCCTGACCGGTCTGGAAAGGGAGAAGATCGAGGATGAATATAAAGAGTTGCTCAAGACCATCGCCTACTACCGGGAGCTCCTGGCGGACCGGCAGAAGATCAGGGGCGTGGTCCGGGAGGAACTGCTGGCTATAAAAGAGAAATTTGCCGACCCGCGGCGGACCGAGATTTTGCCCGGGGTGGAAGGGGATTTCTCCCCGGAGGAACTGGTGGCCGATGAAGATATTGTTGTCACCATTACCCACTTCGGGTATATCAAGCGCCTACCGGTTACCACCTACAGAAGTCAACGCCGGGGCGGGCGGGGGATAACCGCCCTTCAAACCAAGGAAGAGGATTTTGTGGAGCACCTCTTTATCACCTCCACCCATGACTATGTGCTCTTTTTTACCAACACCGGCCGCGTCTACCGGTTGCGGGGGTTCGATATTCCGGAGGCTTCCCGTCAGGCCAGGGGGACGGCGATTATTAATTTGATCCCCGTGGAGCCGGGGGAAAGAGTAGCCGCGGTCATTCCGGTCAAGAACTTCTCCGACGACCATTACCTGGTGATGTGCACCAAAAACGGGCTGGTAAAGAAGACGGTGCTCTCGGAATATGAGACTGCAAGAAAAATCGGTATCCAGGGAATCAATCTGGTTGACGATGATGAACTGATCAATGTCCGTCTGACCGACGGGAAGAGGGAACTGACGCTCGTAACGGAAAATGGACAGTCAATCCGTTTCAGCGAAGCGGAGATCCGTACCACCGGCAGGGTTTCGCAGGGAGTCAAAGGCATCACCCTGCGCCCCGGGGACCGGGTCGTCGGGATGGATGTGATTAAAGACGATGCCGAACTGCTGGTCATCAGTGAGTTGGGTTTTGGAAAAAGGACACCGCTCTCCCAATACCGGCAACAGGGCCGGGGCGGGGTAGGCATCAAAACCCTGCGGCAAACGGAGAAAAACGGGAAGATTATCGGGGTCAAAGTGGTCTATCCCGAGCACGAGCTAATGCTCATCACCGCCAACGGGGTGATTATCCGGGTGGCCGTTAAAGACATCCCGTCGCACGGCCGTGATACGCAGGGGGTAAAAATAATGAGCGTCAGGGATGATGAACGGGTGGTGGCCCTGGCCAGAGTGGTCGGGAAAGAAGAAGAGAATGGAGAGTGAACCGGTGCGGTTTAAAAAGGTGATCCTGAATAATTTCGGTGTATATCACGAAACCGAGATTTCTCTGGTCACCCCCTTCACCATAGTGGACGCACGGGGCGGAAACGCAGGGAAGACCGTAATTGATGCCATTGTGGGGGTGCTTTTCGGTTGCCCTCCCGGCCGACGCGGCGAGTTTTCCCGCTATGCCCCGTCTGCAGCCGGAGAGAGGTTTTCCGCTTCCCTCTTTTTAACCACGGAAAACGGGAAGGAGTTTTTGATCGGTAAAGACTTCCACCGGGAAGAGCTGGAGGTCTTTCAAGAGGAAGATTTCTCCCTGACCCTTCTTCCCCCCACCAGTCTCATGGAGATTCTCTATAATGAGCTAAAAACCTTAAACCCTATAGATTTTGAGGCACTGTTCGTTTTTAACAGGGGTCCGGTGGAAATCCGGCTAGACTCGCCCATCCTGCGGGATCAGCTCAACAAGATCCAGAGCCGGGGGATTCACTGGGAAGCGGTTGAGGAGATGCTGGCGGCTCCCCCGGTGGCGGCCGCCGAGACGGAATCAGAAACAGCAGAGACAGAAAGGGAAATAATAACCAGTGTGTATCCGCTACCGCCCGGAGAGACCGGGGGGGAACCGGGGGATACCGGTACCGCCGGTGCGGATGCAGAGGCAGTGGAGGCGGCGCTTCTGGCGCTAGAGGTGATTCAAGCCCGGCGGCGGGAGGTTGAAGAGAAGATCAAAGAACTCCGGAGTCAAAATGCGCGCCGGTATGAGCTGGAAGCAGAACTGGAGCGGGTGAAAGCGGAAAGGGAAGCTCTGGCCCCTTATGAACCGTTTGTGGCCGACGGTTCCCGGATTACCGTGGAAGAACTATCACGCCAACTGGCCGCTATTGAACTGGAAAGGAAGTACCTGGAGGAGAAGATTAGGGAAAAACGGGAGAGTGAAGAGAGCGTACAGCGGGAGATCCGGCTTCTCCAGGAGAAGATAGAGGCTTTTCCAAAAGAATTTATGGACCCGGGGTTGCAGGATGAGGTAAGAATTCTGGTCCAGCAAAAGGAGGAAAAACTCTACTTGCTGCGCAGGTTGGAAGAGCAATTAAAGCTCTACGGCGGCAGGAAGGGGATCCTGGGTCTGGGTGGACGGCGGGCGGAAATCACTGAGCTTGAAGAGAGGATCGCCCGCCAACTGGATGAGATCTCCGGGATCAGGAACAGGCTTAACACCCTCCTTAAAGGGCGGTCGGCAGAGGATTTTTTAGAAGAAGTAAAATTGCAAAAGAAGTACCTGGCAGACTTGGAAAAACTGGAAAGAAGCCCGGAAGGGGAAAAGAATGATTACGAAGCGCAGCACCGGGAACTTCTCCGGCAGGAGGAGGAGACCCGCGGGAAGATGCGGGATCTCCTGGCACGGGCCGGCTCGGAGGAGTATGAGACGATCAAAGAGAAGGTTAAGCGGTTAAGCCTTTTGAAAAAGAGAGAAAACGAACTGCAAAGCGAGGTTGCGGCCTTGGAAGCCGGTGTTTCCGCAGAGAGCCTTGGCACTTTGGAAGCAGAGAGGAAGCGGCTGGAGGAAGAAGAGAAGGAACAGGAAAAAACCGTCGAACTCGAGAAAAAAAGAGCGGCACAGGAAAGAGAAGCCAGGGAAAAGGCGGAAGCCCGCAGGAGAGAGGCTGAAAAGGCGCAATCCCGGGCAGATTATCTTCCGGAGGCTGATAAGGAAGCCGCCGGGGAGGAGTCTTTCGCCGCTTCCTATCTCCGGCTGGTAAAACTGGTGGACGGATTAACCGGGGGTAAGTATAACGGGGTTTTGCCGGAGTTCAGGGAGGGCGGGATTGATCTTCTTGTCCGGGAAAAAGCCACAGCTTCTTGGATCTCCCAGCAGATCCTGCCGCCGGAAACCGGCAACCTGATCCGTATGGCTTTCCGTGTCTTCCTGGCTCGCCTCCATACTCCGGCCCGGAGTTTTCCTTTGCTCTTTGAGGCCCCGCCGGTCCATGGCAGCCGGGAAGAGGGAGAAAGAGTCCTGGCACTGCTGGAAGAGGCCTTTCCGGAAGTACAGATTATCGCTTTTCTGACGGAAGCGGCGTAGCAATTGCCTAACGGGTAACGGCGGGATGCGGAGTCCGGCCCGCATGGGGAGGTAATGGCCACGGGCGGGGGGAGCCGGCGACGGGATGGTGTGATATGGGGGAAATGCGGAGAGAGTTTTGGGGGTGCGAGAAGTGAGGGATTACCGGTTTAGAAGTTCCTCCCCGCGGATCGGCAGTTTCGGGCAGATGATGTTTGCCGCGTTTCTTGGCGGACTCCTGGTCCTGCTGGCTGTGAGGTATACCGGTTTGGGCGAGTATTTGACATACCGCCCGCCGGTACAGGAAGAACCGGATTCTTCCACCCGCGTGTTGCCCGGGCCCGATGTTACCGATTTTGAAAGCGCCACCATCCGGGTGGTGGAGAAGGTGGGGCCGGCGGTGGTGATGATCACAACCACCAGATTGATCGAGGTCAGCGATTTTTTTGGATTCATCTGGTATCCCCAGGAAGTACAGGGGCTGGGCTCCGGGGTGATCTTCCGGAAAGATGGTTATATCCTCACCAACCACCATGTGATAAAAGAGGCGCGGTAGATCCGCGTCATCCTGCCGGACGGGCGGACTTTTCCCGCCCGTGTGATTGGGGCGGATCAATATACGGACCTGGCGGTCTTGAAGATTGAAGGGGAAAACTTGCCTGTGGCGGAGTTTGGCGATTCGGAGGCCTTACGTGTGGGGCAGTTGGCGATTGCCATTGGCAACCCCATAGGCGAGGGGCTGAAAAACACGGTGACCACCGGGGTAATCAGCGCCCTGGGGCGGACCCTGGATCTGGGGAACAATGTCACCCTCCGGGATGTGATCCAGACCGATGCCTCAATTAACCCGGGAAATTCCGGGGGCCCCCTATTGAACAGCAGGGGGGAAGTGATCGGGATCAATACCGCTATTATCCAAGATGCGCAGGGGATCGGGTTCGCGATCCCAGCCAACAAGGCCCGGGAGATTGCCGGGGTGCTCATCGCCGAGGGGCGGGTGCCCCGTGCCGGCATCGGCATTACTTACATGCCCTTTGATGCGACCAACCGCCGTCAGGTCGAGGCCCGTTTCCGGATCCGCCTGCCGGTTGATGAGGGCTTTCTCATTACCCATGTGGTTTCCGGGGGGCCGGCGGCTAAGGCAGGCTTGCGCCCCGGCGATGTGGTGGTGGAGATCAACCGGCAAAAAGTGAGTATGGGAACGGATTTCCAAGGACTGGACCTGCGGGTTGGGGACCGGGTGCTCTTGGGGATTCAGCGGGGAGCCCGGCGGATGGAGGTTGAGATCATCGCCGAAGAGCTGAGAACTTCCTGAGCCGGTTTCTTGGGGCGGGGTAAGACCCGCCTTTTCTTTTATCTGTGTTCTCCCGTACCGGTAAAGAAAGGTTTACGGAACGAATGGCTAAGGAGTGGTTCTGCTGCTGCACCTGAAAGTGGTGGCGGTCGGTAAGATCAAAGAGCGGTACCTGCAGGAGGGGATCGCCGAATACCGGAAACGTCTCCGTCCTTATGCGCGTTTGACGATTGAGGAGGTACCCGACGAGCCCCTGCGGGATGACGGGGGAAGAAGAGCCCGGCAGATTGAGGGGGAACGGATTCTTGCCCGGGCCGGCGCTTCCGCGTATCTGGTTGCTCTTGACCGCGGCGGCAAGGCCTATTCCTCGGAAGAGCTCGCCGCCTGGCTCGGCGAAAGGGAAATGGCCGGGAAAGAGGTGGTCTTTATCATCGGCGGGGCCACCGGCCTTTCGCCGCAGGTTTTAGAGAAGGCCGACGCGCGTCTTTCCTTTTCTCGCCTGACCTTTCCCCACCAGTTGTTCCGTCTCCTTCTTCTGGAACAGATCTACCGGGCCTTCAGGATCCTGCGGGGCGAACCCTACCACTGGTAAAAGAGATCTGGGCGACGCATCTCTGCATGGTTGTAGGTCAGCGCTCCTTTCAAGCCAATCCGCTCCTTGAAAAAATAGCTTTTCTGTGTTAAATTTGAGATGCCATTCAAGTTTAGGTAAAATTCCTGCTTCCGGCCGGCGGAGAGAAAGGAGTTTGTTTCTTGCTGGTTTCCACTAAGGGAAGGTACGGCCTGCGCTCCATGGTCGAACTGGCCCTCAACCATCAGAACGGGCCTTTGCCATTAAGAATAATCGCCGAGCGCCAAGAGATTTCCGAACCCTATTTGGAACAGGTCTTTGCCAGCCTGCGCAAGGCCGGGCTGGTCAGGGCAATGCGGGGTTCTTCAGGCGGATATATCCTGGCCAGACCGGCCTCGGAGATCACTGTAGAAGAGATCTTGGTCGCCTTGGAAGGCCCAATCATCCCCGTTGATTGTGTAGAAGATTCCGGCTCCGCCCACTGCCCGCGGATGGAGTTCTGTTTTACCTACCCCCTTTGGAAGGAACTGGCCGGGAAAATCAGCGAGATCCTCTCCTCCACCACCCTGCAAGACCTGGCAGATCAGGCCCGCTGTTGACCGGCTAGGGCAAATCGTCCAGATTATAGGGGGTTTCCTGGTATACGTAATAATTCAGCCAATTGGCGAAGAGTAAATTGGCGTGCCCCCGCCATTTTGTCTTGGGTTTTTTATTTGGATCATCCCCGGGGAAGTAATTCACCGGCAGATGAATATCCAGCCCCTTTGCCACGTCCCTTTCATATTCCGCCTTTACAGTAAGGGGGTCATACTCGGGATGGCCGGAGATGAAAATCCGGCGACCGTCGGCCGAAGTCACAATATAAACCCCCGCCTCGTCGGATTCGGCCAGGATTTGCAGGTCCGGTGATTTCAGAATATCTTCCCTCCGGTTTTCCGTATACCGGGAATGAGGGGCAAAAAACCGGTCGTCAAACCCGCGCAGAAGTCTTAAATGGTTGCCCGAGGCGCTTTCTTTAACTCTATGGGAAAAGACGCCGAAAAGCTTTTTTTCCCGGGCATACTTAGGTATGCCGTAATGATGATAGAGGGCGGCCTGGGCAGCCCAGCAAATGTAGATGGTGGAAAAGACGTGGTGTGTCGTCCAATCCATAATAGCGGTTAATTCCGGCCAATAATCCACCTCTTCAAAGGCAATCCGTTCCACCGGAGCGCCGGTGATAATCATCCCGTCGAACTTCTCCTCCCTTATCTCCGCAAAAGAACTGTAGAACCTTCTAAGATGCTCCTCAGAGGTGTTTTTCGAGCGGTGCGTTATCGGGTGGAGCAAAGTAATCTCCACTTGTAAAGGGGTATTGGCCAATAAACGCAACAACTGGGTTTCTGTTACACTCTTGTTCGGCATCAGATTCATGATGATGATCCTTAAGGGACGAATATCCTGATGTATCGCCCTCTCTACATCCATAACAAAGACCTCTTCTTGCTGAAGAACGGCAAAAGCCGGTAGATGGCGTGGAATCTTCACAGGCATTAAAAATCCCTCCAATCCCAATTATTCTTAATCAGATACCCGGAATTCCGCTGGTTTACCACCTTTTCATATGCAAACGAAAGAAAAATAGAATCCGGTATTCCAGAAAAATAACTTCTATTTGTTGACAGCCGGATTTAGCTATTGTATAATCAGAATAATAATTTCCTACTAATCTTATTGGTTTAGTAGTATTATAACCAATTCGCCATAAAAGTCAATAATAAAAAAGGAGGAATGAGAGATGAAAAAGAGCTATCGCCTTGAGACCTTGGCTGTCCATGCCGGACAGGAACCCGATCCGGCGACCGGCGCCCGGGCTGTGCCCATCTACCAGACAACATCCTATAGTTTCCGGGACACGGATCACGCGGCAGCCCTTTTTGCCCTGGAGGAAGAGGGCAATATCTACACGCGGCTGATGAACCCGACCACCGGTGTTTTCGAAGACCGCATGGCAGTGCTGGATGGCGGTGCCGGCGCACTGGCTGCCGCTTCCGGCCAGGCGGCGATCTTCATGGCCATCCTCAATATCGCCCAGGCCGGGGATGAAATAGTGGCCGCTGACAACCTTTACGGCGGGACATACAACCTTTTTCACCATACCCTTCCTCGCTTTGGCATAAAGGTAAGATTTGTCGATTCCAGTAACCCGGAGAATTTCGCCGACGTGGTCAACAAAAAAACCAAGGCGATTTATGCCGAATCCATCGGCAATCCAAAACTGGATGTCCTGGACATCGAAGCACTGGCCAAAATCGCCCATACCCACCGGATACCGTTGATTATCGATAACACTTCCGTCCCCTACTTACTACGGCCCATCAATTATGGCGCCGATATTGTCGTATATTCGGCCACCAAATTCATTGGCGGGCACGGCACATCCCTGGGCGGAGTGATCGTTGACTCCGGTAACTTCCCCTGGGAAGAAGGGGACTTCCCCCTCATCACCGCTCCGGACCCGAGTTACCATGGGATTAACTTCATCGAGGCCGTGGGAAACAAGGCTTATATCATCAAAGCCCGGGTTGCCCTCTTGCGGGATTTGGGCGCCACGATCTCCCCCTTCAACTCCTTCTTGCTGTTACAAGGATTGGAAACCCTGCATCTGCGGATGATCAGGCACAGCGAAAACGCATTAAAAGTGGCGGAGTTTTTAAAGGACCATCCCCAAGTGGCCTGGGTGAATTATCCTGGTTTAAGCGATAGCCCCCAATTTTCCAAGGCCCAAAAATACCTGGCCAAAGGGGCCGGCGCCATTATCGGCTTTGGGGTGAAAGGCGGTAAAGAGGCGGGGGCCAGGTTTATCAACCGGGTCAAACTCCTCTCGCACGTGGCCAATATCGGGGATGCCAAGTCCCTGGTGATTCACCCGGCCTCCACCACCCACCAGCAATTGACCTTGGACGAACAATTGGCCACCGGCGTTACTCCGGATTTTATCCGTCTCTCGGTGGGGATCGAAAACGTTGAGGATATAATAGAAGATCTGGACCAGGCGCTCCGGGCGTAGTACGGTTCTTTAAACCGGTAAAAAATTAACCGTCCGGAAAAAGGAAAAAGCAACACAGCTCCGTAAATATAAAGTAGTTGGTGGTGTAGTCCTGCAGATAAGCTGCAGGGGCTTAACCCGGGTTTCCCGTGGCAGGACCCGGACCTGAACCGGAGGTGTGAAATGATGGCGAAGATCGCCCGTAGTCTGACAGAATTAATCGGCAATACCCCGCTTTTGGAACTGTCCAATCTGGGGTGGAAACACAAAATAAACGCGAAAATCCTCGCGAAATTGGAGTATTTTAATCCGGCCGGAAGTGTGAAGGACCGCATCGGCTATGCCATGATTAAAGCCGCTGAGGACGAGGGCCTGCTAAACAGGGACTGCCCAGGCGACCATGTGATCATCGAGCCGACCAGCGGAAATACGGGGGTTGGCCTGGCTATGGTCGCCGCCGCCCGCGGGTACCGCCTGGTCCTGACAATGCCGGAGACGATGAGTCTGGAGCGGCGAAAGCTCTTGAAAGCCCTGGGCGCAGAGGTGGTTTTAACCCCCGGCGCGGAAGGGATGAACGGCGCCGTAAAAAAAGCCCTGGAACTTGCAGCGCAAATCCCCGGTTCTTTCATTCCCCAGCAGTTTGAAAACCCGGCCAATCCCGAGATCCACCGGCAGACGACCGCCCGGGAGATCTGGGAGGACACCGGAGGAGAGGTGGATATCTTCATCGCCGGGGTTGGTACCGGCGGGACCATTACCGGCGTGGGCGAGGCTTTAAAGGAAAAGAAGCCCATAGTGAAGGTTTACGCGGTAGAACCCGCCGCCTCTCCGGTCCTGTCCGGCGGCACGCCGGGACCCCATAAAATACAGGGGATTGGCGCCGGTTTTGTGCCCAAGGTTCTAAACACGGGGATCATTGATGGGATTATAAAAGTCACGGATGAAGAGGCCATGGCCACAGCCAGAGAACTGGCAAAGACCGAAGGCCTCCTGGTCGGCATCTCCTCCGGGGCTGCGGCCTTTGCCGCTCTCCAGACCGCCCGGAAGCCGGAGAACGCCGGGAAAACCATTGTCGTGATCCTGCCGGATACCGGGGAGCGCTACCTCTCCACCGGCCTCTTTACGGTTTAACCGCCGCCTTTGCAACGGGATCCTTTGCAACCGGGTATTTGAAAAGCAACGGGTATTTAAAAAACGGGCGCCGGGGTCCTTCCCCGGCGCCTGTATTATTCAACAGCAAACCAACAGTTATCCTAGCCAACTGCTAGCCAAAAGCCGGTACGGCCGGTGCGGATTTGTGCCGGTTCTTCCGGTAGGCGGCAAGTGCTTTGTGGAAAGCATCGGCCGCCAGGTTGGAGCAGTGCATCTTTTGGGGAGGAAGCCCGCCCAAAGCCTCGGCCACCGCCTTATTAGTGATCTTTTCCGCCTCGGCGATACTTTTTCCTTTGACCAGCTCCGTTAAGATACTGCTGGTGGCGATGGCCGCGCCGCAGCCAAAGGTTTTGAATTTGATATCCACAATCTTGTCATCCTCGATCTTTAGATAGATCCGCATAATGTCTCCGCAGACCGGGTTGCCTGCTTCCCCCACTCCGTCCGCATTTACAAGCTCGCCGGCGTTCCGTGGATTGAAAAAATGATCCATTACCGCTTCAGTGTACATCTCAGATCCTCCTTTCAGCTGTCTGCCCCAGGTAAAGAGGGGAAATCTCCCGCAGGCGGGTTATTGTCTCTTCCAGAATCCCAAGGACATAATCCAACTGTTCTTTAGTGTTTTCTTTCCCCAAGGTCAGCCGGAGGGAGCCATGGGCCGTCTCATGGGAAAGACCCATTGCCAGCAGAACATGGGACGGGTCAAGAGACCCGGAGGTACAGGCTGAGCCACTGGAGGCCGCAACCCCCTTCCGGTCCAGGTTGAGCAGGATCGACTCACCTTCCACAAATTCAAAGCTGACATTGATATTCCCCGGCAACCGCCGAGTAGGGTGTCCATTTAGCTTAACATGGTCAATCCTGGAGACCAACTGGCTAATGAAATAATCTCGCAGTTCGACAAGGCGAGGAACGGTCTCCTCCAGCCCGGCGACGGCAAGTTCCAGGGCTTTCGCCATGCCGACAATACCGGCCACATTCTCCGTACCGGCCCGTAATCGCCGTTCCTGTGCTCCGCCGTGAATCAGCCGGTGTAAACGGGTACCTTTCTTTACGTAGAGGGCGCCGGTCCCCTTCGGCCCATAAAACTTATGGGCCGAGAGGGATAGCAGATCCACCCCTAGTTCCTTTAGGTGGAGGGGGATCGAACCTACCGTTTGCACGGCATCCGTATGAAAGAGAACTCTTTTTTCCTGGAGAGTCTTACTGATCTCCACAATTGGCTGGATTGTGCCGACTTCATTATTGGCATACATCAGACTGACCAGGATGGTCCGGTCGGTGATCGCCTCCCGGACAGCCTCCGGGGCCACCAGCCCGTACTCATCCACCGGGAGATAGGTTACGGTAAAACCATGTTTCTCCAAGGCTTTACAGGTTTCCAGAACTGCATGGTGCTCGATGGCGGAAGTAATTATATGGTTGCCTCTCTTCCGGTAGGCCCAGGCCACCTCGGCAATGGCCAGGTTGTTAGCTTCGGAACCACTGCCGGTAAAGATGATCTCCCGGGCGTCGGCAGCCCCCAAGATCTCCGCCACCTTTTCTCTGCTTTCTTCAACCGCCTTTTTCGCTGCCCGTCCTTCCTGATAGATGCTGGACGGGTTGCCGAAATTCCCTGTCAAATAGGGGATCATCGCTTTCACGACCCGGGGATCGACAGGGGTGGTCGCCGCATGATCCAAGTATATTCGTGCCATTTGCCGCCCTCCTTTTCTTCGCCAGTGAATGGCATCAGTCGGGGATTGGTTTTTCCTTAATTACCTTGTGATTTTTGATTTACTACCATTCCTATCAAATTACTAGGAATTAATTTTATTTTACTTCTCTTCTGAACTTCAGTCAATAGGGGTTTCAATTTTTCTAAAATGCAAACTCCCGGCTTTTACATACCCGATTCAGCTTTGTCATGATCTATATCTTCCTTTCATAATGCAACTTCCTTCTTTATATAATTCCGGTTGTTATGACCCGGTAATTGTGGTAATATCTTATCAAAAGCAAACCCGGTATTTGACAACCTAGCCGCGGCTGTTCACGCTCGCGGGCTACAGTAGCAGGCAGAATGTACAAAAAATGAACAAGGATGGCAACACGACAATGAAAAACAAAACGATACTGATCCCCAACTCTTTTTACGGCCGGACCGTACCGGCCATTTTTCACCAGCGTTTACACAGGTTTGCGGCACGGGTGGAGACAGAAGAGGGAGTGGAAGAGGTTCATATCCCCAACTCCGGGCGCCTGGCAGAACTGCTCTTTGCCGGGAATCAAGTGGGCTTGCACTTTGAAGGGAGAAAGGGGCGGAAAACCCGCTATACCCTGGTTAAAGCGCAAACCCCCGACGGCTGGGCTTTCATCGACTCGCGGCTGCCTAACCGGATTTTGGCCAAGCATTGGCAGGACCTCCCGCCACTCCGTGGTTATGACAAGGCCTATCCGGAGACGACCGTTGGCGCCAGCCGCTTTGACCTGGTGTTGCATGGAAGGAACCCGGAGAAGATCGCCTTCCTGGAAGCAAAATGTGTCACCCTGGTGCAGGAGGGAACCGGGCTTTTCCCGGACGCCCCCACGGAAAGGGGGAGAAAACACCTGCTTGAACTGGCACAGTTGGCCCGCGACAGCAACCGGGCATTGGTTTTTTACTTCGTGCAGCACCCGGGAGGAAAGAGGGCCTGGGCGAACAGGGAAATGGATCCGAAATTTGCCGAGGCAATGCGCGAAGCAATCCAGGCCGGGGTGGAATTTTACGCCTACCGTGTGATGCCCGGGGAAGAGTGGGTGGAATTGACAGAAGTGCCGGTGGAAGAGCCGGCGGGCAAATAGATGATGACAGGTGATAATGGCAACATGGTACAAACCTATAGAAGTCATGCCGGAGATCGATGATACTTTTTTACTTCCGAGAAGTACATCTTTATGTTATACTATCCGGTAAAAACAGAAAATCGCTTAATCGTCCTTTTGCTTAGTCAAAGTTCGATAGGAAAGACCGGTTCCATAAAACCAATATCACGTAGGAAGAGAGGAGCACTATTGTCCCGCGTGAAGACTAATCCCAAACGCGAATCATCGAGCAGAAACCCCCGGGGGCAGAAAAGCGCCGGCACTACAGCCCTTTTTTTCACCCTGTTTAAACTCAGTTTCATCAAGGCCTTTCAGTACCGGGGATATATCCTGATTACTCTTTTCAGCTCCATTATTGGTGTTTTTGTCCGGGTTAGTTTATGGATGGCTTTGTTCCGGGCCAACCCGGTGGTCCGGAATACCACTTTTCATGATATGATCACTTACATGGCTTTGACTGGGCTGCTTGTGATCTTTAATATGTCAGGGGCGGGTGACCGGATTGCCCAGCGGATATTGCAGGGCTCAATCTCCACGGATCTGATCCGGCCTTATAATCTAAAATTATATATTTTCTCACAAACCACCGGCGACAACCTGGCCCACTTTTTGCTTTTTGTTTTGCCGGTCTACACCGGGGTCCTGGCTCTTTTCGGGATGCGGTTTCCCCCTACCCTCCTCCACGGCCTTGCTTTTATCGTAGCTGTGGTCAACGGCGCCATTATCTCCTTCTACTATTATTACATCCTGGGAATGCTCCCTTTCTGGCTGGAATCCAACTGGTACATTCGGTTTGTGGATTACGCCATGTTTACCTTGTTTGCCGGCGCCTTTGTCCCGATCTGGTTTTACCCCGACTTCCTTGTGAAAATTAGTTATTACTTGCCTTTCCGGTATATTACTTATGAAGCCGTCACCTTCTACCTCGGCCGCACCGGTCTGCCGGAGATGGCCGGGGTTTTCCTGAGGCAGTCGGTTTGGATCGGGATTTTGCTGGGGCTGGAAGCGGTTTTGTGGCGGGCGGCCCAGAAAAAACTGACGGTCTACGGCGGGTGAGCCAGATGCATTATTTCCGTCTTTACCTGCAATTTATCAAGATCCGGCTGCCCTCAATCGTCTCTTACCGGGGGTCTTTCTTCGCCGGGGTGGTGGCACAGTTCCTCAGTTACGGCG
>JAAYIC010000050.1 GCA_012735195.1 Bacillota bacterium
ACCCACGCAGATTAATATCAGGGAAGGAAACGGTCCACTGGTACGTCTGGATCAGGTAATTGGCGAAGCCACCAAGCAAGAGCTTTTGGAAAACCTGGTTACCTTGGAGTCCCCGGCAATTAAGATCGATGATATTACTGCGGAAATCGCCGATCTAAGCGTGGAGGTTCTGGAGGATAAAATTGTGCTCCAGGGGGTATTGCATAAGCAGATCTTCTTTATCGGCGAGGACAATGTCGAGTTTCACCAGGCTGAAGATGTAGAATTCAGTACTTTTGTGGATATTCCCGGCGCCGAACCGGGGATGGACGTAATCACCGAGCCGACGATTGAATTTATCCATTTTGAGCTTTTGGATGAGAATACCATTCTGCAAAAGGTTGTCGTCGAGTTTTTCGTGAAAGTCACCGAAAGTGTCCAAATGAACGTGGCACTTGGACCGGGCGCCCTGTTAAAACTTGATACGGTGGTTGGCGAACAGACCGCCCAGCTGTTGCTCGAGAGTACCCTTGGCCTTACGCAGCCGGCGGTGAAGATCCGGGAGATTGTGGCAAGAGTGGAGCAGTTAATGGCGGAAGTGATTGAAGACAAGATCATCATCCAGGGGATTGTTCATAAGCAGATCTTCTTCATCAACCAAAACAACCTGGAGATTCATCAGAGTGAAGACGTGCCCTTCAGCACTTTTGTGGATATCCCCGGCGCTGTCCCGGGAATGGATGTGCGGATTAAACCGCAAATAGAGACGATCCTCTTTGAACTTCTTGATCCCAACCGGCTGCGGCAAAAAGTCGTTCTGGAGTTGTTCGTCAAAATCACCGAATCCCAGCAACTCCAAGTACAGGTCGTTGTCCCTTATCCACCCTATTATTTCTAAGCCGTAGTTCCTAAGACTAATCTTAATCTCCGATTGATCTTGATTTACAATTAAGCCCAATCTCCCCTTCCCCCCACGGGATACAGGTCTTTGGTTCTGCGCCTGCGCGCGCCAAAGGCCTGTATCATTTTGACAGGCAAGTATCGGCTGCAGGAGTAATAAACATTTAAGAGCAGGTTGTGTGTGTGGACGCGCGCCAAAAGCGGGCGCGATAAAAACCGGCTGTCCCCATGGAGACAGGAGGATATTCCCATGAGAATATTAATGCAAAACAGGGCCACTGTATTACGGGTCATGGCCGGAGATACCATCCAAATGACAAAGACCCGTGAAGCCCTGCTTAGACTCGGAGTGGAAGTGGAGTTTGATTCCTGCCCGGAGGCGGATCTCTCCCGGTATGACTTGGTCCATCTCTTTAATATCATTCCGGTGGAAGAAACCTACCGTTTTTACAGGCAGGCAAAGAAATGGAATAAACCGGTGGTCTTGACCCCCATTTATTGGGATCCGGCGGAATTTCTCCACCATATTGCGGCAAAGGAAAAAAACGCCTTTTTTGAGTGGCTGGAGAACACGGATCACCTGCGCCAAGAGATTTTGGACGGGGTTGATCTGATCCTGCCCAACGGCCGGGAGGAACTGCAGTTGTTGGTAGAAAAGTACCGCCTGATTACACCGGCCAAGATTATCCCCAACGGCGTGGATCCCTTGTTTTTCTACGCCAAACCCGACAAGTTCATCAACCGTTTTCATTGGAAAGACTTTATCCTTTGCGTGGGCCGGATCTGCCGGCGTAAAAACCAGAAAGCGCTGGTAACAGCTGCTTCCGATCTGGGGAAGACAGTCGTGCTGATCGGTCCAATCAATGACTACCAGTATTATCAGGAATGCCGGCAAGCCGGGAAGATTAAGTTCTTGGGGCCGCTTCCCCAGACCTGGGTGGCCTCGGCTTACGCCGCTTGTGCCCTGCATGCCCTGGTGAGTTGGTATGACACCCCGGGCCTGGTAAATCTGGAAGCGGCATTGGCTGGGTGCCGGGTGGTCACTACCGACCGTGGCACCGCCCGGGAATACCTGGGTGATATGGCCTGGTACTGCTCACCGGAACCGGCATCCATCCGCGCCGCCCTGCATCAAGCCTTGTATAATCCGGCCCCTTCCGGACTGCGGGAGCATATCTTAGCCAACTATACCTGGGATCGCATTGGCCGGCTTACCCTCGACGCCTACCGGGAGATCGTTGGTTGACTCACCGGTTGACCCATCACCCTGTTGCTGCCAGTTATTCCTATTCCGGTTCCGGAGAAAGGGGGGCAAATTAAACCCGGGGTGAGGAGATGGTCAGCCGTAGTTGGCAGGTGAAAAAACGGCGGGGCTCAGATGATCGGGTCGAGATTTTAAACCGGCTGTTGCTCAGGAGCAACCTGCGTTACTGGGACGAGATTCTGGCGAGCCCCCTTCGTTTGCTCTACCTGAATTTCCTGGCCGGCCTGGCCAGGGGTTTTGGCATTGCCCTCGGCTTAACCCTCTTAACCGCTCTTTTTTTGGCGATCATGGCGCGGATTGCCAGTCTGAATCTGCCTTTGATCAGCAGGTTTATTGCGGAGGTAATCCGGTTGGTCGAAGAACAACTGGCGGGTTTGCCCAGATAGGTGTGGAGGAAGATTAACTTTCATAACAAAAACATATTCCCGCAGAGGAGAAAGGATTGCTGCCAATGGAGAAGAAGGACCTTTACCGTTTCAAAAAGCGTTTGCTTTTGGAGAGAAAAAGGATGGACGAGGGTTATGACCATGGGAGGTTGGGTTTTGAAGAAAGCCTGACCGGTTCTATCGAAGAGCTTTCGGCTTACGACAACCACCCGGCGGATCTCGGAACGGAAACCTACGAAAGGGGAAAGGACCTGGGATTACAAGATGCCAAACGGTTACTGCGGGACAAGATCGATGAGGCCCTGGAAAGGATCGACCGGGGCGACTACGGCAGTTGTATGTTTTGCGGGCGGGAGATCCCCATGGCAAGGCCGGAGGCCCTTCCATATGCGGTAAATTGCCTTCATTGCCAGGAACAGTTGGAGAATGAAGAAAACAGGAGGAGTGAACGCCCGCTGGAAGAGGAGATCCTCGACGCCCACCTGACAGACCCCGGCGGGGATGACCCGGGCCTGGACCGGGATGATATCCAACAGCAGCTTTATAGGTACGGTACAGCCGATTCCCCCCAGGATCTCGGGGGCGAAGAATCCTATAACGAGCTTTATACAGACGAGCCTTTGGGAGTAGTGGAAAAGGTGGAAAAAGAGCAAACGGAAAGGTAACCCCGGGGAGGTGTATAACTCTCAAGAAAAGTAACCTAAAGCAACCTCCACGAGGGTAACCCCAAGGAGGGTAGCTACAAAAAAGGAGGCAACCTCGAGAAGAGTAACTTAAAGAAAAGGAACCCGAAGAAGGCAACCCCCAAGAAAGGCAGCTCCAAAAAAGGGGCAACTTCTAGAAGACCAACCCCAAGGAGGGCAGTCCAAAGAATAACCCTAAGAAAATCAACCCGGGCGGGGAATCCCCATGGACAGCCCCCTGTCTATTCCTTCACTTTTTAAAGCCTTTCCTTCTTCCGGAAAGGCTTTTCCCCTCATACCCCGTGGTGCGTAACCCCGCTTTTGCCCGGTTCTTGCTACCGCCGGTACGGAGTTTTATGTGAACGATAATTTAATCCTACTCCTTGCGAAGCAGGATTACCGCTAATTATGCCGAATTCAAAAACAGGTGATATAATGCGGATTATGGGGATTGATCCCGGAACTGCGAGTACGGGATTTGGCCTTTTGGAGCAGGAGGGTTCCCGCCTGCGCCTTTTGGAATATGGGGTAATCAGGACTGAACCGGGGATTCCGGATGCTGAACGTCTCCTCCAGATCCACCGGGGGGTTGGGGCTTTGCTTAAGAATTACCGGCCGGAAGTGATCGCCGTGGAGGAGTTGTTCTTCAATAAAAACTCCCGGACTGTCTTGGCGGTCGGTCAGGCCAGGGGAGTGGTGATGCTCGCCGCAGCCCAAGCAGAACTGCAGGTTGAGGAGTATACGCCCCTCCAGGTGAAAATGGCGGTGGTCGGCTATGGGCGGGCGGAAAAAAGACAGGTTCAAGAGATGGTGAAGGCATTATTGGGTCTGTCCCGGCTTCCCAGGCCGGATGATGCCGCCGATGCACTAGCGGTGGCTATCTGTCATGCCCATTCCCGGCAAAAATATAACCTGCATACATGACGTATACATACGTCACCGTATGCGCGAGTAGAGGGTGTTGGAACGATGTTGGCGACTTTACGGGGGCGGGTCCGGCAGGTGGCGGGGGATCATTGTATTTTGGAAGTAAACGGAGTCGGGTATGAAGTCTTACTTCCCCTGACCGCCCTGGAAAAATTATCCCGGGTGGATGGAGAGGTCCTGCTTTATACCTATCTTCACCATAAAGATGATACCATGGCCTTATACGGCTTTCTTGATCCGGAAGAGAAAGCCCTTTTCACCCAGGTAATTACGGTCTCCGGTATCGGACCAAAAACCGCGCTGGCCATTCTTTCCGTGCTGTCGCCGGCGCATTTCCGCCGGGCGATCTTGACGGAAGACACCGGTACCCTGAGGCAGGTCCCGGGGATCGGTTTGAAAAGCGCGCAAAGACTGATCCTGGAATTAAAATCCCGTCTGAGTAAAGAACTGAAGAAAGACGGGGAGGCAGCCGGCGTCGAATTACCGTTCTCCGATGCGGTGGCCGCTTTGGAAGCCCTTGGCTATTCCAGCTGGACGGCGGCTGGTGCAGTGGAAAAGGTTTGGCGGGAAAATCCGGATTCAACTGTACCGGAATTGGTCCGTGAGGCCTTAAAAAGACTGGCGAGAGAGGAATAGCGCCAGGAGGCCGGAGAGGAAGTGAAGACTAATGGATGAACCGCGTGTGGAAGACCCCCGCTTTGTCAGCCCGCAAAGACGGGAAGAGGATACTGAATTTGACGCCGCCCTGCGCCCGCGGAGTCTGGCGGAATACACCGGACAGACCCGGGTCAAAGAGAATCTGGCGATTTTTATCGAGGCCGCCCGCAAGCGGCGGGAGGCGTTGGATCACGTTTTGCTTTACGGCCCGCCGGGGTTGGGAAAAACGACCCTGGCCCATATCATCGCCGCCGAACTGGGAGTGCAAATCCACATTACTTCCGGACCGGTGATTGAGCGTCCCGGCGATCTGGCGGCGATCCTCACCAACCTGGAGCCTCATGCGGTCTTGTTTATTGATGAAGTTCACCGTCTGAACAGAACGGTGGAGGAGATCCTTTACCCGGCGATGGAAGAGTATGCCCTGGACATAATAATTGGAAAAGGGCCCAGTGCCCGTTCGGTCCGGATCGACCTGCCCCGTTTTACCCTGGTGGGGGCGACCACCAGGGCAGGGGCTCTTTCTGCGCCGTTGCGCGACCGGTTTGGGATCATCAGCCGTCTGGAGTATTACACCAATGAAGAACTGGAAGAGATAATTTGCCGTGCCGCTTCCATTCTGGCAATCCCCATTGAAAAGGAAGGCGCCAGGGAATTGGCGGCAAGAGCCCGGGGGACGCCACGCATCGCCAACCGGCTTTTGAAAAGGGTGCGTGATTTTGCCCAGGTCAAAGGGGAAGGGGTGATCACCGCCGCCATCGCCCGCCGGGGCTTGGACCTTTTGGAAGTCGACCCCATGGGCCTGGACCGGGTGGACAGACTGCTCCTTGAGACCATCGCCGGGAAGTTCGACGGCGGTCCCGTGGGTGTGGAGACCCTGGCCGCTGCTACCCAGGAAGCGGTAGAGACGATTGAGGATGTATACGAACCCTACCTTTTACAGATCGGTTTCCTGCAGCGGACCCCCAGGGGAAGGATGATCACCAGATTAGGCCGGGAACACCTTGGCTTAAAACCAAAAGCCACCGGAGAGCTCCAAGGCCGCCTCCAGTTATAGCACGGCAGAGCGACGGAAGCGCATAAAAGAAGGGGATTGATTTGGAAGATATTTTACTGCACACCTGTTGCGGGCCATGCGCCACCTATACCACGGAACACATGGTAGCAGCGGGTTACGCTCCGCTGATGTATTATTATAACCCCAATATCCACCCCTACCGGGAGTGGCAGAAGAGAAAAGAAACCCTGGAGGATTTTGCAGAAAAAAAGGGGCTCCCCCTTTTGCTTGAGGAAGAATACGATCTTTCCGGCTTTCTCCGGATGGTTGTGGGGAAAGAGAACGAACGGTGCCCGCTTTGTTATGCAATGCGGCTGGAGAGGACGGCGATAAAAGCCAGGGAATTGGGGTATAAATGGTTTGGGACCACCCTTTTGATCAGTCCTTACCAACAGATTGAGGGGATTTGCCGGACCGGGGAAGACCTGGCCCGGAAATACGGGTTGAACTTCTATGGTGAGGACTTGCGCCCGGGGTACCGGAGAAGCCGGGAGATCTCCCGGGAACTCGGGCTCTATCGCCAACCTTATTGCGGATGCATCTTCAGTGAAAGGGACCGTTACTACAAACCGCCAAAGAGCGGTTAAACCGCGAAAGAGCGGCTGAACCGTTAAGCACGGCGGCGCTCTACGAGTGTTCCTCTACAAACGGCGCTTTAACCGGTGATCTACAAGCGGCATTCTACAAGCGGAACCGTACAAGCGGAAAGCCCCGCCCGGGCGGTTACTTATTGGCTATCAAGAGAAGCCGGGACCGCCCGGAGCGGTTTGGCCGCCAAAAAGGGTTCAACCACTAGAGTGGTTAAACGGTTAGCAGGAGGCTATTCTCAATGGAAAACAATTTTACAGGTATCGGCCGGTTGCTGGTTATTGCCGGGATTTTCCTGGTCGTCCTCGGTCTGCTCTTTCTTTTGGGGGGCAAAATTCCGGGGCTTGGCCGCCTTCCCGGGGACATCGTCATCAAGAGAGATAAGTTTGTTTTCTATTTCCCGCTGGGCACATCTTTGCTCTTGAGTATTTTGCTCAGTCTTTTGTGGGCAATTTTCTCCCGGAGGTGAGAAAATGAACCTGTACCGAAGCGATGGGATTGTCCTTCGCACCCGCCCCCTGGGCGAGGCGGACAAGATCTTGACCCTCTTAAGCAGAGACCGGGGGAAAATTGAGGTGGTGGCCCGCGGCGCCCGGCGTCCTCGCAACCGTTTGGCCGCTGCCGCCCAACCCTTCTCTTATTTGAGAGTCTTGATTTTTGCGGGCAGAAGCCTTGATCAGTTAAGCCAGGCCGAGATTATCAAGTCCTTTGGCCTAATCCGGGAAAATTTGGTGAAAATGGCCTACGCCTCATTTTGGTCGGAGTTTCTCGATCTTCTTCTCCCGCTGGAAGAAGAGAATACCGGGCTTTTTCTTTTTACTTTAGCCGGTCTGACGGTCTTGGAAAAAGCGGAAGATCCGGTCCTTTTGTCCAGAGCCTTTGAACTGCGGGCCCTGCAGTATCTTGGCTATCTTCCCGAACTGACGGCTTGCGCCCGGTGCGGCCGTTCCCTGGAGGAGACGCCCGGGGGGTTCTCTCCCGCCGGCGGGGGTGTGCTCTGTTCCTTCTGCAAGGATGAGACGGAGATTAAACCCCTGGCGCTTTCGGCCGCCGGGTTGGAACTGATGCGGAGGTTACTCACGGCCGATCTGCGGTCGGTAATTACCTGGGAGGTTCCGGCGGCTTTGCAAAGAGAGGTTGAAAACGCGTTAACAGCTTTCCTGGAATACCGGAGTGAAAAACCGATAAAATCTTTAGGCTTTTTACATTCTATCCTCTCTTTCTAGCGGTGCGCAAACCTATTGCGTATGTTATATGAAATTGCAGGCATGCACGGTTCTTTCCAGCATGCCCTACCTCCTTCCGGGGCAGGCTACCCGTGGGAGGTGTGAGCAGTGACCGATGAGTTGCTGGGGAAGATCGAGGAGATTCGCAGGCGATTCCCGGTAAGTTATGAAGAAGCCCGGAAGGCGCTGGATGAAACCTCCGGGGATCTGGTGGAAGCCTTGATTTTATTGGAAAAACGGACCAAGAACGGTCCCAGTCGCGAGCTCATGGAAAAACTGCAGAAACTCTGGGAAGAGGGAAACCGCAGTAAAATCCGGGTTCGCAAGGGAGACCAGGTTTTGGTGGAAGTCCCTGTTACCGCCGGGGTGGTCGGGGCCGTCCTGGCTCCGCATCTGACCCTGGTTGGCGCAGTGGCGGCATTGGCTGCCAAGTACCGGATTGAAGTGGATAAAGTGGAGAAAGCAGAGGCCAACTCCGGGGATCAAGGTGGAGAGCGGCGGGCAGGTACCGATTGACACCCGCCATTAAATTCTGTTATACTTTTTTTATACGCACCTCATATGCACAGAGAGGAGTTTGTGCAGGCAAGGTCAATTGAGCGCGCGAGACCGCCTCTCGCCCTTAGGCTGCGAGGGGTTATTTCTTGAACCAAGGGCGGTGTAGAAGTTGGAAACCAAGAGGAGGCTTTACTTCTATTTGTCACAAGGTTTCCGCATGGTCTATGCTTTGATGCTTTTCTTTTTTGTTCTGGGAATTGCTTTCGGCTATGGGGCATGGCAACAAAACAGGCCGCAGGCTACTGAGATAATGGATATGCTCATGGAAACCCTGGCCGAACCAGTAATCCGGGGAGGCGGAGGCAACCGGCTGGTTTTAACAGGATGGGTCTTCATCAATAACCTGCAGGCCGGGGTGGCCATGTTTTTTCTGGGAGGGATCTTTCCCTTTTTCCCACCCTTTATAGTCAGTGGTAACGGCATGATTATCGGGATAACCGCCGGCTATCTTGAGTTTAATCAACTTATGGCCAGAAACCGCTTTTTTCTTGGCCTGCTTCCCCACGGCCTTTTTGAACTTGCCGGGCTTCTCCTCGCCGCCGCCATGGGGGTGATGTGGGGATGCAGAAACTGGCTGGGCTGGCTACGGTTCCGGAGTTCCCGGGGGTTTTTCGCCAACATGAAACAATTTGTCTCTTTATTACCGCTGGTGGTCTTCCTGCTCTTACTGGCCGCAATCATTGAGATGTTTGTCACACCGGCGTTATTTTCTATGTAATATTTAAGATTTCATAATGGGCAGGGCATTTTTTTTGTGAGGAGGTTCAAAATGAAAAACGAAGGAATTCAGCCGACAACAACCATGGAAAAGATCGTCACCCTGGCAAAAAGGAGGGGTTTCATCTTTCCCAACAGCGAGATCTACGGCGGACTTAACAGCTGTTGGGATTACGGGCCCCTGGGAGTGGAGTTAAAAAATAATGTGAAACGCGCCTGGTGGAAGCGGATGGTCCAGGGAAGGGAAGATATGGTCGGGCTGGATGCCGGGATCCTAATGCACCCCCGGGTCTGGGAGGCCAGCGGCCATGTGGAAGGGTTTACCGATCCGCTGGTGGATTGTAAAAGCTGTAAGCAGCGATTTCGCGCCGACCACATAACCGGGGAGAAATGCCCGGAATGCGGCGGGGAGCTGACTGAACCCCGGAAGTTCAACCTGATGTTCCGTACTCACCTGGGACCGGTGGAGGAGGCGGCGGCCACTGTTTATCTGCGGCCAGAAACGGCGCAGGGTATTTTTGTTAATTTTTTAAATATTCTTAACAGTACCCGGAAGAAGATCCCGTTTGGGGTGGCCCAGATCGGCAAAGCTTTCCGCAACGAAATCACCCCCGGGAATTTCATCTTCCGGACCAGGGAATTCGAGCAGATGGAGATTGAATATTTTGTACAACCCGGTACGGATGAGAAGATCTTCGAAGATTGGCTTGAAGAAAGGTTTAACTGGTATGTCAACCTGGGAGTTGACCCGGAACGCCTGCGGATCCGGGAGCATACCCCCGATGAACTTGCTCATTACGCCAAGAAATGTTGTGACATCGAGTATCTCTTCCCCATGGGCTGGTCAGAGTTGGAAGGGATCGCCAACCGCACCGATTTTGATCTGCGGCGGCATTCCGAAAGCAGCGGTGTACGCATGGATTATTTTCACCAGGAAACAGGGGAGCGCTTTTTCCCGTATGTAATTGAACCTTCCGCCGGGGTCGACCGGGCCACCTTATGTTTTCTCCTTGATGCCTACCATGAGGAGCCGGATAAAGACGAAATCCGGGTGGTCTTACGTTTCCACCCGGAATTAGCCCCGATCAAGGTGACGGTCTTGCCGCTTTCCCGTAAGGAACCCCTGGTGGCCATGGCCCGGGAGATCCGGAGCGAACTGGCGCGTCATTGGATGCCCGCCTATGATGATGCCAAATCCATCGGCCGCCGTTACCGGCGGCAGGATGAGATCGGGACCCCCTACTGTGTCACCGTTGACTTCGAGTCCCTGGAGGACCAGGCGGTAACGATCCGGGACCGGGACAGCATGGAGCAGATCCGGGTCCCCGTAGCCGAACTGGTGCCGGTACTCCGGGAGAAACTGGGGTTTTAAAAGGACAAACAAAAAAAGGACAGGGGACGGTTCCCTGTCCTTGCAAAGAACGGCTGGGGTTTTAGGGGACGGTTTCCAGGACAGGGAACCGTCCCCTGTCTATCTGTAGAGCTTTTCGTAGTAATCCCGGACCATCCGCCGGGCGGTAAAATGATTGACAGCGTTTTCCACGGCGTAACGCATCATCCCTTCCCAGCGGTCCGGTTGCCGGTAATAGACCGGCAACACCTGGTGCTCCAAGACCTGGAAGAGGGCATTCTGGTCCACGGTATCCTGGTCGGGCCCTTCATAGCCTTCCCCAAACTGCCAACCGTTGATCCCGTGGCGGCAGCCCTCCGCCCACCAACCGTCCAGAGTGCTCAGGTTGAGCGTGCCGTTCATCGCCGCTTTCATTCCTGAGGTACCGCAGGCTTCCATCGGGCGGCGGGGGCTGTTTAACCAGACATCAACCCCCTGGGTCAGGAGTTTGCCCAGGCGCATGTTGTAGTTCTCTAAAAAGACGATGCTTTCCGGGTATTCCTTGGTTAAGGCGATAATTCTGCGCACGGTCTCTTTTCCTGCCTCATCTTGAGGGTGAGCTTTACCGGCGAAAACCAGGTGGAGCTTTTTCCCGGCCAGGAAAGGCAGGAGGCGTTCACGGTTATTATAAATCAGATCGCCCCTTTTATAGGTCGCCGCCCGGCGGGCAAAACCAATCAAAAGAACGTTGGGGTCAAGCTCGCATCCGGTCTGCCGGCGGATCTCCTCCAGGAGCTTTTCCTTGTTCTTTTGGTGAATTGGCCTAAGGCTTTTTTGTTCCAGGTAAGCCCGGTGAATTTCCGGATCCTGCCAGGTTTTCCTGTGGACGCCGTTGGTAATCCCAATTATTTCACTGGTGCTGGCGACATTGTGCCACATTTTTTTTGCCGTTTCCCGGTGCAACTGCGAAACGGCATTAGTAAGGCGGGCCAACCGGAGACCGGCTACGGTCATGTTGAACGGATCCCCGCCGAGCCTCTGCATCTGCTCATAGTTAAGGCCGTTGTATGCCCCCAGAGAGCAGAGAAGACCGTGCGGATGCTCTTCATTTCCGGCGGGAACAGGTGTATGCGTGGTAAAGACGATCTCCTTTTTGGTTTCCATAAGGGCCTCGTCAAAGGAGGCGCCTTGCGCCATTTTTTCCCGGATTAGTTCAACCCCCGCCAGAACCGCGTGGCCCTCATTAAAATGATAGATGTCGATATCGAGTTTTAGGGCACGCAGCGCCCGGATACCCCCGATCCCTAGGATCATCTCCTGGCTTACCCGTCCGGTGGGATCCCCGCGGTAGAGGTGATGAGTTAACCAGGGGTTTTTATTCTCCGGCAAGTCGGCGTCGAGCAGGTAGAGCGGGACATTGTCAAACCGGTCCACCAGCCAGACTTTACAAGTTACCGGCTGGTTTCCGATCTCCACCTGGACCTTGATACCGGTATCCTGCAGGGAATCAAAGGAATACCTCTCTTCCAGATCATAGGGAGAGCCTTCTTCATTTATCAATTGCCGGGTGTAACCTTTGCGCCAAAGTATTCCTACGCCAACTACAGGCAGGTTTTCCTCGTGGGCGGCTTTCAAGTAGTCACCGGCCAAGATTCCTAAGCCCCCGGAATAGATGGGTAAATCCGCGTGCAGGCCGAATTCCATACAAAAATAGGCGACAGTTGGCAGCAGCTTGTTTCTTTCCAATGATCCAACCTCCTGCAACCATTTTTCATAAAATTTCCCAAACGAAAGGTCGGTGGTAAGAAGAAAAATAAAACAGAATGATATTTTTAGTTCTATTTTTACTACAAATCTATTTTTACTATAACATAAAAGACCTGCTAGAAACAGGTTTAATTATTTCCAGGCCTTTTCACCGGTTGCTTGCAACAGACGGTTAAAATTGTTCTCCAAGAAATACAGGGCCATTTTGTACCAGTGGTTTTTACGGGAAGTTCTGGCTTGACCTGAAGAGGAAAGGGAGATATAATAATGTTTATATAAAAAGTCAAAATAAAAACTGGAAATATAAAGTAGCGATGACGGGGAGGAGTAACCTGGAAAACTGGTGCAGAGAGCCGGTGGCTGGTGAAAACCGGTGCAGGGCCCAGGTGAAAATCGCCCCGGAGTGTCCTCCCGAACCTTGCAAGCAGTAAGGAGGAACGGATAGTGGCCGTTATCCCACTAGAGAGCGGCACAAGCAAATTGGGTGGTACCGCGGGTCCAAAATTACCCGTCCCGAAAAGGGACGTTTTTTTTTTTTTCGCACGCTAACTTTTTTTGGAGGTGCTGTTGATGAATTACGACCAAACCTTAAACCTACCATCCACCGGTTTTCCGATGCGGGGCAACCTTCCCCGGCGGGAACCGGAGATACAAAAATATTGGCGGGAGAACCGGATTTACCACCGGCTGTTGGAGAAAAACCGGGGGAAGAAGAGTTTTATTCTTCATGACGGGCCGCCCTACGCCAATGGCCATATCCATACCGGCCACGCCATGAATAAAACATTGAAGGATATAATTGTTAAATTCCGGAACATGCAAGGGTATTACGGGCCGATGGTGCATGGCTGGGACACCCATGGTTTGCCCATCGAGCAACAGGTGATTAAGGAGAGCCGTATTAACCGTCACAAACTCAGCCCGCTGGAATTCCGGGAGAAGTGCCGCGCCTACGCGGAGAAATACCGCGCCATTCAGGAAGAAGAGTTTAAGCGCCTGGGGGTTTGGGGTTTATGGTCTGAATCGTACATGACCCTTTTCCCCGAATATGAGGCAAAACAGATTGAGGTCTTCGGGGAAATGGCGAAAAAAGGCTATATTTACCGGGGCCTTAAGCCGGTTTTTTGGTGTCCCTCCTGTGAAACGGCTCTGGCGGAAGCGGAGATTGAATATAAGGATCGGGAGTCGCCCTCCATCTATGTGCGTTTTCCGGTGGTCGACGGGAAAGGGGTGCTCCCGGAAGACCGGACCTATGTAGTGATCTGGACCACGACCCCCTGGACGCTCCCGGCGAACCTGGCTATCTGCCTCCACCCCGACTACGAATATACACTGGCCCGCGCCGGCGACGACCGGTACCTGGTGGCGAGCGAACTTTTGACTGATTTTGCCAAGGAAACCGGTATTGCGATCACTGCCGCGGAAAAGACCTTCCGCGGGTCGGAACTGGAAGGGGTCCAGTGCCGCCATCCCTTTATGGGCTGGAACTCCCCGGTGATCCTGGGCGAGCATGTCACCTTGGAGGCCGGTACCGGGTGCGTCCATACCGCACCCGGCCATGGGCTGGAAGACTTCGAGGTCGGCATCAAATACAACCTGCAGATCTTCTCCCCGGTTTCGGCGTCAGGGGAGTTTACCGATGAGGTTCCCAAGTACGCCGGGATGAAACTGGAAGCGGCCAACCGGGTTATAATCGACGATTTGCAGGCCGGTGGGAGCCTGCTGCAGGCCGGCAAGATTGTTCACCAGTACCCCCATTGCTGGCGTTGCAAGAACCCGGTGATCTTCCGGGCCACACCCCAATGGTTTGCTTCCATCGAAGGCTACCGGGATCAGGTTTTGCAAGCCATCGGCGAGGTGCGGTGGATCCCGGCCTGGGGAGAAGAACGCATCGGCAATATGGTCC
>JAAYIC010000037.1 GCA_012735195.1 Bacillota bacterium
CGTATATGCACACCCATACGTTCTGCGAGCGGATGGTTGAGAACTGGAAGGTTGAGGATTCGCCCAACCTGATCCTGGTCGCTACCGGCTTCGCCGCCAGCGAGGAAGAGATGGCCGAATGCCTCGAACTGGCCAAACAGGTAGATCTGGTTGTCATGACCAACTACTACGCGCGGATCGTCAAGGCCGGGGACAACGCGAAGCTCGTCAAGAAGCTGAAAGAAGCCGGGCACGACGTTGTTGTTGTGACCAACCATCCGTACGAAATTGGCGCCACTGCCGAGGCCGATGCGGTGGTCTGCAACTTCAGCGGTACCCCGGACTCGATCCGCGCCGCCGCAGACCTGCTCTTCGGCAAGATCCAGCCGGCAAGCACAACCAAAGTCCCGGTGAAACTGGACTTCTAAAGTAAACAGGATTTTTAAGAAAGGAGGGCATTTGCCCTCCTTTCTTTTCTCCCTTTTTCCCTTCTCTTTTTCCAGTTTTTCCCCAATCTTCTTCCCCTTTTTTCTTACAATTCCGCCTTGACCTTTCCTTATCCAGAGAAGATGAGCATTGTCCTTCTCACTGCCGGCTTGTGGCGGTTTTCCTCCGGAAGCCCACCTCCGCCTGCAAAGCGCCCTCACTTTTTTTAGAAAAAAAGGGGTTTTCAGCCCGGCCGGCGAATTTTAGCCTAAAGAAACCCAGAGGTCGCACCTGCACAGGAAGGGAAGGAAGGGATGAGCCGTGCAAATAGAGTACCTGAGCTACCGTGAGGATCTATTTTCCAGGGTGTTCACGCTGGCGGCCGGAGGCCCCAGGGTCTTTATCTTTGCCGGACAGGTGAATATGGTCGAGGCCGCCCGTTCCCATGAGCCGCCTTTTCTCCAGCCGGCCTCTCTCTTCCTTACCCTCAGGGATTTCAAAGAGCGGTTTTTCCCCCCGCAGCGGTTGATTTTACGCGAAGAAAAACTGGCGGTTTTCTTCTATGAACTCCTTACCGCAGCCGAACGGGAAGAACTGGGGATTGACGACTACTTTGACGCCATTGAACCGGCGGGCGGTTTCTTTAAACTCTACGATGAGATGAGCGAGTATGAAATCCCGGTTTTAACAGGGCTCGAGCCGTGGCAGGAGAAAAAATACGAAATTTTGCAGGCGGTTCGCCGCCGCTATCTGGCCCGTCTGGATGAATTGGGATATACCGACGCCACGCTGGCCTTTGATTTTTCCAACTTCTATGAAGAACCCCTCCGGGAATTTTCCGAGATTGTTCTGGTTAATATCATCGCCTTTACGCCTAAAGAAAAAAGGCTTCTCCGCTTCCTGGCGGACCGGGGGTTCCGGCTCCGGCTCCTTTTGCAACTCTCTCCAGAGGATTTTGATGAAGAACTGCTCTGTTTGACCGGCGTCTCCTTCCCGGCTAACCCGGGAACCGAGATCATCCTTTACCAAACCGGGGACGACCTTCTCCAATTGACAAATATCATCGCGTTATTGGAAGAAGAGGAAGAAGCCGTGGTCCTGGATGCCGCTTCCAGTAGTTCCTATCACCGGTTACTGACCGGTGGTAAAATCATGGTTGATGGGGAAACCGGTTTTCGCGAGACCAAAATCTACCGTTTTCTGACAGCCCTCTATAACCTGCTGCAGGGGGCCGTTGATCGCGCGGGTGTGCTGCAAGTGGAACTGAACAGCCTTATGCAAGCGGTCCGTCTTCCGGAGTTCCGGACCTACTACGGCCTGGATGAAACCTCCGGCGCACGCCTGCAGGAGATGGCCGGGGAAGGATATGCCTACTTTTTTGCCCCCGGAGAGTTCCGGAGCGTAATGAATGACTTGGCCCGGCTCAGGCAGGTGCAAAGCATGAAGGATCTATGTGCTTTTCTGGCCGGCCTCGACCTGAGTTTACTTAATGACAGGCATCTGGCAAAGAATATCATCAGGTATTTTGATGCCCTCCTGGAGCTCGAATCCCTGGAGGAGCTGGGGATCGTCAGCGACTGGAAAAACTACTTTTCCCGGACGGCTTTGGGCCTCCTCCGCCTGGCCCTTAACTATCTGGGTTATAAAAAAGTTAAGCCCATCCGCGACCCGGAGCTGGAGGCCACCGCCGTCAGAATGACCGGCCTGCGGGAAGCCCCGGACCGCCCCTGGGAGACCCTGGTGATCATCAATGCCTCCCACGGCGTAATCCCCGCCGTGAGCGGAGAGAACTTCCTCCTCACCGACGGGCAGCGGGCCCGGCTCGGGTTGCCCGCGGCGCAAGAACGGAAACTCGCCGAAAAGTACGCTTTTTTCCGTCCCGTCTTCAGCAGCAAAAAGGCGGTTATTTTCAGTCTGAAAAACCTGGAAGAGAATTTAACCCCCAGTTCCTTTGTGGAGGAACTCCGCCTCCATTATGGGCTTTCCCCGGTGGAGGCTCCGGTCAAAGCCCGGCAGCTTCCGGAGGTCACCGCCGGGATCTTTGCCGTCCCGGACCGGGCGGCGGCTGCGGCCGCCCTTGAACTGGAAGATACAGCTGCCGGTCACGCGCCAGTAAACGGGCGGCCCGGCGACCAACCCGGTAGCCGGAGCCCGGCCGCGGCGGTCTCCGGCGGCGCCATGAACGGGGATACGGCCCTGGCCAATGACTGGCCGCCGGTGGAAACGGCGGATTTTCCCGGGAAACGTTTCTCTTTAAGTTATTACAAATACAAAGCCCTGAGCGAATGTCATTTTAAATTTTATCTTCAATATATCAGCGGCGTGGAAGAGATGATCACACCGGTAACAGGCTTGCACACGCGGATCCTCAGCCCTCCGCTCTTCGGCAGCCTGGTACATGAGCTTTTTGCCGAGGTCCTTAACCGCGCCGGTCCCGCCCTTGGCCTTTCACCGGAAGCGATTGACGAGATTATCAGGGACAAGCTTATTTATAGCTGGGGCCCGAAGATCAACGATTATTTCTTCAAATACTACCAGGAACTGTTCTTAAGAAAGATCAAGGAGTCGCTCCTGAACTTCCTGGCAATCCTGGGCAGACGGGGCAAGAAAAAGCCGGTCCGGGATCTGAAGAGCGAATGGCGCCCGCGGAAGACAGGAGCCCCCTTTTACCGTCATGAAATAACCGACGTCTATTTGAGCGGCCGGATTGATCTTCTTCTTGATACGGGCGACACCCTCCGGGTGGTTGATTTCAAGACCGGCGCCGGCCACTCCAGCCAGTTGGATTTCTATGCCTTACTGCTCAAAGAAGCAACCGGCACGGAAGCCCGGATCGAGAGGGAGATCTATGACGTACTGAAGGAAAAACTCCAGCCGGGGACGGTCGACGGAGAAAAAGAACTGGCGGCAATCATCCGTGAGGAACTTACGGAGCTTTTTGCCAGCCGGACCTACCAGGGAGTGGAAAAGCCCTCCCTCTGCCGTAATTGTCCTTGGCTGGATCTCTGCCGGGGGTGAAAGAGGATGCGGAAAATTTTAAAGGCCAGCGCCGGTACGGGCAAAACCTACCGGCTTTCCCTGGAGTACGTAAACGCACTCCTTACCGGGGAATCATTTGCGGAGATCGTGGTTATGACTTTTACCCGCAAAGCCACTGCTGAAATCAGGGAGCGGATCTTTGAACACCTGGAAGATCTGCTCCTCCGGGGAGAAAAAAGCCCGGTCTGGCAAAACCTGCAAAAAATCCGGTCCGGTTCAGAAGCGCGTACGCCTCTGAACCGGCCGCTCTTGGAGAAAATTTACGGTACGATGCTGGAGAATAAAGACCGGCTCCATATCCATACGATCGACAGTTTTATTAATCATATCTTTAAACAGGCCGTCGCCCCCTATTTGGGAATTTACCGTTATACTATTATCGAAGAGTATAAGAATAAGGAGACGGCCGCAGAGGTCTTCAAAATGATGCTGGATAACCCGGAGGACTTTGCCCTGATGGAGAAGTTCCTCGCCGATAACCCCGAACGGGATATCGAGCATTACCTGGGCCTCATCGATGAGATTCTCAAAAACCGGTGGAAGTTTTTATTGATTCAGCGCCGGCCCCGGGCATGCCTCCCCTCTTCCGGGCCGGCCTCCGCTCTGGATGAAACGATCCGCCTTGCCAGAAAGGCGGCCGCAGCAAAAGGCTGCCCGTGGGACGACTTTTTATGCAAGGAATTTCAAGGGCTCCTCCAGCAATACCTGGAGGATTTACCGGCCATGGACAGCCAAGCAAAAGAGGAGTTTATCCTGAAAAACCGTAACGCCTTTTTCTCCAGGCCGTTTTGGAACGGGAATAAACTCCGGGGCAAGGAATGGGAACCGGTCAAAACCGAACTGCTGGACCGGTATGAAGAATTCCGGCGGAAACTGGCCGCCTGCATCTATAACCGGGAAATGATCCCCTATGAAGAGGAGATCTTCCGGTTTTCCGACCGTATTTTCGCCCTCTACGACCGGATTAAGCTCAAGACCAAAGAGTTCAGTCATACCGATATAAGTAATTATACTTATCTGTACCTTAACGAAGAAAAGCTGGGGTTGCTAAAAGACGGGGAGGTAAGCTCCTACTTCTTTGAGCTGCTGGGCACCGAAGTGAAGACCCTTTTCATCGATGAGTTTCAAGATACCAGTATCCTCCAGTGGAAGATCCTCAAACCGTTACTGGAGAAGATGGTCCGTGTGATTGCCGTTGGCGATGAAAAGCAATCCATCTACGGCTGGCGCGGGGGCGAGAAGAAGCTCTTCGCCGGTCTCGACCGGATCCTTGGCGGCACAAGCGAACGGCTTACAACCTGTTACCGCAGTGAACAGGAGATCACCGGGTTTGTCAACCGCTTCTGCAGCCGCCTGGCCACTGCCGGCTGGGATTATGAGGACGTGGAACACCTGCCGGCCAAAACCGGGGGTTATGTCGAGATCCTGCTGGGCGGTACGGCCTTGAAAACCGCCACCAATACAAAGGCCTTTCAAAGGCTTAGCCCTGAAGAGCAGGAGGCGATCGCAGAGATCAACCGGTTGGTCGTGGAGAACCTGCCGCAGGAGATCGCCAAAAAACTAAAACAGTTGCCTGTGGATTACGGCAACACCGTGATCCTTGCCCGTACCGGCGCCGACCTGGCGGAGATCGCCGCCGAACTGGATAAAGAAGGCCTGCCGTATCTCCTGGAAAGCAGGGAAAGCCTGATCGACCACCCTGCTGTAAAGCCCCTCTATTTTCTCCTCTCCTATCTGGATTCCGGTGACTACCTCGCGCTGTTGAAATTCCTCCGCAGTGACCTGGTGGGGATTAGCCGCCGGGAGCTGAAACGGTTTCTCACCGGAAAAACAGCGGTGGAAGATTTCCTGGCGGACGCAACCCCGCAACCGGAGACGGAGGAAAAACCGGGGGCCGGTAGAGAAAATGCCGGACTGAAAAGCCTGAACCTCGGGAGGTTCTTGCCGGTTTTAACGGAGATCAAACATCTGCAGGGGTTGGCTTGGGACCGGTTGACCACCGCTGTGATCGAGCGTTTCGGCCTCATCCCTCTTTACCGGGAAAACAGCGGCGCCCTCAAGAACATCTACCAGTTTTTTAAGTTGATGCGTTCCTTCCCTTGCCTCCAGGAGTTCCTGGTCTATCTGGAAGAAAACCGGGAGAGCGAAGAGTTAAAGCAGGTGGGCGTAGAGGAGGAGAGAGCCGTTAAGCTGATGACGGTCCATAAAGCCAAAGGGCTCTCCTTTGGCACCGTCTTTTTCTACTGGAAACCCTCCGCCCGCAGCGGCAGGGACGGGGGACATGTGGAGCTCTTTGTCACTTTTGACCGAGATTTTTCTGTGGTCGAAGATTACTTGCTAACGCATGGCCGTTACCGGCAACTCTTTGACCTTTTGGGTTTGGAATATGCCGCAGAGCAAAAATACCGGGAGATGATGGAAGAGATTAATAATGTCTACGTCGCCTTAACCAGGCCGGAAAAGAACCTTTTCCTTTATATCGAAGGCCCGCGGCGCTTGTCCCCGGCGGCGCCGGGCGCCAACTGGGCCGATAGTGAGAGCTATGGCTTTTATGAGCCTGCGCTCTTGGCCGGAGCCCGGGCCGGTTCCCTCTGCGACTTAATCTCCGGCAAGAAACTGGGAAGTTTTAAGCCGGAGAAGACCGCGCCCCAGGAGAAGGAGATGGACCATCCAAAGCTACAGCCCTATTTTGCCCCGGCTGTGATCCCCGCCGCCGAAGTGGAAAGGATTAACCGGAACAAAGAGTTTGGGACGGACCTTACCCGGCAGAAGAAAAGGAGCGACGGTTTGGCCGCCCATTTATACCTGGAGCAGATAAAAAAGAACACAGCGGCGGAAAAAGAGTACGGGCGCCGGTTGGTCTTAGCCCATTTCGGCAATATCCTGGGGCCGGAAAGAGTCGCCGCTATCACCGCCAGAGTGGAAGAGCTGCTTTCCGCCCGTCCGGAGCTTTTTGTCACCTCTCCCCACCGGCGGGTTTTTACCGAATACGAGATCCGGGAGGACGGCAAGGTTTACCGGGTTGACCGGCTGATCGTGGATGAAGAAAAAAAAGAGATTCTCATCCTTGATTTCAAAACCGGCGAAACCAAGGAGGAATCACAGTTGGAAGAGTACCGCCGGGTGATCCAGGCGAAAACCGGCGGCCGGTATCAGGTGAAAACCGAATTCATTGAGCTATAGTGTAATGAGCTCATGTTCTCATGAGCTCATCATTTCTCATTTCCCCATCTCCTCATCTCATCCAGGGCGCCGCTGCTGCCTGTCACCCCGCATGGTCATGCTCAACCGGCGTTTCTCCTTGCGGCTACTGGAAATAGGAACCGGTGTTTCGTCCTCTCTCTCCCCCCGGGTCTGGAAGGTATTGATGACACTGACCAGATCACCCGCTATTTTGTGCAGGGTGTCAGCCATTCCTTTAACATGTTCCGCTCCGGCCTTTTGTTCTTCAGCCACCGCCGTAACTTCCTCACTGGCGGCTGCGGTCTCTTCACAGATCGCATTAACACTCACGATCGAGGCGATTGCCTTGTCTTTACATTCGTCAATTCTTTTGATGATCTCATTCATTTTCATGATGATTCTGCCGGTTTCATCCATGGCCGAGATTACATTATCGAAAGCCTCACGGGTGGAGAAAACCGCGGCCGTTTGTTCTGTCGCCATCTGTGATGCCTCCTCCGAGGTCCGGACCGACTCGCGAATCCCTTCCTGGACCCTTTTTAAGATCTCTTCGATACCCTCGGCCGCTTCCCGCGACTGCCGGCCCAATTTCCCAATCTCACTGGCCACCACCCCAAAGCCACGGCCGGCTTCTCCGGCGCGGGCCGCCTCAATCGCGGCATTTACCGCCAGGAGATGGGTCTTTTCCGTAATTTTCGTAATCGTATCCGTGATGCTCCGGATGGCCTGGATGCTCTCATTAAGCTCCTGGCCGCTCTTTTCAAATTCT
The DNA here is from genome assembly GCA_012735195.1 of Bacillota bacterium. GTDB lineage: Bacteria > Bacillota > UBA4882 > UBA10575 > UBA10575 > JAAYGG01. The sequence continues at coordinate 7,397 of JAAYIC010000037.1, forward strand.
TTGATGATCCTGTCTGTTTCCTTTGTTTTTTCGACCAGAAAATCCAGGGCCTCTTTCGACTGATAACTTGCCGCCCTGGTGGTCCCGGCAATCCCCTCTACTTCTTTCGCTTCCGCAACGATAATATCAATCTCCTTGGCCAAAGCGTCGATCTGCAGGGAAGCCCTTTCCGCCTGTTTAGTCTGTTCTATAGTTCCCATGCTGATCTCTTCCATGGTGACTGCCACCGTTTCTGCACTCTCCACTGATTGCTCCGAACTCTCTTTAAGAAAATAACTCTGCTCGGAAACCATCTTCACTATATCTCTGGCCTTAGTAATCAGCAGGCTTAAGGCACCAATGGTTTTGTTGAGATAAGCGGCCAGTTCTCCGAATTCATCCTTTCTTGCAACGGTAATCTTTGTCCTCAAGTTGCCTTTCCCAAGTTCCCGCAGGGCATTCCCAAGATCGGCCACTGGTTTAGTGATTCTCTTAACCAAAACCACTCCGGCAATTATTGCTATCCCCAGACTGATAAGCATAAAGAAAAGTGAAGTTCTGGCCATTACCTGCACCGGCCGGTACGCTTCGGCAAGCGGTAATTCCGCCACCACCGCCCAATCGGGTTTACCCAGCGGGACCAGACTGGCAATGACCCTGGTCCCCATTATTCCAGAGCCTATATCTGTCCGGCCGGCAAAGGCCATTTTTTTGCTGACGAAGGCCGCGACATTCTCCAGGTGGCGCAGGTTCTCCCCTTTCAGCACACGGGTTATATCCCGTGAGGCCACCAGGTTGCCTATTTCATCCACTACATAGACCTGGCCTTTCTCCCCAATTTTCAGCGCGCCGATAAGGTCCCACATGAATTTCAAATTTACTTCAGCAACCAATACGCCCAAGCTGTCACCGAAGATATCGGTTAACGGTACGGCCATGATTACCATCGGTTCAAAAGACGTCTCATCAATAATGATCGGACTGATATATTCTTCACCTGGGAACGCCCGGGTAAAAGCCTCCTGCAGGTTTTTTGTGTTCAGAACCCCGGCCACCAGTGAGGAATACCTGGATATTTTGGAGACTTCCTTTCCCTGGTTGTCTAATAAGACCAACTGGCGGAAGGAGGGTTCCTGCCCCATTAAACTGCTTAAAACAGAGCGTTGCCTTTCCTCGGGGGCTGCCAATAGATCATCGAAACCGGCGGTTACCGCCATCATGTTGAGTTTTTCCTGAATAAAGCTTTTTACTGTATTCGCCGGTTCCTTGGCCATCAATTCCTGCCGGCCAATGATAATCTCCCGGTTGTTCCGGAAAAAATTATAGATATTGAGGCCGTTGAATAGTACCAATACCACCGCCAAGAGAATTATAAAAGTCACCGTCAGGGTAGCCGCCAGGCCACGGTATCTTTTTCTCCCGGGTAAAGCGATAAGCCGGCTCAAAATCCTCACTCCTTTATGGCCTGCACACACCTGCAGGCTTTAGCCTGCTTTTTGCAGCCGTCTCTTATTATCAACTGGTACCCCGGATTGCAACACCCCGGATTATTCATCAATGAATGACCACCTGGGCCATGCGCAAGAGTTCCGGACTGATTTCTAACCCAAATTCCCGGGCGGCCTTATAATTAAATTCCAGAGTAATTTCGGAGGAGATCACAGGGATGCTGCCGGCCGGTGTCCCATTGAGGACCTTGTCGGCTAAAAACGCCGCCTCCTCGCCAGTGGCAATCAAATCAGCGTTGGCGCCAAAAATCGACGAGTACTCGCCTACTGTCATCAACGCTCCGCCAATCGGGATCTTGTGCTTTACCGCAAATTTGGTCAGCGCCACAAAGGGCTCGGGGGTTACGGTAAGCGGTTCGGCCACAAACATGATGGCGTCGAAAGGAGGAGCACCATTTTGCTCGTAGGCGGCAAGGAGCGTCTCGATTTCTGCAGCGTTGGCCGCCGGGGCTTCAAGTAAGGTAATTCCGGCTTTTTCAGCCACTGGAGCGAGCATCTCCATCTGATGAACGACAATCGGGTAATCCCGTTGGTAAGGAATGAGGATACTTTTGACTTCTGGAACCAGCTCCCTCAAGACCTCCAGGCGTTTGACGGCAATATCGGGACCGGGGTACCGCACACCGGTAATATTTCCGCCCGGTTCCCGTACGCTTTCGACCAAACCAGTCCCTTCAATATTGGAGAAGGCAAACACCACAGGGATGCCGGTCCCCTCTGTGATCTGCTTTGCCTCCATCGATGCCTCGGTGGGAAAGACAAGGATCAAATCGACTTTATCCTCAATAAACTCCCTTAGGATCCTGCGGTACTCTTCCATGTCAAAATCTATCCTTCTCAAGTCATAGAGGATATTCTCCCCTTCGATATAGCCCAATTCCGCCATTTTCTCCTGAAAACCATCGGCTATAGAGGCGATATACTCCAAACCGCACAAAATGCCGACCTTATGTACTTTGGTTTTACTGCAACCACTGACAAGAAATGGGACCAGCAACAGAAGAAAGATGTACATGAGGACATGCATGCAATGCCTACGGCGAAAAGGATTTTTCCTGTTTAAACCCATTTTACCCCCTCTTCCTTTCTTTTTGTTATTTTTTTACAACTATTATTTATATCGTCAGAAACTGACAAAACTTGAGAATTCCAGTAAAAAACCGGAGCTTCATGCCTGAAAAGCGCAACAAAAAAACCCCTGTCTTTACCTGCCAGCCGGTAAGCGGCGGGATTACAGCAGGGTGTGTGGGAGCAAATCCGTGCTCCTGCGCCTTGCACCGGAAAAGTTGTTTTTTAGAAACGGGATCCTCCTGCATCAGATAAACCTATTCCATAACCCTTTTCAAGCTGACATTATCCAGATAAACACGGCCGGTTTCTTTGCCGAAGCTAAATACGACCCGTCCGGTCGTCAATGCTTTCCCGGCCGTACCCAATACGTAATATTCGCGTTTTTCAGGGGTCACAAAAATCGAGGCTTCTCCATATATCGGGTAGTCATTGCCAATCACCGCACCGATCCCCGCGGAGAAACTGCGCGGACGGTCACTCCATGCCTCGAAGCTGAGGAGATAGCTGCATCCCTTCTGCAAAGGGATCCCGTCTTGAATCAGCTGAATGGGCCACTCCTCAGCACCGGCGGTTTGCACATCAACAATAAATTCCTTGCCAACCGTCGTAAAAACAGCCTGGTATGGACTGCGCCAGGCCCCGTAATTCCAACCCATGCCGCCGGCGGAAAAATCCCCGTTGGTCACCATTTCCTCGCCGGTCACCGCCGGCGGGTCGCCCGGATCCAGGACGCTTTTATCATCAGAGATGAGGGCATCCACCAGTTCCATATGGAATGCCTTGTTTCTCGGGTCATAGATCCCGAACCCGCTGCAAAACTCCCAGTAATGCCAGGAGAATCCCAGCTCTTCAAAGAGCCGGGCACAAAACGCTGTCCAACGGGCCCGCGAAGCCATATCGGCTTTGCTGTAGGCCCCGAATTCACCGATATTGACCGGGACATTATGTTCCCGGGAATACCAGAGAACCGGCTCGAGTTCATTCCGGATCATCTGCTTCTCGACATAACTCCCGCCCCAGGTTCTTCCCAGCCAGGCCCTGGAGCCCGCCGACCATTCCGCCCCCTGGTGGGTGAATTGGAAGGGGTTGTAAAAATGGACAGTCAGGATCAGGCGGTCGTCATTGGGGAGAACCAGTTTGGAGACGGATCCGGCCCCGCCCCACTCGGCGGTCCCGATCATCACCGTCCGGCCGGGGTTCGTCTTCCTAATCACCGTCAGGGCTTCCGCCAGCAGTTCATTCCAGAGTTCGGCGGTTAGCTTATCGTGCGGCTCGTTCAAGATCTCAAAGACCAGAGCGTCCGGATGGTCTTTGTAACGCTCCGCCACCTGGGCCCACATGGCCAGGAACCGCTCCCACTCCCTATGGGGATATTTAAAGAGCTCCTCATAATGGTGGAAATTGATGATCGCGTATAAACCGTTCTTCAGGGCTTCCCCGATCGCCCAGTCCACCTTCGCAAAAAATTTCTCTTCAATTGTGTACGGTTCTTTGGTCAGGGCATAATCGGACCACCGAATCGGGATCCGCACCGACGAAAAGCCCTTTTCTTTTATGAGTTTGAAGTATTCTTCCTTAAGCTGGACTCCCCAGCTTATGCCTTTCGGGGCTTCCAATGCATTCCCCAGGTTGATACCACGACCGAGGCTCCTGTTGATCTCCGCGGCCGGCCTTGACGGCCCGTCCTGCCGCGGCGGGTGGGGTGAAAACGAATTTACCGGTAGATAAGTATAGGCCGGCAAGACAAACAAGACAAGCAAAGGAAAGAATAAAAACCTTTTCTTCATAAAATCAACCCCCCAGGTGCTGGCAGGTTTCCCCAACCCGTTGTAATTGTCGCTGTTGCCAATTGGTCTTCCTTTTAATCAATGTAAATATTCGCCGTTTTCCTTCCCCTTCCTTTAAATCTTAGGATATTCTTTAAAAAAATCCCCAAAAAACGCCATGGCGTACCACGGAAAAGACCGGCGAAACCAAGGAAGAATCAGAGTTGGAAGAATACCGCCGGCTGCAGATGATATCGGATCCGGGATACCGCTGCTACCGGGCGCCCGGCGTGGCCTGAGCAAAAAGCAACGGAGAGTGTTTTGACTAACGCGCGCGCGCATAAACCTAGTCCGCTACTCTTTTCAGGCTGACATTATCCAGATAAACACGGCCGGTTTCATTGCCGAAGCTAAACACGACCCGCCCGGTCGGCAATGTTTCCTCCGCGGTGCCCAAAACATAAAACTCACGCTTTTCCTGGGTGACAAAGATCGAGGCGTTGCCGTATGACGGATAGTCTTTATATCCTCCCTTGTCTATCTCCGCCCCGAGTCCCGCAGAGAAATTGCGTGTGACGCCGGGGTCGGTCCATGCTTCAAAGCTGAGGAGATACTCGCGGCCTTTTTCCAATCGAATATTGCTTTGCAGCAGTTGAATATTCCAGCCCTCGGGGCCGGCAGTTATTACATTGACAACAAAAGCAAAATCGTTGTCAATTTTAGCTACATCCCACTCAGCCTGGTAGCGGTCTTTATCCCAAACCCCGAAAGTCCATCCTCCGGGGGCGGAGGGGCCGGCGCCGCCGGAGAAACCCCCGTTGGTCAATATCTCCTTGCCGGTTGCCGGCGGTTCCCCCAGTCTCAAGACGTCGGTGTTATCAGAGATAAGGGCGTTGACCAGTTCATCGTGGAATTTTTTCTCCTCCGGCTTATAGACCCCGAAGCCACTGCAAAACTCCCAGTAATGCCAAGAAAAACCCATCTCTTCAAAGAGCCGGGCGCAAAACTCGGTCCAGTGCGCCCGGGAGTCCATATCGGCTTTTTTATAGGCGCCAAACTCACCGATATTGACCGGGATATTATTGGTACAGGAGTAGTAGTAGACCGGGTAAAGCTCATCGATTAGTATCCGCTTATCAAAGAAACTCCCGTTCCAGCGGGTTCCCAACCAGGCATAGGGGTCGGAACCGCTGACCCAGTCAGCGCCCTGGTGGGTAAATTGAAAAGGACTGTAGAAATGGACGGTCAGGATCAAGTTCTCGTCGCCGGGGAATTCCAGTTTGGAAAGGCCTCCAACCCCGCCCCACTCGGCGGTCCCGATCATCACCATCCGGTTGGGGTTCGTCTCTCTAATCACCGCCAGGGCTTCCTTAAGCAGTTGATTCCAGAGTTCAGCAGTCAGCCCATTGTGGGGTTCATTTAAGATCTCAAATACCAGATCTTCCGGGTAACCTTGGTAACGCGCCGCCACCTGTTCCCACATGGCCAAGAACCTGTCCCACTCCCCAAGGGGATTTGTGAAGATCTCGTCATAATGGTGGAAATTGATGATCGCGCATAAATCATTCTCCAGTGCTTGCCGGATCGCCCAGTCTACATGATCTTCAAAAAACTTCTGGTCAATTGTGTAAGGAGCGCCGGTTTGGGCGTAAGCCGACCATCTGATGGGAATCCGTACCGAAGAGAAGCCTTTTTCTTTGATCATGCTGAAATATTCCTCTTTAAGAACAACTTCCCACTCGCCAATGGCCGGCGCCTCCAAAGCGTTACCCAGGTTAATACCGCGACCCAATTTTTTGTTGAACTCCGCCGCCGGGCCCGACGGCTTGTCTAGCAGGGGTGCGCTCCAAGGGGGAGTCGTTGGGTAGGTCCTCTCATTCTTTGGCCGGTAACGGCAGGCCGGCAGAAAGAGCAGGACCAGTAAGAGTAAAAAAACGGCTGCATGCGCCCGTACGTATGTCTTCTTTCTCTTCATCATGGTGATACCTCCAAGCTACGGCGTGTATGGATGATTTACTATTGCATTCTGCGGAAACTATATTCGCTTGCCAATCCAGTCACGCAGCGAGTTGCGCCGTGCAGATGCGTCGCACAACTTGTGTCGCGCAATTGCGCGCTATGACTTTAGCCCGTCTCTTGTAAATCGCTGTCCGGTAAGTGGATACCGTGTCCTGCGGGATGACTTTGTCCCAGCGACGTACGCAATTCACCCCCCTGTTCATGGTCTTATCTCTATTCTCGGCATTGAACCGCTCTTTCCTTACGCTTTTTTAGTGGCAACCTTTGATTCTGTCGGGGTTCGCGCGCGCGCGATGCGCTAATTGACACTGATGGTAATCTTTGTTATACTTGGCAATAAAGAAACCGGCGCCATGATTTTGCCCGCAAAAAACCCGGGGAGGTGCCTTATTTGTCCATGAAAAAAAGAGCTCTCTTCAGGCGTGTGCCCGCATTTTTCATTTTATCCGCCGTCTTTCTCTTTGGCGCCGCCGGAGCGGCCCAGGGGTTCTCATTCAACGGCGGGGTTTCTTACTGGGATGACCTTTGTTGGGTTGGATTCACTGCCGCCGCCGAATTGACAGAAGATCTGACGGTGCGGGGCTCTTTTTACTACACCACAAACGGGGTTAGCCGTTACCGTGCGGCCGCCGACTTTCTTTATAACATAAACCTTTTTCCCGACCCCGGTTTATCCGGCGTCTTTGCCCCCTACACCGGCGGCGGGGTCTCGCTTTCTTCACAAAAGGCAACCAATATGCATATTTTGGCGGGTATAAAGATAAAAACCATCGACGGTTATTTCCGGGCCGAGGTGGTCTATACCGTCTTCCCAAAAGGCAAAAACCCCGTCGGTGTCAACCTGGACTTTTCCTGGCATGTAATAAACATGATATTATAACGGTGATCAGAGGCACCCCCGGCTCTCCCCCGGTCCTAATCTACGCCTGTTGTCACGCCTCTCCCGGGCCCATTGCCTGTTTTTTCCTGTTACCGCAAGCAACCTTCTTGTGTTCCACCCGTGGAAACTCATGTCCCCGGCAAAGAAATGGAATCATTTTCTTTTTTTAGGCAGAATTTATAATTCACCACGCCCAATTCTATTACTTAAAGACAAGGTAAATCCCTTTTTCACAAAAAAATGGCTGGTTCGGCATTGGACGTTTCACTTTTTCCAACGTAAGCTATAACAGGAGAAGAACCAGGTATTTTCCCCTGCGCTTCTGCGTTAATGCTCTATCCTCAAACCCCTGTCCGGCTAAGAAAATTCTTCCTGAGGAGGGAATGTTGTGGATAGAAAGGTCTTTGAAGATTTAATCAGGAAAGACCGGGAAAAAAAGGCGTACCCCGATTTTTCCGGGACTTTCCTCGACTACCTGGAACTCGTGAAGAAGGACCCCGGCCGCGTCAAACTGGCCCACCAGCGTATGTACGACATCATTATGGAACAAGGCGCCGAAGCGATCAGGACGGAAGAATACCCCCGCTTAAAGAGGATCTATGGTAACCAGATCATCAAAAAATACAAGTTTTTCGAAGATTTCTATGGGATTGACGAGACCATCATGAAGATCGTCCGCTATTTTCATTCCGCAGCCATGATGGGCGAAGAGTCCCGCCAAGTGTTGTACCTGGTCGGGCCGGTCGGCGCCGGAAAATCCTCCATCATGGAGGCATTGAAGCGCGGTTTGGAAATGAGCCCCCCCATTTTTGCCTTGCAGGGTTGTCCGATGCATGAGGAGCCCCTGCATTTGATCCCCAAACACCTGCGGGAGAAATTTGCCAAATTACTGGGTGTGCATATTGAGGGCGACCTCTGCCCCGTCTGCCGTTACCGCTTGAAAGTCGAGTACGGAGGGGAATATGAACGTTTTCCCGTGGAAATTCTCGATTTTTCCGTCCGGAACCGGGTAGGGGTCGGGGTGGTGCCACCGGTTGACCCAAACAATCAGGATACTTCGGTCCTCATCGGTTCGGTGGATATCTCCAAAATGGATCTTTACCCTGAAGACGACCCGCGGGTCTTCTCCTTAAATGGCGCATTTAACGTGGGGAACCGGGGGCTTGTCGAGTTTATTGAGGTCTTTAAGAACGAAACCGAGTACCTGCACGCCATGATCACAGCCACGCAGGAAAAAGCCATTCCTTCCCCGGGCAAGGGACCGATGATCTATTTTGACGGCATCATTCTTGCCCACTCCAATGAGGCAGAATGGAACAAGTTCAAATCCGACCATACCAACGAAGCAATTTTGGACCGCATCGTCAAGGTTGAAGTTCCCTATTGCTTGGAGTTAAACGAGGAAGTCAAGATCTACAAAAAAATCCTCCGCCAGAGCCGGTTTTCCATGCATATCGCCCCGCACACCCTGGAGATCGCCGCGATGTTCGCCATCTTGACTAGACTTACGCCTTCCAGCAAAGTCGACCCGGTGACCAAATTAAGGATCTACAACGGTGAAGAGATTATCGAAAAAGGGATGGTGAAAAAGGTTGATATCTTTGAGTTGCGGGAGGAAGCGCCCAGGGAAGGGATGACCGGCATCTCCACCCGCTTCATTGTCAAAGCGATTGACCGTGCCTTGTCGGAATCGGAGAACAGTTGTATCAACCCCATCAGCATCCTGGAAAGCCTGATCAAGGAGACTAAAGACCTTTCCATCGGTGAGGATGAACGCCGCCGGTATCTGGGTTTTCTCCAAAACACTTTGAAAAAGGAATACCACCGGATCCTGGAAAAAGAGGTCACCAAAGCCTTCATCCACGGCTTTACTGAACAGGCCGAGGACCTCTTCAACAACTACCTGGACCATGCCGAGGCCTTTGTCAACAAGACAAGGATTAAAGACCGGAACACCGGCGAAGAGCTGGAACCGGATGAAAAATTCCTGGCTTCCATTGAGGAACAGATCGGGATTACCGGCTCTGCGGCCAAAGGTTTCCGCCAGGATGTCACCGCCTACATGTTTTATGTCCTGCGCAGCGGCGGCAGATTGAACTACCGGAGCTACGAGCCGTTGAAAGAGGCGATCGAAGAAAAACTCACCAGTTCGGTTAAGGAGTTGTCGCGGGTAATCACCAGAGCCAAAGTGCGGGATAAAGAACAAAGTGAAAAGCTCAACGCCATGGTGGCGGAGATGAAGAAGAACGGTTACTGTGACCACTGTTGCAACGTGGTCCTGAAATACGCCGCCAACAACCTCTGGAAGGATTAGGTGATAAGATGGCAGTTTTCCGCGAATGCAACAGCGGGGGAAAGGACCGTTCGGCCGAAGACCGGCGGCGCCACCGCCAGTTGGTGGAGAAGGCGATCAAGAAAAACCTCCATGAAATCGTGGCTGAAGAGAGTATAATCGGGCAAAACAAAGACAAAAAGATCAAAATCCCGATCCGGGGTTTAAAAGAATATCAGTTTATTTACGGCAGGAACCATGGGGGTGTCGGCACGGGAACCGGCAAGGAAAAACGGGGCGATATTATCGCCAGGGATCTGATCAGCCACGGGCCGGGGCAAAGTGGCGCCGGGACGGAGGAAGGCGAGGAGATCTACGAAACGGAGATCACCATTGAAGACCTGATCAACTATATCTTTGACGACCTCAACCTCCCCTACTTGGAAAGAAAGAAACTCTCGCAAGCGGCAACGGTGGTCAACCAAAAACGCCTGGGTTACCGGACGAAAGGCATTCCGCCCCGCCTGGCAAAAAAGCGCTCGGTCATGGAGAAGATCAAACGCCGGCAGAGCCGGCGCCGGACGGATCCGGACTTTGCAAGGGACGAGCGGTTTCCGTTTCATGAGGAAGACCTCAGATACCGCTTTATCTGTGAAGAAAAACGGCACCAGACCAATGCCGTTGTCTTCTGTATCATGGACACTTCGGGTTCCATGGACCATACCAAAAAATATCTGGCCCGCAGTTTCTATTTCCTGCTCTACCAGTACCTACGTTTAAAATATACCGAAGTGGAAGTGGTATTTGTCGCCCATACCACCACCGCCCGGGAAGTCAGGGAAGAAGAGTTTTTCCACCGGGTTGAATCGGGCGGCACTTTCATCAGCAGCGGCTACCGGAAGGCCTTGGAGATCATTGAAGAACGGTACAACCCGGCGGTCTGGAATATCTACGCCTTTCACACCAGTGACGGGGATAACTGGAGCGAAGACAATGAGCAGGCCCTGGCCGCCGCCAAAGAACTCTGCCGGGTTTGTAACCTCTTTGGCTACGGCGAGATCGACCCGGACGATTTTCGCATAACGAGCCCGATCAGCCGGTTCTTCCAGGAATCCCCGGCGGAAAAGAACTTTGCCATGGTCAGAATCACCGATAAAGAAGACCTCTTTCCCGCCATGAAGAAACTGCTCACTCTGGAAGAAAGGCTGGAGGAGTGAACTGCGCACCCGTGTGCACGCGTAAGCATGCACGCGGTACGTGTACACACGTAAGCGTGCACCTTGCTGTCTTCCACCGGGAAAAGGAGTTGGTAAAATGGCCGATTATACCTTGGCGGAACTGGCCGCCTGGGGTGAGAGAATCGAAGAGTTGGCCAGGGAGGAAGGGCTGAACTTCTACCCGCAAGAATTCGAACTCTGTAATTATGAGGATATGCTCTGTTATCAAGCATATACCGGCATGCCTTCCCACTACCCCCATTGGAGCTTTGGCAAGGCCTACGAGAAGCTGAAAACCCTGTACAAGTATAATATAAGTGGATTACCTTATGAGATGGTGATCAACGCCAATCCCTGTATAGCCTATCTCATGAAGGAAAACAGCCTGCTCTTGCAGATCCTGACCATGGCCCATGTCTACGGGCATAATGATTTTTTCCGCAACAACCGCCTTTTTACCGCCGGGACCCGGGCGGAATTGACGGTCGAGACCTTCAAAAACCACGCCCGCCGGGTTCGCGAGTACGCCGGCGACCCCTCAATCGGTTATGAACGGGTGGAACAACTCCTCAACGCCGCCCACGCCCTGCGTTTCCAGACCAACCGCGTGGTGGGAGAAGACCGTCTTTCTTATGAAGAATACTACCGGAGAAAGTACCGGTCCGAACAGGAAAGAACCCCGGACCATCCCCTGCTGGAGGAAGCGCGCGCACCGGGAGATACCAACGGGACAGCCGGGCGGAAACGCCGGATCCCCCCGCAGCCGGAAGAAGACATCCTCTGGTTCATCACAGAATACGGCGACCTTGAAGAGTGGGAAAAAGATGTTATTAACATTGTCCGGGAAGAGACCGCCTATTTTCTACCCCAGATCGAAACCAAGATTATGAATGAAGGCTGGGCCAGCTTCTGGCATTATTTACTCCTCTGTCGCCTTGACCTCCCGGAGAAGTTGCGCTGGGAGTTTTATAGATACCATAACCAGGTAATCCGCCCCACCCCCGGCGGTCTCAACCCTTACCATATAGGATACGTTATCTTCAAATACCTCTATGAACAGCAGGGCAAAGAAAAGATCTTTGAAGCCCGGGAGGTTGAAAAAGACCAGTCCTTTCTCCGCCGCTATCTGAACTTGGAAATATGTAAGGAGCTGGAGCTCTTCGAGTACATGAAAAAAAGAGACGAATACATCGTCAAAGAGATCGCCGATGAAGAAGGCTGGAAATCCATTCGCAGCCAGTTGGTGAAGACCACCGGTCTTGGCGCCATCCCCGTCATCCGGATCGTGGAGTACCGCCCCCTTGACCACCACCTTCTGCTGGAACACGAATACGACGGCCGCGACCTGGAGATGAACTACACCACTGAGACCCTGCGTTATTGCGCCGAGCTCTGGAAGGGGAAAGTAACCCTGAAAACCAGGATCAATAAGGAGGAACGGATCATCCACTGCGATGAAAAATCCAACCTCTCGATCCTTTTATAAAAAACCCGGCTTTTTAACCGGTTCATCCTGCTGTTCTTTGCTACAAGCCAGACAACCGGCAGGCCGGACAGGGGTGATGGGTGAATTGGAACAAATCCACTTCTCCATCCTTAACGAGTTAAAAATGGAACAAAAAGAAGCCGCTGCAAAGGAGGAAAAGGATCTAAAGGCGATTGCAATTGAATGAAAATTTTAAAAACGCAAATGGCCGGACGGGATGAAACTTTTCATAGTTTAAATCAGTCTTTTTCTTCGATCACTTCCACCATTTCAATGATCCCGTCCAGCAGGCGGTTTATTTTCATCTTCAAACCGTCAAGCTCATATATCTCATCTTCACTAAGGCTTTTCTTGCTTTTCCTGGCGGCGTATACAACCAACCCGCCGAGGGTTTCGGCTACATCCGGAATATCCAACCCCATAATCTTGCGAACTTCTTTAACCGGCGTGGCGGCGCTGAGGATTATCCCCTCACTCGGCGCAATTCTGGAAACAAAAAGAAATTTCCTGGTTATGAAGAGGACTGCAATGGCGATTATCCCCAACAATAAACCCAGGGTGTTCTCTTTGGTAATAATCAATTTCCGGGCCATGGCAAAAAGCAATACTTCGATAATACTGCCCGGGGTATGGCGTAAAAGCATCTTAATGAACTCAATTGCGATAACTAGAGTCATAGCATAGCCGAGAAAATCCTGGAAAAACTCCATATTCCGCGCGTTCAAATAGACATCATACAAACCCCGGATCAATCCGATGGAGCCGATAACAACGGCGATCATGATAATCAAGGAAATATAGATCTCGGCATGACTTGGAAAACGTGAAATAAGATAGCGTAAGCGAATCCTCATTTCTCAATCACCCTTAGTAGCAGTAGATCATCGTTTAACTTGACTTTATCACAGACTGCAAAATTATGCAATAAAACAAATAGAAAAATTTCTCCCTGATAAAAGCGGTATCTGGAGAATTTCCGGGCATAAAAAACCGGCTTTTCAGCCGGAAAGGTTATTGCGGCAATACCGTGCTACATTCTGGACTACCCTGGACTGCCGTTCTAATACGGCAGTTTAATGGCTTCTCCTTCGATTGTTACCTCAACGGTCAGAACCTCGGTGCCGGCCAGTTGGCGGCTGCGGTCGTCGGGTTGACGGCCGCCCACATATATTCTGTACCCGCCCGGTTCCAGAAGGCAATCGCCCTCTTGATCAATCGATGCCAACTGCCTTCTGCTTAAGGAGAATTCTACTCTTTTTGCTTCTCCGGGTTGCAACGCAACCCGCTCGAAACCCTTCAATTCCCATTTGGGGACGGTAACACCGGCGCCCGGAGCCGATAAATAAAGTTGGACCACTTCCTCCCCCGCCCGTTTCCCAGTGTTTGTCACGGTAACACTTACCCCAAGTTCCTTCTGGTCAGTAGTGGCCAGTTTCCTGTGGCTGACCGTGAGATCGCTGTAGGCAAAGGTTGTGTAACTCAACCCGTAGCCAAAGGGATAAAGCGGCTCTTCTTCCATATACCGGTAAGTCCGGCCCTTCATGCTATAGTCGGTAAAAGGCGGTAATTGATCCAAGGATTTGACGAAGGTCACCGGCAGCCGGCCGGCGGGATTGTAATCGCCAAATAAGACCCCGGCCAGGGCGGTCCCGCCTTCCTCCCCGGGGTACCAGGCCTCAATAATCGCGGGGATGTTTTCCTGTGCCCAATTCACCGTTACGGGACTGCCGTTAAAGAGGACCAGAATCACAGGTTTTCCCACGGCCGCCACAGCCTTCAAAAGTTCCTCCTGCATCCCCGGGAGGTCAAGGCGCAAGCGGTCCCCACCGGCTTCGGAAGCCGGGGCGTCACCCTCTTCCCCTTCCAGTTCAGGAGAGATCCCCAGGCAGAGTACGATCGCATCGGCGCGTTCGGCAGCGGCGACCGCCTCGGTGAACCCGGCTGTAGCTTTTCTCCCCCAAAAGCTCATCCAGGTAACATTAAGTTCGCACCCTTCAGCGTAAATCACATTGATGCCGGGCCCGGCGGCTTCCCGGATCCCTGCCAATGCCGTCACGTACCTGGAGGGTGTGCCGTGGTAATTCCCCAGGAGAACCCGTTTGTTGTCGGCATTGGGGCCGATCACCGCAATGGTGCGGATTTTCGACCTGTCCAGCGGCAGGAGGCTGTTCTCGTTTTTCAGCAGGACTATGGATTTCACGGCCGCCTCCAAGGCCAGCCGGCGGTGGTCTTCAGCATCATTTACCTCGTATGGGGTACCGGCCAGGGGAACTATGGACGGCGGATCAAACATCCCCAGTTTAAACCGGGTTGTAAGAACCCTGACCACTGCCGACGTAATTGTTTCTTCGGAAACCAGGCCTTCTTTTACCGCCTCTTTCAGGGCACTGTAGGTCCAGCCGCAATTTAAATCACAGCCGTTGTTTACAGCCAGGGCCGCCGATTCCGCCGGCGAGGCCGTCACCCTGTGGTGTTTATGGATATCATGGATGGCACCGCAATCGGAGACAACGTGACCGGCAAAACCCCATTCCTTTCTCAAGATATCTACCAGAAGACTCTTGCTGGCGCAAGCCGGGTCGCCGTTCACCCGGTTGTAGGCGCCCATCACCGCTTCCACCTTTCCTTCGCGGACAGCAGCGCAAAAGGCCGGGAGGTAAGTTTCACGCAGATCCTTCTTGCTGACCACGGCGTTAAACCGGTGACGTAAAGGTTCGGGACCGCTGTGGACCGCATAATGCTTGGCACAGGCGGCCGCCTTCAAGTATTTCGGGCGGTCGCCCTGTAACCCACGGATAAACGCCACCCCCAGCCGGCTGGTGAGGTAGGGGTCTTCGCCGTAGGTTTCTTGTCCCCGCCCCCAGCGGGGATCCCGGAAAATATTGATGTTCGGCGTCCAGAAAGTAAGGCCTTTATTCATTCCCCGGTCGCCCCGGCGTGAAAACTCGTGGTGTTTTGCCCGCGCCTCCAAAGCAATTACCGAAGCCACACGGTAAACCAGATCCCGGTCAAACGAGGCGGCCATCCCGATGGCCTGCGGAAACACGGTGGCAATGCCGGCTCTTGCCACCCCGTGCAGACATTCGTTTTGCCATACATATCCGGGAATCCCCAACCTCGGCACGGCGGGAGAAAAATGCAGCAACTGGCCGATCTTCTCTTCCAATGTCAACCGGCCGGCCAGATCTTCCGCCCTTTCCTCCGCTGTCCGCTCCGGATCCAGGTAGACCGCGTTTGTTTCCTGTTTTTCCTGCATTAAAACGACCTCCTCGTATAACCCTGGTCTTTCCATAATTAAACAACCGGCGGAGATCCGCCGGTAGCAGGTTTCTGTTAATGGCGGCAGTCCGCTATGCGGATCGCAGTGCGGCTCGCATTACGGATCGCGATGCGAACCGCTTTGCGGTCAGCAAAGCGGACACCGGCAGGACGGTAGCTCCCCCCGTTCCTATCCTTTTAAGGCACCGGCCAGAGTCCCGCGGATGATCCAACGGTGGCCAAAGATATACAATAAGAGGGTGGGAGCGGAGGCAATAACCGCCGCCGCCGCGTACCGCGGCATATGGTCTGTGCCGTACTGGTTAAGGAATTGCGCGATCCGCAACTGCATGGTGAAGAGTTTTGGATCGTTAATCAAAATCAAACTCAATAAGTAATCGCTCCAAGCGCCAATGAAGACCAGCAACACAGCGAGGATTGTTGCCGGATTGGCCAGCGGCAGCATAATCCGGAAGAAGGTGCCGGTATGTCCCGCGCCGTCGATCCGGGCGGCTTCCGCCAATTCCCCGGGAAGCCCGCGGAAGAATGACCGGTAGATGATGGTCCAAAACGGGATGCCAAAAGCCGCCATTGGCAGGAAAAGCCCAGGCAAGGTGTCGACTATCCCTATTCTGCTGGTGAATTGATAAAGCGGGATCAGTACCATATGGACAGGGATAAAATAACCCACCAGGACGGCGTAGAACAGGACCTCCGTTACCTTGCTCTGGTAACGGGCGAAGATATAACCGGCCATGGCCGCCGCCGGTACCGTACCGGCGATTGCGCCCATGCAAACCCATAAGGTGTTGAGCAGACCCTGCCCGATTTTAATTGCCACCCAGGCCTCCTGAAAATTGTTCCAGCGGATTTGTGTCGGCAAGCTCCATGGGCTGTAGGAGAACTCCAGCCGGGTTTTGAAAACAAAAAACCAAGGGAGAAGGATCGGTAAAATAACCGCTAAGGCCAGGATAATCAGGATAATAACATTGATTATCTTGATCGCCAGCGTTCGCCGGCGGGCAATCCTCAGTTTGCGGATGTAGATTTCGGATACTGTGTAATCTGTCAATCGAGTTCACCACTCTTTCTTTGGAACGAGAACTGGGCTACGGTGAAGATCAATGAGAGTAAAAAGATGATTACCCCTACCGCGGCAGCCCTTCCGTACTGCCAATTGACAAAACCTTGTTTGTAAAGGATAATGGCCAGGGTCGTTGTGGCGTATACCGGCCCGCCGCCGGTAATCAACCACGGCAGGTCAAAAAGTTTTAAACTGCCGACCGTACTGATAATGGCGATAATCCGGATAGGGTAGGAAACCATCGGGATCGCAATATACCGGGCGTATTGCCAGAGGTTGGCCCCGTCCAGTTGGGCGCTTTCCCGGATCTCCATTGGGATCTGTTCAATGTTGGCCATAAAGTAAACGATACTAAAACCGGTATATGCCCAAGTTGCCATGGCAAACAACGACCAGAAGGCGATATCCGGGTTGCCCAAAAAGTCGATGCTCCCCAGCCACTTCCAGTTAAGTCTAGTGGCCAGGCTGGAAATAACGCCGAAGGTCGGGGCAAAAATAAACCGGCCAAGCATGGCTGTGATTGCCGAAGGCATAACGCTGGCCAGGTAATAAACAGCCCGCAAAAAACCGGTGATCTTGGTTTTATAAACAACCAAGGTAAAAGCGATATAAAACGCCAGGGGGATCTGGATGACAACGCTCCAAAAAGCCCAAGCTAAAACATTAACGAATCCGGTGCGGAACTCCTCGTTCGCAAACAATCTGGCGTAGTTTTGCAACCCTATAAACCTGGCCGGTCCAAACCCGGTGGTCTGGTAGAGCGAGGTGCGAAAGGTCTCGACAATAGGATAATACATAAAGATGATCAGAAAGGCCAGGGCAGGCAAGAGGAAAAGCGCCTGAAAGGTGATACTGTGCCAATCCCGTGCTTTCTTCTTTGGTTTCTCTTTTCTCATGCGAATTTGGGAGACTTTGCCTACAGCGGCTTTTTCCATCCCCGACTACCTCCTAAATTAGATTCCCGGCTGCCAGGAAATGCCGACGTACTCTTGGTTATTGGCAAACCGGTGGGGGCGTAAGTATTGTGCCCCCACCGGTAATTGCAGAGTAAATTACGGCTTTTCCTTACTTGACAGGGCCGACGTTGTCTTCTACCAGCTGTTCGTACTGGGTCAAGGCTTTCTTGACGTCAGCATCAGGCAGGAAGAAGTTCTGCATGGTGTCGTTCAAGGGCCCGGTCACCATCGGCGGCAGGTCCTGGTCCCACCAGAATTGCACTGTTTCCGCGGTGGCGAAGACAGCGGAGGCCATTGCGTTCAACCGTGAAGGCGATTTGACTCCCGGTACGGAGCAGATCCGGCCGGGCTCGGCGGAACAGGGTTCCGGATCCATCGCGTATTTCATGAACCGGACAACGGCATCCTTCTTTTTCCTTGCCACACGGGTGGCGGCAAAACCGATATCGGTCTGGCCCATAATGTCGGTGGCTTTACCCTTGCCGCCTTCGAGGATGGGGAAGGCATAGAAGCCGATGCTCTGGTCGGTGAATCCCGGGTCGGAATACTGAGCGCACATCCAGGAGCCGGTAATGTGCATGGCGGCTTTCCCGGTAGCCATCAATTGTTGGGCGTCACCATAGGCTTCGCTCAGCGGTTTCTCGCCAAAATACCCTCTTTTTGCCCACTCCTGATATTTGAGGGCGGCCTTGACAAACGGCTCGCTGTCAAAACGAGCTTTTCTGGCTTGAGCATTCGCAAAGGCCTCAGATCCGCCGTAGCGGTTGGTCAGGTACATGTAGAGCGCCAGTACCGGCCATTTATCCCGCGCACCGCAGGCAATCGGCTGAATTCCTTTGGCCAAGAAGGCGTCGCAGACCTTTTCCAGTTCGGCTACGGTCTTGGGTATTTCGAGACCATGGGCCTTGAAAAGGTCTTCGTTGGCAAAAATACCGGCAATGGCGAAGAACGGCGCCACACCGTAAATCTTACCCTTCCAGGTCATAGCCTGACGTGCGGCGGCGCTGCCCGGGATGTCTTTCAACTCTTTTGTCAAGTCCAGCAGCCGCCCGGCATCGGCATAACCGCCCATGACCGAACCGCCCCAGCTCTGGAAGATGTCAGGCAACCCCGTATTGCTGGCCATAACAACCTTGGTTTTGTCCGTAAGTCCCGGATCACCAAGGGCCACGTATTCCAGTTCAATATCGGGGTTCTTCGCCTGGAAACCTTCGACCAACGCCTTTATGTAGGCATGGGCCGGATCGTCGTCGGGAAGGTCCCGTCCCCAAACGGTCAGCTTAACCTTTTTCGCGGAGACCGGCACCAAAACCCAGGACAATAAAGCAACCACCAGGAAGAGCGTAACCCAAATCCTTCTTCTCAACACCAGATACCTCCTTTTTTTTCGGGAAGTTATAAATGATTGATATGGGAGACTAAGAATTCTTGCCGGGCTCTTCACCTCCTTTCCGAAGCGACTATTCTACGAAGAAGTCGGGCTTGCCGGGCAAGCCTTTCCAATGTATACCAGGCGAAAATCTGTGGGAATATCAGCGCGTATATGGGCTTCTGTAGCTGTTTTATAATTACAATACGAAAATACTAAGCGGAACGCCGGACGATAATCTTCGGCCGGTAACAGAGTTTGACCCCTTTTTCTGAAGCCCCTTGTTGCAACAGAGAGGTGACAATTCTTACCGCTTCTTTGCCCATTTCGTAGCGTGGTTGGTGTACAGTGGTTAGTGGGGGATTTGTCAAGGATGAAAACTCCAGATCATCAAAACCGATAACTGCTATATCCTCTGGTACCGACAGGCCGCTTTCTGTTATGGCCTGCAGTGCGCCGAAAGCCGTGGTGTCGTTGGCGGTAAAAACCGCAGTGCACCGTGGCCGGGACCGCAGGAGTTGTTTCATCGCCGCATATCCATCCTGCCAGACAAAATTTCCTGTAATAACCAGTTTTTCGTCAAAAGGCAGACCCGCTTCACGGAGCGCCCTTTTATATCCCTCCAGCCGGTCCAGGGCCACCTGAAAACCGATCTTACCGGATATATGTGCAATCCTGGTATGCCCTTTGTTCAGCAAGTAATTTGTGGCCAGATAGCCGCCGTATAGATTATCCACGTATACGCAGTTAATACGGGGGTCGGCAAAATCCCGCTCCAGGAGAACAAAGGGAACCTTCCTTTCCACCAGTTTCAAAATGTACTCTTGCTCTTCAATATTGCTCCCGACGATAACTACGCCGTCCACCCGCTCGGCATAAACCATTTTCTCCAGTACCTTACTCTTTTCCAAACTCTCATAGGAATTGGAGAACAGAAGGGTATATCCGGTTTTACTGGCTGAAAACTCCATCCCTTTTATGATCTGCGTATAATATGGTTCGGAAAGATCGGCCATCATCACCCCGATCGTTGCCGTTCTTCGTGTCACCAGACTCCGGGCCACGGCATTGGGGTAATAACCCATCTCTTTGGCTACCCGGACAATTTTCTCCCGCGTACTTTCTTTTACGCCATAGCGGTTGTTTAAAGCCCGGGAGACCACGCTCGGTGAAACCCCAACTCGTTTGGCCACGTCCTTTATTGTTATCAATGGTACCCCTCGCAAGTTACAGTCGTCGTATTGCAAACGTTTGTAATTTTATTAATATTATTCAACAAAAAGTTTTCATTTCCTCTTTTAAAAAACTTTTTTTGTCTTTTCTTTGCGATGCTTAAATCACCCAAAGGCAAAGGATTTGTGCGGATTTTACCGTCTCTGCCACGTCTTCCCCATATGTACCGGCACAACCGCCCGGGCGCTTGCACGCGACTAAGCCTCTTTGAGTACAACCGGCTGGACTCGGCCGTTACCGCCGCCCGTACGCTTGCGAGCGACTAGTCCTCCCGGAACTGGCTTTCATAGAGCCGCCGGTAAAGCCCGTCTTTATTCGCCAGCAATTCATCGTGCTTTCCCTCTTCAACAATGCGCCCGCCGTCAATAACAACGATCCTGTCCGCCCGTTTAATGGTGGAAAGGCGGTGGGCGATGACAAAAGCGGTTCGACCCGCCAAAATCCGCTTTAGGGCGATCTGTATCGCCAACTCGGTCTGCGTATCAATACTGGAGGTCGCCTCGTCCAGGATGAGAATTTTCGGATCGCGGATCAACGCCCGGGCAAAGGCAAGCAACTGCCGTTGCCCCATGGAAAGACGACTGCCGCGCTCGTGTACTTGCGTGGCGTAACCGGCCGGCAGAGAAGTAATAAAATCATGGATCCCTACGGCTTTGGCGACGGCGATCACCTCGTCCCTGGTGGCATCCGCCTTACCGTACTTGATATTCTCCTCAATACTCCCGGAGAAGACGAAGTTGTCCTGTAGAACAATGGCAATCTGTTGCCTGTAATCTTTCAGGGCGATTTTTCGCAGATCGATCCCGTCGATCAGGACCTTGCCCCCGGTTATATCGTAAAAACGGCATAAAACATTGATCACCGTTGTTTTTCCCGCCCCGGTCGGCCCGACAAGGGCCACAGTTTCCCCGGGCCGTACATGCAGGTTGAAATCCTGAAGAACTTCATCGGAACCGCCATACTTAAAACTGACATTCCTGAATTCAACCTCTCCCCTGATTTCGCCGATGGCCACGGGATTGACCACCTCTTTTACTTGCGGCGCTATATCCATCAATTCAAAGATCCGTTCGCAGGAAGCCATGGCCGTGGCGATCATGTTAAAGAGGGTGCTCAGGTTCATAATGGGCTGAAAGAGGCGGTTGACATAGTTCATGAAGGCCGCCAACACCCCCAACGTCACCCAGTCGTAACGGAGCAAAAGACCACCGATGGCCAAGATCAATACTGTGCCAAGGTAATTCAGGAAATTCACCGAGGACCAGAAAAAACCGGATAACGGCACCACTCTCTGGGCGGCTTGGAAGTGCTCATTATTAATCCCCGCGAACATCCGGTAATTTTCTTTCTCACGGCTAAAGGCCTTCGTGACCCGGATCCCGGAGATCGACTCATTCAAAGTGGCATTGACATTCGCCAATTTCTTCCGGATCCGCCGCCACCCCATGAGCAGCCGGCGGCGGACATAAAATACCAGCCAGATGATGATTGGCAGGGTAATAAGGGTGACAAGGGTCAACCGCCAATCCATCCAGATCATAAAGGCAAAGACCCCAAAAAATGAGAGCGTGTCGGTGACGAGGGTGGTAATACCGGAGGAAAGCAGTTGCTGCAAAGAGTCGACATCATTGGTTACCCGGGTAATAAGGCGCCCGGCCTTTTGCTTGTCAAAAAAGCCCAAAGAGAGGCTTTGCAGATGATTGAAAAGCTCTTGACGCAAGTCAAAGATGGCGCTCTGGCCGGCCTTTGCCGCCAGGACGCCTTGCAGCAGCAGGGAAAGATACTGGCCGGCGATGGTCAAGGCCAAAAGGAGAATGACCCGCTGGAAACCGGCCATTTGCCGCGGGACGATATATTCATCAATACCAATCTTGATCAGATAAGGTCCCAACAGCGAAAAGAGGATTCCTGCTATGGAGGAGAGGCAGACGACAACCACCGCTTTCCGGTAAGGCCGGAGGTACCTGGCCAGACGGGAAAGGTACTCCCGGTTAAAAGGCCTTCTGTAGTCTTCCTCTTCTTCCTGCAGGACCAGGCGGCGGTAGGTATTTATCTTCAGCGTTTCCACTACAGACCCTCCAGTCCGCGCAGGAGTTCTTCTTCCGGTCTTTCCACCTGTTTTAACTGGATATCATGGAGAAGACGGTAATACTGGTTGGAATCATAAAGAAAACCATGTTCCCCTTCGGCCTTAATCTCCCCGCTGGAAAGAAGGATAATCCGGTCGGCCAGACGGGCCATGGACATCCGTTGGGTGACGATAATCGTGGTCCGGCCGGCCATCAATTCTTTCAACGACTCCTGGATCTCTTTTTCGGTCTCCGGGTCCACGCTGGAGGTGGAATCGTCCAGGATCAAGATCTTTGGGTTGGTGAAAAGCGCCCGGGCAATTGCCACCCGTTGTTTTTGCCCGCCGGACAACCCCACCCCCCTTTCCCCAACAATGGTGTTATAATGTTCCGGCAGGCTGACGATGAAATCATGAATACGGGCTTTTTGTGCGGAGTTGATGATTGCCCGCGCACGTTCCGCCTCCGGGCCGGTCTCCACCGCGCCGAAGGCAATATTCTCCCCGATGGTGGTGGAGAAGAGAAAAGTCTCCTGGTCCACCAGGCCAATCTGGCGTCTTAATGAATCCAGGTCCCAATCGTTTAGATCGATGCCGTCCAGATAGATCTTGCCGGAGGTGGGCCGGAACAAACGGGGGATCAGATTAACCAGAGTGCTTTTTCCAGAACCGGTCAACCCGATTACCGCCACCTTTTCCCCGGGGTCGATCCGGAGGTTAATTTTCTCCAAAACAGCAACGGTTCCCTCAGGATTGGTGTATTCAAAGGAAACATCTTTAAAACGGATCTCCCCCCGGATTACCCGGCGTACAGGTTTTACCGGGCGGGCCTCCTCCGGCGCCTGAAAAATCTCCAACAGACGCCGGGCCGAACCTTCCGCCTGTTTAACATGGCTTAAGGTTGGCGCCAGCATCCACATGGGCCAGCCCAAGAGTCCCAGATAGCTATTGAAAGCCATAAAAGAACCGATGGTAATCTCCCCGGCAGAGACCAACCACCCGCCCACGCCCAAAACGACTAGGGTGCCGGCGCCACTGAAAAGGATTAATAAAGGAAGCATGCGGGCGTTCAGGAGCGTTACCCGTAAATTGGCCCCGCGCAGCTTCCAGTTTTCTTCTCTAAACTTCTCAATCTCCTGTTCCTCAGTTGCAAAGGATTTCACCACCCGGATCCCGGTGATATTCTCCTGTAAAACCGCGGTCAAGCTCCCTGCCTGTTCCTGGCGGTCCTTGACCCCCTTTGCCGTTCTCCTGCTGAATCTGACCAAGGCCACGATGATTACGGGGAGAAAAGCCAAGACAATCAGGGCCATCTTCCAACTGGCCAGAAACATGAGGAGGATAACCGCCCCGATTGTTAAAGCGCAACTGAGGGCGTGGCTGAAAACAAAAGAAAAAAACATCTGCACCATTTGGACATCAAGGGTTAACCGGGACATCAGATCACCCGTACGCATAGTCCCGTAATAGGAAAGCGGGGCTTTATGCAACTTCTCATACAGCGCATTCCGCAGATCGGCGGCGATCCGGTTGGCCGTCCCCTCATAATTGATGATCCCAAAACGTAGCACCGCCGCGCGGAGCAAACCCAGGAGCAGGATCCCGGCACACCAGGCCAGTAAGATAAGGAGGCCTTTTTCCTCTTTGATCCCGGGAAAGACTCGGTCAAAAATACCCTTAATAAACTGGGGAAACAGATAATTGAGGCCGTTTTGGACCAGGGTGAGAGTCACAGCCAGACCAAATGCTTTTTTATAAGGCGCCAGATAAGAAGATAAATGCCTGAAAATATAAAGCATCCGCCGTCAACCCCATTTTTTTCATTTTCCCTGCGCTTGATATCCCCGCAGAAAAAAGAGGAACGACCATATTTCATATTTCGGCTGAAACCGGCATATTCCTTTCTAAAGAAATTTAAATTTCGCCATCCTTGACAAGATTACCCGGGTGTGTTATTTTGGACTAAAGAACTATTTTGTTCGATTGGTCGAAGCCAGTGTCTCTCCACATTAGCCTTGAGACCGCTGAAGGGGGTCAAAAACAATGGACCACTCCAACCCGGCAGAGATAAATACCCGGCAAAACATTATCGAAGCCGCCAGGGAAATTTTTGCCCGTTATGGCTTCCGCAAAGCGACAATGGATGAGATTGCCCAGGCGGCGCGAAAAGCCAAAAGCTCTCTTTATCATTACTTCAAAAGCAAAGAAGAGGTCTTCCGGGAAGTTGTCGAACAGGAAGCGGCAGAGGTCAAAGGCGAAATCTCCCGGGCGGTGGCTGCGGAAAAAACCCCCCAGGAAAAATTCCGTGCTTATGTGATCACGAGGATGGCGGCGTTCAAACGGGTGGCCAACCTTTTCCACGCCTTTAAAGACGAATACTTGGAGAGCTACGGTTTTATTGAACGCTTGCGCGAGAATTATAACCGCTACGAGATTGAGACCATTACCGGTATTCTCAAAGAAGGGCTGGAAAAAGGGGTCTTCGCCGTGAAGAACCTGGAACTGACGGCTTACGCCATTTTTACCGCGGCCAAAGGGTTGGAGTACTCCTGGGCGCTGGAACCGGACATAAAAAAAGTTGAGACCAATATCGACAGCCTGCTGGATATCCTTTTTCACGGCCTGGTCAGGAAGTAAATTTTTTTACCGACCATTCGAACAAAAGACTCGATTGGTCAGTTGTTCTGCCCCGCGCATTCTGCGCCGCATCTTTGCGCGCCTGCGCCTTGTCCCCATGAACTGCGCGCCATCGCTAAGATCTATCCATACCGGATGACGCCGGTTCATGCAGAACCAATATTTTTGAAAGGAAGACCGTCATGAAGAAACTGGCAAAACTAATCATTGAAAAAAACCGGCTAGTTATTGTTGTATTTGCCCTTATCACCTTGTTTCTTGGCTTCTTCCTCCGGAACCTGAGGATCAACCCGGATATTCTCAGTTACTTCCCAAAAAATGACCCGGATGTCCAACTCCTCAACTACTTGGGCGAGGAATACGGTGGCAATTCGTTGGCCATGATCGTCCTGGAAACCGGGGAGATCTTCACCCCCGAAACCATTGCCGTTATCCATGAACTGACCACCCGCTTACAGTTGGAGCCGGGGGTTGCTTATGTGACCAGTCTCACCAATACGCTGGACATTAAAACCGACGAATACGGGTTTGAAATCGGACGGTTGGTCGATACGGCCAATTTGCCCCGCGATCCGGAGGCGTTGACCGCATTAAAGGAGTACACCCTCTCCAAGGAGATGTTCCGTAACAACCTGGTCACAGAGGACGCCACCGCCACGCTCATCATCTGCCGGCTCCAAACCAACTCCGACCAGGTGGCAACCTGCCGCCGTTTGCAAGAGATCGTTGCCGAAACAGCTCCGGCCATGAAAATCTATTACGGCGGGATCCCCTTCATGATCCTGGATTTGAATAATATGATCACCGACGACCTGAAAGTTCTCATCCCCATGGTCAGCTTGGTGATCATCATCTTTTTATACCTCGGCTTCCGTAAATGGGAAGGAGTCTTTTTACCCCTGCTTGCGGTGGCGATAAGTCTCATCTGGACCCTTGGGGTCATGAGTCTCCTCAAAATTCCACTGTCGATTATCTCCAATGTCATCCCTGTGGTCCTGTTCGCAGTGGGAAATGCCTACACCATCCACGTGCTCAGTAGATTCAACGAGACCCGTGTTACCAGTACCAACGACGGCCTGGCCACTGCCTTGTATGAAGTCGGAACCCCGGTCTCCCTGGCCGGTTTAACCACGATCGCCGGTTTTATCTCCTTCATTTTCGGATCATACCTGGTAATGATCCAGGAATTCGGTGTTTTCGCCGCTCTGGGTGTCCTTTTCACCCTCTTCATCTCTCTCACCTTTATCCCGGCCCTCCTTGCCCTGAAAAGGAAGAAACCGGACCGGGAGTACAAAGAACAAGAGGAAACAAAAAACAGGGGTGTTACCGGGCGGATAACCCCGGGGATTGAAAAACTGGTCACAAAAAAGCCGAAAACCATTGTTTGGGTGGGTGTCCTCCTGACCATCCTTGCCCTCACGGGTATCCCCCGGATCAGCCGGCGGGTCAATCTGGTCGAATATTTCCAGCCGCAGACCGCGATTAGGCAGGCGGAAGCAATTCTGGATGAAAAATTTGGCGGTTCCGGTATTATCCAAATTTTGGCCGAAGGAGATATTCAAGATCCCGCGGTTTTGCGGGAGATGGAAAAGATGGAGGAGTTCCTGCTTGCCCAGGACGGTATCCACAGCACCCAATCCGTTGTTAACCTGCTGAAAGAGCTTAACAACGCAATGGGCGAAGGAAAAGTGCTCCCGGATACGAAAGGCAAGGTAATGAACCTCTGGTTCCTCCTGGAGGGCGAAGAGGTCATGACGCAGCTGGTCAATGCCGGGCGGACAGAAGCGGTTATTCAAGCGCGAATAGCCGGGAGTTTGGAGGGTTCACTCGCCCATCAGCTGGTCACCGCGATCAATGAATATACCGCCGGAATCAACCCGGAACTGGTCAAGTTCAGCCAGACCGGGATGCCGGTCATCTACCGGAACCTGGATCTCTCCATCCTCAAGAGTCAATTCCAGAGTTTAATCTTTGCCGTGCTCCTGGTCTTCATCATCATGCTCTTCCTCCTTGGTTCACTGGCCGGCGGTTTACTCGGCCTGATCCCGATCCTTTTCACCCTGGCGCTGGTTTTTGGTTTCATGGGTTATGCCAAGATCCCCCTGGATATTGCCACCGTCCTCGTGGCCAGTGTCACCATTGGGATTGGCATTGATTATTCCATCCACTTTTTAAGCCGCTACCGCCAGGAACTGGCCGATACGCGCACGCAAAATCTGCCGGTAGAGACTGCGGTGCGAATCACCTTAAACACCACCGGCCGGGCAATCCTGATCAATGTCTTCACCGTGGCCTTCGGTTTCCTGAGCCTCGTCTTTAGCCAGCTTGTCCCCATCCAGCGTTTTGGGGTCCTGGTCTTCGTTACCATGCTGGGTTCCGGGTTTGGCGCCATCATTCTCCTCCCCGCGGTCTTGCTTTTCTCCGGCGCCCGGTCGCCAGCGGGAAAAATGGGAATAAAAAAACTGAGATGAACAAATGAAAGGAGAGAGAAGAATGAAAAAATCCCTTTTCTACTTCGGGTTATTGCTCATCCTTCCCGGGTTGCTGTTTCCGGCGGCCGCTGCCGGGAAACTTACCGCCGGCCAAATCATGGAACGGCTGGACCAGACGGTCAGCGCCCCCCGGGACCAGGAAATTCACGTAAAACTGGTGATTACCGATGCCAAAGGGAATGAAAGCCATCGTGAGATGGTGATGATGCAGAAAGGAAGCGACCGGCGGATGGTAAAATTCACGGCCCCGCCGGAGCAAAGAGGGATCGCCTTTCTTTCCCTGCCCGGCGGCATGACCTATTTATACCTGCCGGCCTACCGGCAAACCCGGCGCATCGCCTCGCATGTCCGCAACCAGAAATTTGCCGGGACCGACTTTACCTATGAAGATATGGAAGCCCGGAAATACAGTACTGACTGGGATGCGAAACTACTGGCGGAAGAAGGCGGTCTCTACCGCTTGGAGTTGACACCGAAGGAAGAGACGGTAACCGACTACGGGCGGTTAATCGTAGAGGTCAGGGCCGATATCTTCTTCCCGGTCAAGATTGAATTCTTTGACAAGGCCAACCGGCCGCGCAAAGTAATGGTCCAGGAGAAACTGGAACAGATTAACGGTTACTGGATAGCGCGGGAATCTGAGATGAAGGATTTACAGGCCGGTACTTCGTCAAAGATGTTCTTTACCGAAGTGAAATTCGACAGCGGCCTTGCGGATGATATCTTTACCGAACGTTACCTGACCCGATGAAAGGAGAGGAGAAAATGAGACGGTTAACAGTTGCGTTGCTGCTGGTTCCGTTTTTGGCGGTCATGGCCGCCGGAACCTACAGTACGTGCGCACACGCGCAATTGGCTTGGCAGGGCAGTTTTGCCGGCGACTACCGTTTGCGTTTACAAGACGGGCAAGAATTCTCCCATGCCGCCCAACGTCTTACTCTTCAGCCCGAGGCCCGGCTGGGAGCGGCCAAATTTACCGGCGAATTCTGGCTCAATCTCCAGGGACGACCGGCAGTGGCTGGTCCTTCCGGGCTCGGTGCTTACGAGAGCATTTTCCCCTGGAACCTCGAAGTTCGCGAGGCCTATGTGGAGATCTACGATTTTCCCCTGGACCGGATGGATTTCCGGGCCGGCCGCCAATTGATCCCCTGGGGCACAGGGGATCTGGTCAGCCCCACCGACAATATAAACCCCCAGGACCTCGCGGATTTTAAGGATTTCGGCCGGCGCCTGGGTTCCGACGCTTTCCAGTTCACCTGGTACCCGGGGTCTTTGACGGTGAGTGCCGTCCTTGTTCCAGTCTTCACCCCGGCCCGCCTCCCCACCGGTTGGACTGGGCTGTTTTTACCGGCGGAATTTGCCGGCCTGAGTGAAGATAAGATCAAACTCAACCTCCCGGCCGCCGCTTTGCAGGAATCCTCCTTCGGCGTAAAACTGGCCGGGCGGATCGGCGCGTACGATCTCTCCATAAGCTATCTGGACGGCCGGTACGACCTGCCGGCAGCCAAAGAGGTCCAGGGAAAAATTGAGCAGATCACCAATCCCGCGAACCCCTTGGAAAATCTAATCCTGGAGGAGATTTCGCGTTTCTTCCCCCGCCGTCGCGTCCTGGGGTTTGATCTCGCCGGCGAATTGGGCAATGGTGGGATTTGGGCTGAGGCGGCGGTCTTTTTCCCGGAAAAAGTGACCACAGTGGCAAAGATCGCCCTGCCTGACCCATTCCCCGACCAAACCCAGGAAACCGTAGTTTTGGATAAAGCCTACACCAAA